>DASVUQ010000036.1:0-15887 GCA_036386975.1 Flavobacterium sp. | reverse complement strand
TGCCGGTGGCGCATGGGACAATGCTAAAAAATCATTCGAAGCAGGTGTGATGATCAATGGTGAAATGACCTATAAAGGATCTGATGCCCATAAAGCGGCCGTTACAGGAGATACTGTTGGTGATCCTTTTAAAGATACTTCGGGACCATCAATGAATATTTTAATCAAATTAACCTGTTTAATAGGATTGGTTATTGCACCAATCTTAGGTAACGGACATCTTGAAACAGGCGTAAAGGCAGATGCTGGTGTACATAAAATGATTGGCAAATGTGATAGGAGCAAATGTGTGACTATGACCAAAGAAGAATGCGCCAAGATGTGTGATCAGGTAGGCTGCACTCCTGAAGAAAAAGAAGCTTGCCTTTCTCATTATGATGCCAACGGAAAATTTATTGCTTCATCAGAAAAGGCGTGTTGTATAAAAAAGGAAACAGCACAAAAGGAGATACAATAGGAATTAACAATCAGGTTAAGCTAAATAAACATTAAATAATTTTATCTTTTAATTAAAGAGAAGCCTCATGTAAATGGGGCTTTTTGTTGTTAGCTTATTTTTATTTAAAATAAATATAAATAATATTTGTTTAAACTAATTCTAAATAATATTTTTGTGCTTCAATTATTAATAAAGTATGAAAAATATTTACACTATTTTGTTCTTAGTATTTTCTTTATCGGCCGTTTCGCAATCCTCAAGCATCAAAGGTAGAATAGTCACATCAGACGGTTTTCCGGCAGCAGCAGTAAATATTGAATTAAAAAATTCAAGTTATAAGACCGTCTCTGATAAAAATGGTGCTTTTAGCATTACTACAATTGTTCCGGGCAAGTATAATTTATTCATTTATTTTTCAGGTTTGGAATCAAAAGAAATTCCGGTTGACCTTATGAATACACAAGAATTAATTCTGGATGAAATCATTTTGAAAGAAAATAAAAATGAATTGAACGAAGTAATTATCAAAGCACAAAGAAACTACCGCAGGGAAATCAGTCAGAACGTTAACAGGTTAGAGATTAAAAACCTGGAGAACCCGCAGTCGATCCAGATAATTGGCCAGGAATTGATCAAGGACAGGCAGATACAAACAGTGGCTGAAGCTATAAAATCGATGGTAGGGGTAAATGCATTTTCTTCATCTCAATATTCCGATTATGTTTTACGTGGTTTCAGGAGCAATGCGGGGAACTTTGCCTACAATGGGATACGGGGCGATTTGTATTCCTTTGACCAGGCATCTTTAACCTATAATTTAGAAAGTATTGAAGCCATAAAAGGGCCCGCATCTGTATTATTTAGTGCAGGAAACCCTGGCGGTATCATCAATCATGTTACCAAAAAAGCAAAGGCCATACCAAGATATGAAATAGAGTATACATTGGGCAGTTTTGACCAGAACCGTTTTATGGCCGATGCTACCGGGCCTTTGAGCAAGGACAAAAAAATACTATACCGGCTTATTGCAGGTTATGAAAATACAGGGCAACTCGATAGGAACCAAAGAATTAAAAATTTTTTTCTGGCACCACAACTACAGTTTAATTTTAGCGAAAACACAACAATTAACTATGAATTGAACTTTAATAGCGACAGGCGAAGGATGGGTTACGAAAGGGGCGTACCGGCATTACATAATCCTGATAACAAAACATGGGACTTAGAAAGGTACCCCATAGATTTTTCTATGATTGATCCTAATGGCTATAGCAAAACCATCTCCATGTCCAATCAAATTGTATTTAGTCATAGGTTTAACGGGAAATTAAAGTTTACCACTTTACTCAGGAGCAGCGAAACTGTCCAGGAACAAGCTGATCTTAGTCCACGGAACTTTATGACAGGTGCTGAGAATGATATTATCCCTTTGATAAATAATTATGGAAAAGCGACACCTCAAGGTTACCAGTCAAGTTCTTTTGTAAACTTTAAACATGAAATAGCAAAAATGCAGCATGAAATGGTAGCGGGATTCGATTATAGTTTTAGTTACAACAACTATGTATACGGCAGTTTGGAAAAAAGAGATTTTAATCTGAATAATCCGGAATTTGGTTGGGGCGTTTATGATTATGAACAGGCACTGGCAATTTATAAAGCTAATCCAAGAACTGACTCTAATCCCACAGGTTATGATGCGCCGTATGCTGCCAATGAATCAACATACTTAACTGCTTTTTATTTTCAGGACCAGATTTCTATTACACAACAACTAAAATTGTTGTTAGGGGGAAGATATGAATCGCATCGGTTTAATCAAAATTTTAAAGATGTAACAAATAACGCTACCACTGGTACTGATAACCTTGAAGCGGAAGAGTTTATCCCAAGAGCAGGAATTGTATTCTTACCTAATGAAGCCATGTCGGTTTATTTTAGTTACTCAAGAGGGTTCCAGCCACAGACTAGTTCCGGTTTAGAAGCAGGTGGGCCATTTGATCCTGAAAGGAGTGTTCAGTATGAAGTAGGTTCAAAAAGGGAATGGTTTAACAACAGGCTACTAACAACTGTCTCATTATATTATATTGAAAAATATAATGTACTTGCTAATGACCCTACTAATTCGGAGGAAAGGATAAGGTTAATTACTATTGACAATGTGAAAAGTAAAGGAATTGAAATCAGTGCCCAGGGTAAAATTACAGATGAATTGAATGTAATGGTTAACTATGCTTATAATGAGGCCACAACACCAGGTGATGGAGGCTATAGTTTAAGTCTGCCAGGCTGGTTTCCGAATGCACCAAATACCAATGCCAATGCCTGGCTAAAATATACGTTTAGCACCACAAAGTTAAAAAACCTAGGGATTGGTGCCGGATTCAATTATCTCAGTAAACGAAGTACATTTATTGAAGGTTTTGAAGTGCCAGAGTATACTACTGTTGATGCTGCCCTTAGTTATAAAATAAAGAACATTAACCTGAGTGCCAATATTTATAATATTACGAACACCAGGTACTGGAGTGGAGTCTATGGCCCGGCTAATTTATGGCCCGGCAGGCCTACAAGTTTTAGAATAACACTGAACTATGCGTTCTAAATCAAAATTTAAGAAAGCAGTCAGGCAGATTCACCTTTGGCTCGGGTTCACTTCCGGGCTTATTGTATTTATAGTAAGTATCACAGGTTGTATCTATGTTTTCGAAACAGAACTTCGTTCGTTGTATGAACATCAATTTACCAATATAACACCGCAACAAGGGCCAATTCTATTACCGGAAGCGTTGAAGGAAATTGGGAGAAAAGCACTGGAAGAAGATTTGGGCAAAACAATAGATCCAAAATATGAATATATTTCGTATTACAAAGACCCTGGAAAAACCGCTCATTATTATGTCTTTTCAGAAGAACAGTCTTTATATCATTATGTATATATTAACCAGTATACAGGAGAAGTATTAAAAATAAAAGATATAAATAATGATTTTTTCGCTTTTGTTATAAAAATACATTATAGTCTTTTACTTCCTGATGAAATTGGAGAAACCATTATAGGAGTAGCTGTTATCATCTTTGTACTGATGCTGATTACCGGAATAATCCTGTGGTTTCCTAAAAATAAAACTTCACTGAAACAACGGTTCACTATACGTTGGAATGCCAAATGGCGAAGGGTAAATTATGATGCCCATAATGTGTTTGGTTTTTATCATTTTTTACTGGCTTTGATTATTGCACTAACGGGCCTGACCTGGAGCTTTGACTGGATGCAGGAAACAGTAGACTGGATTGCCAACGGCGGAGCCTATTCTGCCCCTGCAAAAGAGTTTACAAGTAGCGCCCCATTGATTAAAGGAAAATTTGATCCGGTTTTTAAAGACCATTATAATAAAAAGGATTTTGAAATTTTGGCGATATATTTCCCGAAATCACCAGAAACACCAATATCAATTACTAAAAATAAAAGTGCTACCACATTTTATGATAGTGAGACATTGTATTATGATCAGTCATCGGCACAACTTTTACATACAGAAACGTATGCAGGAAGCACTCCGGGGCAAAAAATGCGCGCCTTGAACTTTGATATCCACATCGGTAAAGTTTTAGGTCTTCCGGGGCAGATACTCGCATTTATAGCCTCATTAATTTCGGCCAGCCTTCCAGTCACAGGTTTTTTAATCTGGTACGGTAGGAAATTCAAAAAGAAAAAGAAAAAATAAAAGATTATTTATTGAATCTTTTATTTTTATAATCCTCTGCCTTAACTGGGAGAAATTTATACTACTACTATTATTTATGAGGAAAGTTGGCGCATTTACTTCTCTCACGCTATTTATTATTTCATTTACTATCTCTAATCTGGAAACTTTTTTAGAAATTACATCACTAATTGTTGCGGCAGGCGCGTAAGGGATTGCAGTGAAAATCCTTTTTGGTGAGGAACGAACAAAAAGATTGCAACGGAAAGCCCGGCCCGAAGGGATACGCCCAAAAAATTATAAGGCTGCTTAACACTGAATAATAGGAGCCCGATACACTATCGAACTCCTATTATCAAAATTAATTACAGACTTGTCTAAAATTTGTTGCAGTTTACCATTGCGGGACGGCTTCTTTATTTTAATAATCCTCCGCCACTATTTACTTTCTCGGTATTAATATTGGTATTTTCTTTTTCTAGTTTCAGGTTACCAAAATTATACGTTAGTGAAACCCTAAAGGTACGGCTATCCTGCTTTTGCCTGAAATTGGTATTCAGGTTGTTGCCTGCTATTAGAGCGTTTACCTCGTTAGCATTAAATACATCAAAACAATGTAGGCCCAGTTTTAGTTTCCCCTTCATAAAGTCCCTGTTAAACGAAATATCAAACTGCTGTATGGGCTTCGTAATTTTATAAATCTGCCAGGTACCTGTAGGTAAGATAAAGTAGGATATAGCGTTTTTAATATTCCATGGTAGAATGATTTGTGACTGCGCCCCATAATTGGTAATGGCTTTATTGGTATAAGGAAAGACGTAACCTTTAATATCTGATTTTACGTAATTGATATTTAAAAAGATGTAATTCATCTGGTCTATATTACTCATTCTTTTTTTGAATTCTTCTTTGCCTTTTAAGAAATAATCTAAAGGTATGGGGAAGGATACGAAAGCACTAAATGTATTAAACTCATCAAATTGCTGGGCCGTCTGGTTACTTACTAATTCGCCCGGTGCTGCATTATAAATAAAGAGGTTATTGTTCTTGGATGCGGTATAGTTAACGCCCAATTGTACAAACTGAAAAGCGGAAATTTTAAATTCGTAGTTGTCAAAGAAGATCGGTTTTAAAAAAGGGTTTCCCTGCGAAGTATTATACTGGTCAAAAGAAGCGCCATTATTGGGGTCTAAGACATCATAACTGGGCTGGGAGATTTTTTTAGAATAGGAACCGGACAAATTAATATCTCCTGTAAGGGCGTAATTGGCATTAATGTTTGGAAAAAAGCGGGTGTTCCTAAATGTTATGGTTCCGATTGCAGTATTTGTGATACGTTCTACATTAAAATCCTCAAACCGTAGTCCGGCTGTAAAACTAAACTTTTTTATTGTTTTTCGGGCCTCGACATAAAAGGCGAGGTTACTTTCATCATAATCAAAATCAATCCTGCTGGAGTTATTGTTGTTACCAATGGTATAAATACCGGTATTTTGTACTTTTATGGAATTGAATTTTCCTCCGGTGTTAATCGAAAGTTTTAATTTTTTTAAAGGAAAACTTAAGTCATATTTTAAATAATAATTTTTAAGATTGAAGTCAATATTTCCGTTATTTAAAAAAATGGTGTTCGAAATTTTATCAATAGCACTGGAATTAGTGACTGGTTTTCTGCCAAAAGTGTTACCAAAAGCAGTAACATCCAGTGTACTGCCAATCGTGTCTAATTTGGTTTTGTACTGTAAGCTTACTTCATGATTATTGTTTTTATTTTTAGAAGTACCTTCATTAAAATAATCGATACCTGTTCCCTGAGTAGTAGCGTCAAATACATTCCTGTCATTAGCTACATTAGCATTATAGTTGAATAAAAGATTGGATTTTTTACTTAACCTATAGTTGGTACCCAGCCTGAAATAAGCGTTTCTGTTGATGCTTACGGTTAAATTACGTTGCCTTAATACTTCATCAGGATCAAAAGAAGTAAAGGTCTGGTCGGTCGATGTATTATTTTCACCTTCGATATAATTAAAGCCTATCATAGTCTGCCAGCTCAGGTCTTTTTCCTTTCCATTTAATAAAATCTGAGGGCTTGGTTTCTGATATTTATTAAAATTATAATTAATATTAAAGCTGGCATTGATCCCTTTTAATCTTTTTGAACTGGTCACAATATTAATGACGGACCCACTGGAATTGGCATCAAAAGAAGCACCGGGATTATAAATTAATTCTACTTTTTCAATGGCATTTGCCGGTAAACTGGATAAATAATTTTGCAAATCAGTACCTGACAAAGTACTCGGAGCACCATCGATATAAATGCGGACTCCTCTTCCGTTTAAAGTAAGGCTTCCTGTAGGAGAAGAAATGACGCCTGGCAATCTTTTTACAGCATCATAACTGCTGCCACTGTTGAGCAATGCATTGTCTTTTACATTGACAGTGGTTTTGTCTGCTTCTACTTTTATGTATTGTTTCTGGCTTGCATATACTGTTACTTCTGATAACTCAGTGCTTTTTAGCCGGAGTGTCACAGGGTTTAATACAATTTTAGCACGATTTTCTTCAGTAACTGTAAAATAAATAATTTCATTTTCGATAGTTAAACCGGAAATGGTAAGGGCATAATTGCCCGATGCAAGTGTTTTCTGAATTTTAAATTCGCATCCTGTTAATGGAAAAGTGCCTATATTTTTTTTCTGGTCTCCTTCAACCCGTTCCAGCGTAACGATTTTTTCAGTAAAATCTTTGTCACATGGAACATCCCCGGTTTTGATAGTGGCTTCCAGTGAAGTAAGGGTGTTCTGGGCAATAATAACATTAAAAAATAAAAGAGCGAATGCAATACTAATTTGTTTCATTTAATTGTGATTGATTGATGATGCCCATAAGACGTCATTAATCAAAAAACGTTACAAAATTTTTATAATTTTTTTAACTCTTCTACATATTGCCTGTGATTGGATAATCTTGGAATTTTATGTTGCCCGCCTAATTTGTCCTGCTTTTTAAGCCAGTCATAAAATAAATTAGCTCGTGCCACATTAATAACCGGTGCATTTAACGTCATATTATTATGCCGTTTCGCTTCGTAATCGGAGTTAAGTGATTGTAACGTTTCATCAAGGACTTTATTAAATTGCTTTATATCCTTTGGTTCTTTTCTAAATTCAATAACCCATTCGTGCGCCCCTTTTTCTTTGCCTTCCATAAAAACCGGCGCAACAGTATAATCAATTACTTCTGTTTGCGTAACCTGACAGGCTTTTGCAATAGCATTGTCGGAGTTTTCTATAATAAGTTCTTCGCCAAAAACATTAATATGATGTTTTGTTCTTCCCGTTACTCTTATCCGGTATGGATTTATAGAAGTAAAACGAACCGTATCCCCAATCTGATAGCGCCATAATCCGGAATTGGTAGTAATAATTATGGCATAGTTGATATCAATGGCTACATCAACAAGGCGTATTACTTTTTGGTCTGGTTTGCCGTAGGTGTCCATAGGAATAAATTCATAAAAAATTCCGTAATCCAGCATTAACAATAAATCATTGGAATTATTTAAATCCTGAATAGCAAAAAAACCTTCAGAAGCATTATAAATTTCATAATATTGAAAATTGCTCTTTGGGATTATTTTCTGGTATTGTTCCCGGTAAGGGTCAAAACTGACTCCGCCATGAAAATAAACTTCGAGATTGGGCCAGACTTCAAGTAAATTTTCTTTACCTGTTTCTTCCAATACTTTGTTGAGCAATACCATCATCCAGGAAGGGACGCCTGCAAGACTGGTTACATTCTCCTGGCGTGTTTCGTTTACAATGGCACCGAGTTTAACTTCCCAGTCACTCATTAAAGAAATTTTATTGCTTGGGGTACTGCTAAATTCAGCCCACATAGGCATATTTTCAATTAAAATGGCAGAAAGGTCCCCAAAGAAAGTATTATTGTCTTCATACAATTGTTTGCTTCCGCCCAGGCGAAGGCTTTTCCCGGTAAAAAGTTGTGAATCTTCATTGTTGTTCAGGTATAAACTCAGTAGGTCTTTACCGGCTTTGTAATGGCAGTTTTCAAGGGCTTCATTACTTACGGGAATAAATTTACTTTTGGCATTGGTCGTACCACTTGATTTTGCAAACCATTTGATAGGTGTATTCCAGAAAATATTTTGTTCCCCCTTTCGTGTTTGTTCAATAAGGGGTTCAATGTCTTCGTATGTAGCAACAGGTACCCGCTCAGCAAATAACTGGTATGATTTGATAGAGTTGAATTCATATTTTTTACCAACAAAAGTATTCTCGGCAGTACGAACAAGGCCCAGCAGTAATTCTTCCTGGACTTCGTTAGGATATTTAAAAAATAATTCAATCTGGTGTATCCTCTTTTTTAAAATCCAGGATGCAAATGAATTGACTATGGGTAGTGGCATAATAATTATATTTAGGTAGAGGTTCCAAAATTGGTTTTAGAACCGTAATTTTACATTTGTACCAAAAATAGCAAAAAATAATAATATTAAAACCACTTAGGTTGTAAATCCTAAGTATAATCTCCCGTGCTAAAATGATTTTTGAAGGTGTTTTACAAAAAATGCAAACTGAATATGGAAATCCAATCCAGTATTATCTGGTATTTGAAAATGACTTTTTAAATGTGAATCAGCTCCTTCATAAAGAAATTGAAATTTCTTTTATGGGGTATCAATGCCTGAGCTGCATCAAAAAAAAGAAAATTTTCAGACAGGGCTTTTGTTACCATTGTTTTTACTCAAGCCCGGCTGTAGGCGACTGGATTATGAGGCCGGAATTGAGTTCGGCACATCTTGGTGTAGCCGACAGGGATTTGGAATATGAAACAAAAGTGCAGTTACAGCCCCATGTGGTGTACCTGGCCTTATCGGGTGAAGTGAAAGTAGGGGTGACCCGTGCTACACAAATACCCACCCGGTGGATCGATCAGGGTGCAGAAAAAGCCGTGGCCATAGTGGAGGTGCCTAATCGCTACCTGGCAGGTATTACTGAAGTGGCAATGAAAGCTTATTTTTCTGACAAGACCAATTGGCGTAAGATGCTTACGAATGATATTACTACCATTGATTTACTTGTAGAAAGAGAAAAAATTCGGACGTTCCTGCCGGAAGAAGTACAGGAATATTTTCATTTAAATAAGAATGATATTTATGAAATGCATTATCCTGTAATAACGTATCCTAAAAAAGTTACCAGTTTGAGTTTAGAAAAAACACCACATTATCAGGGGAGATTAATGGGTATAAAAGGGCAATACCTTATTTTTGAAGATGGGACTGTTTTTAATGTAAGAGGTTCAGAAGGGTTGCTGGTACAATTGAAGGTGTAAAACCTATAGTAAGCCTTTACTTAAATGAGGAACCGTATCCCATAAAATAGTATCTATTAGTTGTCATCACACAAACGCTGTTATATACATTCTTTTTTGTTATTCAACCAAATTTTTATCAATTATTACTTCTAATTTTCCTGTATTACGTCCTATCAACCATTTTGCAAATTTAATTTCTCCTTTACTTGCCGGTTGCATAATGCTCCTGATTTGTAATTTTTGAAATGCTCGTTGCGAGAGAAGTTTTTTTATAAAGTAAAACAGTTTAGCATCTCCGCCGGAAATGATATGAAGTTTCCCTTTTTTCTTATTTGCTGCTTTCCATATTTCATTGCCAATATTTGTCGGCGAGGTAACTTCCGAAAGGGACGATTGTGCTGAGAAAAAGTTCTTGTAATACTTTTTATATGCTTGAAACACAGCTTTAGTTTCGCCAGTGCCATCGCCTAACTTGGTAAATATTTTGGTGGCATGTGTGCCGGGGTAAATTGCTTTCACTTCAATATGAAATGGTGCTAATTCGATACCCAGACTCTCTGTTAAACCCCGAACTGCCCACTTACTACTTCCGTAGGCCCCAATATAGGGATAATTAAATTGTGCACTTGAAGAAGCAATGTTAATAAACATTCCTTCATTCTTGGTTCGAAAATGCGGAATAAAAGCCTTCGTTACAGCAAAAACGCCAAAAACATTGGTTTCGTATTGCTCTTTTATCTGCTCCATTGTAGAAGTCTCCGTTGGGCCCATCAGGCAATAGCCTGCATTATTGACTACCACATCTACTTTATTAAACTTTTGTATAGCCATTTTGGCAACTGCATTCACTTGCTCAAAATTGGTTACGTTTAATTCATAAACGGTTACGTTAGGCAAATTTTTAAAAAGTTCAGATTGAATATACGTGCTTTTTACAGTAGCCACTACATTCCAGCCTTTTTTTGCAAACAGTTCGACGGTGGCTTTGCCCATTCCTGAGCTTGTTCCTGTAATAAAAATTGTTTTGTTCATTTTAATTTGAATTTAATAATTATATTGATTAGTCAGTCATTATTTAATCTCTTTAGGTTTAATTCCTCGAAGCTCTGCTTCGATTTTTTTAGCCACAGATTGAGATTAAAAAATGATTTTAGAAAATTTGTGAATCTGCGGTTATTATTTTTATTAATACCTCTGGAGCTCTGCCCAGAGGTAGTTTATTTAAAAAATTAAGTGATCATGTCCCAAAGCAATTCAAATGTTTGTTCAATAGTGTCGTGTTGCTGAACTCTAGATAACTTTTTTGAAATAAGATATTGATACAGTCCAAAAGTTTGGCTGCTGATGATAGCATAAACAAAATCAACTGGCAGTTTTTTTAATAGGCCCTTATCAATACCAGATTGAATGAGAAGCAAATGAGGTAAAACCTGGCTCTGGATAATTTCCTGCTCGACCTTTTCAATATAAGGAGAAGTATGAAATTGTTGAATAAAGTGGAATTTTTGTTGATTATCTAAAGCCCAAAATAAAGAAGAAAGAAATTGTGATTTCATTACTTCTTTAAAACTATTGGATTTTGCTGTATTTTTGGTTATAAATGCTGCCATATCTTCCTTTACGGCAACATAAATTGCAATTACTAATTCATCTTTGGTCTTAAAATAATTGAATAGTGTGCCGTTTGCAACGCCAGCTTCGTGGGCAATTTTACTAGTTGCAGTTCCGTGAAAACCATTATCAACAAATAACTTTAATGCTGTCTCTATGATTTTTTCTTTCTTGTTCATTTTATAATTGACTAATCAGTCACAAATATAAAAATAAATATTGAATATCAAATTCTTTTTAAAATATTCCTGTACTGCCGGAAGAAGTACAGGAATACTTTAATTATTTAAAAGTGTAATTAGTTTTAAAATTACTCTTTTTTAGGTTCTTCCTTCTTCTTTTTATTAAATATCCCGTTGATAATGCTAGTAGCTTTATCTTTTACATCCTCTTTAGGTGGTGTAGCCCCATCTGTTTTAGGAGGATTATTTTTATTAAGTAAATCTCCCAATGCACTTGTACCCTGATTAATAATTTTTTCTTTTTGTCTTTGTACTAACTGGTTGGCTAAATTAGTTGTTGCTTGTTTGATATCCGTTGAAATTTTTGGGTTCTGGAAATTACCTGTAAGTATCGCATTAATAGGGATATTTTCCATTTTAGCCGCGTCCGCAGGAGAAAGTTTTGCTATTAAGGCATTGGCTTCAGTTCCCAGATACTTTGCAGGTACATTCAACTTTAGATTATAATTCATGTTTTGGTCAAAACCATGCTCGCCGCCAACAGTTACTTTAATATCCTGATATTTAAAGTCAAAAGGTTTTACGTTTACTCTTCCGTTAGAAAAAGTCAATAAAGCTCTTATATCATCTAAATTTACTTTTTGTAAATCAATAAATTTTAAATTATTCCCCAGAGCAGTTAGGAGTGTCGAATTACTGGCATTTAGCTTTGTTGACAACAATTGCCCAAACAAATTACCCGTTATGGTTTTCAAATCGGGCGTCATTTGTTTGGCATCAAGATTTCCCGATAATTTAATATTTGAATTTAATTTTCCATCAATAATACCGGCAATAGGTGCAATTTTTTTAAGCATTTCTAATTGCGTAAATGCCTGATAAATATTTACCTGGCTTAAATCTAAATTCATATTGAAATTCGGTGTCTTTTCTTTGGTAGAAACAGAACCGTTCATCCCGATAAGTCCGCCAAAGGCTGAAGTTTTTATGTTTTCTAAATTTACTTTTTGATCCCTTATAATTATTCTTCCTGATGCATCTTTCAATACCAGATTATCATATAAAACAGTGTTTATTCTTGCGGTAAGGGTACAATTCAGGAAAGCCGGGATTTTAATGGCCTCATTCGGTTTAGCAGTTTTTGCCCCGGTAGTTTTACCCGTCGTGGTTGTTCCGGTAGTCATAAAATCGGAAACAGCAAACTGATTGGATTGTAAGTCAAAATTACCTTTTAGTTCTTGTTTTTTAAAGAGGAACCCGTAGAAATTATCAAGGGTACCTTTTACATTAAGGTCTGTTTTTCCTGTAGTTGCCTTAAATTGCTGTAAGTTTACATGGTTGGGGTCAAATACTACTGCAGCCTGGCTTATGTTAAGAGCCTTTCCTTTTTCGTCAGTATATTTAAATTGTGATAAGCTTGCCGTACCTGCATTCCTTATATTTTGGTATTGATTGGTCTCTACCGATTTCATATCGAAATTCGTTGTAACATCAGCCTTTAGAATCCCGGAAAGTGGCTTGTCTAATTTTACAGGATAGGCTTTAGATATATTAGCCAGATTAATAGTGCCTTTTAACACAGCATCAACGAGTGGGTTTTCTTTGATATTCTTTATACTGGCTTTGGCATTAAATACATCCTGATCAATCTTAAAAGACAGTCTTTCTACATTTACATAAGTGTCATTCAATACTCCGGTTTCATTAACAATTTTAGTATTAATTACGATATTCTGAACGGATTTCGGCAGGTTCGGATATTTGAAAGACGCATTATGAGACGCTATCGCAACGTTAAATTTAGGAACAGTAGTGTCAGAATACAAACCTCTGGCAAAACCGGCAACCGTAAAATCCCCTGTGGTTTTTACATCTTTGATACTGCCGGAATAGGCGGCCGGAATAAGGGCTAAAAAATTTTGAAAACTAGAAGTTGGCGTTTTAAAGGTAAGATTATAATCCTGGCCTGCATCCACCAGTTGAATAGAGCCGTCAAATTCTAAGGGCATTTTACTTATTTGGGCTTTATTATCTTTAAATATATAGATTTTCTTATCAAGGTCAATTCCTAAAATAGCATCTAAGGTAAGTGGAATTTTATTCATGTAATTTACTTTGTCCATGTCAAGGGAAACCCTGGCAGACGTTTTAGTGTCCAGGTCCAGCTTTGATGCAGTAAAGTCACCGCTTCCGGAATGGTTCAGGCTGTCAATTACCATTTTCATTTTCGACCTTTCATCAAAATATTGAAACTTGAAATTTTCTATTTTATAGTCTTTAATTTTAAAGGAAAGCGGATCACTTTTAGCATCGTCATCTTTCCCCGGTTTGTCTTTGATAGCAATATCAAAATTCCCAATTCCATCTTTATTGAAAAGAATATTGACAAATCCATTTTCTGAAGTAATACCTTCAATATGCATTGCTTCGTCTTTTCCTTTGAATAATTCGCGGATTGACATCGTTAAATTCAGTTCTCCTAATGAAACAAGTGTATCGCCTTCAAAGGGTGCTTTATTGATGATCAATAATTTTTCAATAGCAACATTGGCTCTGGGAAAGCTTTTAAACAGGCTTAAATCTGCATCTGCAAAACTAACATTGGCATCTACATTTTCATTGATAGCCTGTGCAATTTTTGCTTTTATCTGATCCTGAAAAAAATAAGGGATAGCAAATAGTGCAACTACAATAAGAAGTACAAAGACTCCGACGATTTTTAAAATTTTCTTAATCATAATCAAATAGTTTATTTAGAATATACAAAAACCTTGCCTCAAGGCTTTTTTTAGTATTAGGGGCAGTTATAAATTTAGGACTTATAATTAACAAAACCTAACGAACAAATATAGTTCTATTCTAAAATTCTTTTCCTTAATTTGTATTACTATTATGCAACACCAGGTTATTTTATCATTAGGGAGCAATCAGGGGGAGAAGGCCGCTATCATTGTGCAATGCATTCAATATATACATCAACAGCTGGGTACTGTTGTGAGAGTTTCAAAATTATATGAGTCTTCTTCATGGGGATTTGAAAGTGATAATTTTTTTAACTGTGCTTTACTGGTCCACACTCAAAAATCACCTCAACAGCTCTTATCAGGTATTCTGCAGATTGAAAAAGAACTGGGAAGGATCAGGGAAGAAGCATCCGGATATCAGGCAAGGAATATTGATATTGATATTATAAGTTTTAATAACGAGGTAGTCGAAGAGGAGAATCTATCTGTTCCGCATCCTCAATTACAAAACCGGTTATTTGTTTTGCTGCCTGTAAATGACCTTAGTGTTGATTTTGTTCATCCGGTTTCACATAAAACTATCCCGCAATTAATACAGGAATGTAAAGATCAGGGAAATTGTAAAGTTATTTCAGCGATAGTGCCGCCTTTAGCCGGCCTGGTACTGGAAAAATACAATTATATTGCTATTGAAGGAAACATAGGAGCGGGAAAAACCACTCTTGCTTGCAGAATTGCCGAAGATTTTAATGCCAAAACGATTTTAGAACGTTTTGCGGACAATCCGTTTTTACCGAAGTTTTATAAAGATCAAAACCGCTATGCGTTTCTGCTTGAAATGTCATTTCTGGCTGACCGGTACCAGCAACTTTCTGATGACCTGGCGCAGTTTGATCTGTTTAAGGATTTTCTGATTGCCGACTACCACATTTTTAAATCACTTATTTTTGCTAAAGTAACGCTCGCCGAAGATGAATACCGATTGTACAAGACACTTTTTGATATTATTTACAAAGAGATGCAAAAGCCGGACTTGTACGTTTATTTATATCAGGATACCCAACGTTTGCTTCAAAATATAAAGCGTAGGGGCAGAAGCTACGAACAGGAAATCTCGGCAGAGTATTTGGATAAGATCAATAAAGGATATCTGGATTATATTAAATCGCAGACGGATCTGAATGTTTTGATAATTAATGTGTCTGATCGCGATTTTGTGGAGAAACAGGAAGATTATATTTTTATTTTAGAAACAATTGAAAAGAAAATACTTGCTTCTTAAAGTTTCATTTTTGCAAACAAATCCCAAACCACAATTCCGGCACTTACAGCAATATTTAAAGAATGTTTTGTACCCAACTGCGGGATTTCGATAGCACCGTCACATAATTCGATTGCTTTTTGATTGACGCCAAAAATTTCATTACCAAAAATTAAGGCATATTTTCTATCAGTATTCACCTGAAAATGTTGAAGGAAAATCGCATTTTCTACTTGTTCTACAGCAAATACAGTTATGTTTTCCTCTTGAAGCTTTGCCACTACTTCCAAGACATTCTCATGGTATTCCCAGTCAACAGTTTCTGTAGCACCAAGTGCTGTTTTGTGTATTTCTTTATTAGGAGGTATTGCCGTAATACCGCACAAATATATTTTTTCAATTAAAAAAGAATCGGCTGTCCTGAAAACAGAACCTATATTATGAAGGCTTCGGATATCGTCAAGAACGATGATGATAGGCGTTTTTACAGCTTCTTTAAAATCTTCAACAGATTTTCTATCCAGTTCGTTATTTTCTAATTTTCGCATATAAAGAGGTTACGAAAAAAGGCTTCCTGTTGTGTACAAGAAGCCTTTA
>DASVUQ010000035.1:0-3594 GCA_036386975.1 Flavobacterium sp. | reverse complement strand
AACGCAACCGGATACAATGGAAACATAGTTTCGAACTTCAGGCAATGGTGGGCAACTAATGTTGATATAAAGGAGTTAAGGGATATCTACTTTAATACAAAGAAAAATTATACCTGGAATCCTACTAGTCCAAATAATTTAAGACCTGCTTACTGGAACAATCCTTATTTTGAAAGATATGAGAGTTATCAAAACGATAGCAGGAATAGATTTTTAGGTAATACAAATATATCCTATAAAGCTACAAACTGGTTAGATATTAGTGCAAGGGTATCTATTGATACTTATGCTGAACTTCAGGAAGAAAGAAGAGCTAACGGTTCATACGGTGGTGACGAATTTGGTATAGATTTAACAAATGAATCATCTGGTTATCAAAGATTCAATAGGAACTACACAGAACTTAATTATGATCTTATGCTAAATTTCAATAAAGATTTAACAGATAAAATCAATCTTAAAGGTATTGCAGGTATCAATATAAGAAAACAAAAATCCAATTCAATTTTAGCCTCTACTTCCGGTGGCTTATTTGTTCCCAATCTTTTTGCATTAACAAATTCTACTAATCCTGTTCCAAAGCCTCTTGAATTCGAAATTAATCAACAGGTTAATGGGTATTATATAAGTGCTTCATTGGGATATAGTGATTATTTATTTTTAGACGCAACTTTAAGAAGAGATGTTTCATCAACTTTACCAAGTAATAATAATGAATATTATTATCCATCTGTATCTTCAAGTTTTGTATTCTCTAATGTGCTTAATCAATCCTGGCTTAGCTTGGGAAAAGTACGATTAGGTTATGCAGAAGTAGGTGCTGATGCTCCATTTGCTAGTTTAATAGATGTATATACAAGCCCATCACCATTTGGAATGCCTATTTATTCCGTTAATTCAACAAAAAATAATCCAGATTTACAACCAGAAAGAACAAAAAGCTGGGAAGCTGGTCTAGAGATGCAATTTTTAGACAAACGTGTTGGTTTTGATTTGTCTTTGTACAAGACGAATACACTTAATCAAATTGTAGATTTACCGGTTTCTGAAGCTACAGGATATACAAAACTATATAAGAATGTTGGTAATATTGAAAACAAAGGTATAGAATTAACCTTAAATGTAGTACCTGTTAAAACTGAGAATTTTAATTGGGATATTACCACCAATTTCTCTAAAAATGAAAATACTGTAAAAGAGCTAACGCCCGGGATTGATAATTATCAATTAGGGGAATTTCAGGGAGGAGTTTCGATTAATGCAACAGTAGGAAAACCATACGGGACATTACAGGGCACTACTTATGTGACAGATGCCAATGGTAACAGGTTAGTTGATCAGGAGACTGGAAAATATGTTATTTCTTCGACTAATGACAACGTATTAGGAAGTTTTATTCCCGACTGGATTGGTGGAATTAACAATAGGTTTTCTTATAAAAATGTATCATTTAGTTTTTTAATTGATGTACAAAAAGGAGGTAGTGTATTCTCATTAGACAGATGGTATGGAGAAGGAACCGGTTTATATACAAATACTGTATTTACAAATGATTTAGGCAATCCTGTAAGAAATACTATTGCCAATGGAGGAGGTTTAATTCTTCCGGGTGTTGATGCTAATGGCAATCCTAATACTAAACGGTTAGAGACCAATGACGGAACTGATGGTGCGTTTGGTTATTTAGGTTCTGCTACATCAGATTATGTTTATGATGCATCATATGTAAAACTACGTGAAGTAACCATAGGATATAGCTTTCCTAAAAAAGTTTTAGGAAATACTTTCCAAGAATTGTATCTTGGTTTTTCAGGAAGCAATTTATGGATAATTGATAAGAACCTTCCAGATGCAGATCCAGAGGCTGGTTTAAGCTCAGGAAATTTACAAGGATTTCAAACTGGGGTTTTACCAACAACCAGGAATTTTGCATTCAATTTAAAAGTTAAATTTTAATTAAAAAAAAATGAAAAAACTAATAGTTTTAATAGCCATACTATCATTTACAGTTTCATGTAATGATGATAGCCTTACAGATATGAATGTAAATGTTAAAGATCCGTCTGTAGTACCGGCCGGCTCTTTATTAGGCAATGCTGAGAAAAATTTGTTTGATCAAATGGTCAGCACTAATGTTAATAATAATGTTTTTAGGCTATTTGCCCAACATTGGACAGAGACTACCTATCTTGACGAATCAAGATATGATGTACTTCAAAGAAATATACCTGATAGACATTGGAGAGTCCTATACAGAGATGTATTAAGAGATTTAAAAGAAGCATATACGCTAACTGAAGCAGAAAGCACTGATTTTCCTGCAGATCTAAAAGCTAAAGAAAACAGGCTTGCCATCATAGAGTTATTAAGTATCTATACCTATACAATATTAGTAGATACTTTTGGTGATGTTCCCTATTCTGAAGCATTAGATCCAGATAGGTTTTCTTCTCCAAGATATGATAGAGCACTCGATATCTACAATGATCTTTTTGTGAGGTTAGATGCAGCAATTGCAAAATTAGACAGCAACTTTCCAAGCTTTGGTGCTTCTGATTTTATATATCAAGGAGATGTTGGCAAATGGCAAAAATTTGCCAATTCATTAAAATTAAGAATGGCAATAACTGTTGCTGATGAACCTACATTGGCAGATGCAGCCAGGACTAAAGCAGAGCAAGCTGTAGCAGCTGGGGTTTTTACTTCAAATAGTGATAATGCTACTTTACAATATTTATCTACGCAACCAAATACTAATCCTTTATATGAAGATTTAGTATCTAGTGGAAGATTCGATTTTATAGCAGCTTCTACATTAGTAGATAAAATGAATGCACTAAATGATCCAAGGAGGCCTAAGTATTTTATTCCTGTTAACGGGGTCTTTATAGGTGGCCCGTATGCAGCAGGAGGGGAATTTGAGAATTATTCTTCGCCGGGGAATCCAAATGCAGGCCCTACAACAAGATTATTAGATCCTACATTAGAAGGTGTTATACTAGATTATACTGAAGTTTCTTTCTATCTCGCTGAGGCAGCTGAAAGAGGGTTCTTAGTAGGAGGAACAGCAGAAACATTCTATAATAATGCTATAACATCTTCAATAATTTATTGGGGCGGTACACCAGCAGAAGCATTAGCCTATCTGGCTCAGCCCGAAGTAGCATATACAACTGCAACAGGTGCATGGAAAGAAAAAATTGGCACACAAGAGTGGATTGCATTTTATAATCGGGGATTTGAAGCATGGACTACTTACAGAAGGTTAGACTTTCCTGCTCTTGTAGCTCCAACCAATGCGGCAAGTGCTGCAGAAGGCCTTGTACCAAGAAGATATACTTATCCTGTTTTGGAGCAAACATTAAATAACACTAATTATACTGCTGCCGCTTCATCTATAGGTGGTGATAAATTAAGTACAAAAATATTTTGGGATAAATTCTAGTGTATTAATTAACAATCTAATTAAAAGAAATAAGCTGTTTAACAACCCGTGAAACAGCTTATTTTATTTTAATACGTGTTAGATAGTATATTGAAATATTCAACTTTCAAAGACTCATTTTAGTTGTGGTTAAACATCATCTTTTTTAT
>DASVUQ010000034.1:0-2570 GCA_036386975.1 Flavobacterium sp. | reverse complement strand
TATCCATTTTTGATTATAGTATCCAGGATCCCAACAGCAAATTCAGGGGTACCCATAAAAACGATGCGTAACTTTTCCATTATTTTTTTAAAGTATATTTATTATTGGGTTTTACCACAATAACGTTGTTTTCTAGTAAATTTTGAATTGCAAATATAATATCGTTCGAATGAAGTTTGAGTATGTTTTGTATTTCTCTGGAGTCGAGGTCATGGTTGCTGAGTACATCCAGGATTTGTTTTGCCGGAGATGCAGAGGTAACCGATTTTTTATTTAATGCAATACAATAGGAGCAAATACCACAATTTTCTTTTTTTGTTTCTCCAAAATAGGCTAAAATAAGTTGACTTTTACAATTGTTTTTGTCTTGAATATAATTTAAAACGGATTGCAACTGCATTTTTTTTAGCTTATTTTTATTTTCCAGGTATTTTGATACCCGGTTAATCGTTTTTTCGTCTTCACGGATTTCATTAAAGATAATAGTAGCATCGTTTTTCTTTGCTTTATAATCAATGATTTGTTTGTCTTTTAGTTTTTGTAACAGCTCTAAAACAACAGCTTCTGTTGTACCGGATTTTTTGGCAATCATAGCCGTATTCAGTGCTGTGGCTACATCATAGATTCCGGCATAATTGCGGAGGATGTTCAAAATTATAGCTTCATCCTGAGGGTTCAGGCTTATATAGCGGATTACTTCCTTAGACGGAATAATGAACTGTATAATTGCTTTTTCTGAAAACTCCTGAGACAAAGAAATAATACCCTGTCGGTCCAGAAACTGTATTGCATTAAATGTTTTGACAATGGGAAACTGATATTGTGTACAAAAATGGTTGAGGTTAAATGAAAATTGCTCATCAATTCCTTCCCCATAGGCAATTTGAAAATAGTTACACAATTTTACATACACCAGTGTAAGAAACTTTTTATCGGGTAAAACATGTATAAACTGTGATTCTGCCTGAATACTGTCAGCTGGGCTGGTTAATAAAGCTGCAAAAGCTTTTTCTCCGTTTCGTCCTGCCCGTCCAGCTTCCTGATAATAATTTTCGATATTTTCCGGTAACTGGATGTGGATTACCGTTTTTACATTAGCCTTATCTATCCCCATACCAAAGGCATTGGTAGCGACCATAACCTGAATTTCTTCATTGATCCAGAGCTGCATGTTTTTATCTTTTTCTTTGGTGCTCAATCCGCCATGATAATAGGTAGCTTTAAACCCTAAAGCCTGCAATTGCGAAGCGACATCTAAGCACGATTTCCGGTTACGCACGTACACAATAGAGGATTGCGGATTCTTTTTTAGGATCTGCCCCATTTTATACAGCTTGTCTTCAGCATTAAAAACCATATAGGCAATATTTTCTCTTTCGAAAGACTTTTGAAAAATCGCAGGTTCATTCAAATGAAGCTGTACTATAATATCTTCCTGTACACGCTTTGTAGCCGATGCCGTCAATGCCAGAATAGGAGTTTTAGGAAAATGAGGTTTTAGATTGGCGATCTTCAAATACGCCGGCCTGAAATCATGTCCCCATTGTGAAACGCAATGTGCCTCATCAATAGCAATCAAATTAACAGGAAGGCTTTTTATACGGTCCATAATCCAGTCCGATTGTAGCCGTTCCGGAGATAGATACAAAAACTTATAATTCCCATACTGGCAATTGTCCAAAAGCGCAATCATTTCGTCCTGGGCAATGCCGCCGGTTAATGCAATAGCTTTGATATTTCGTTTTTCGAGATGGCTTACCTGGTCCTTCATGAGGGCAACAAGTGGCGAAATAACAAGGCAGATTCCCTCTTTTATCATGCCGGGGATTTGAAAGCAAACAGATTTTCCGCCACCCGTGGGCATTAAAGCAAAAGTATCTTTTCCTTCTAGAACAGAAGCAATAATTTCTTCCTGTGGGTTTCTAAAACTATCATGTTGCCAGTATTGTTTTAGTATTTCTTGTGGAGTCAACGGTTATATAATTTGAAATTTAGAATTCCGGGTTCAGTATTCAATTTTAAAGATAAGCATATTTTTAAAACTATACTTTAACAGCCAACGTTTCCAGGATAAAATCAATACGGTTGTATACAGGGCCTTTAGGGACTTCAATAAGATGGTAGCCATAACTTTCGTACGTTTCCGTCAGATGGTTAAAAATTAGTTTTGCCTGCTCATAATTTTCATAACGGGCATCATCACTGACATAAATTTCCTGCCATGGCGGAAGAATAAAAATCCGGGTATATTTATTTTCCTGGCAAGCTGTATCAAAATGAGCAGGATAACTATCGCCAATATAATGCATATAAGCCAGGACATCGGGAATACCTCTGTCCAGGAACACCACCTCATGGGGTTCAGTGGCGGCATTGATAAATTGTTTTTTTCGGCCTTCTAAAAGCAGTTCACTAAAAAGCAGAGGGTTTTCGAGAAATAGTTGTTCAATTCCCTGTTTTTTGGCTTCCATCGTAACCTCACGTGAAATTTCAGGGTAGCAACAAAATCCCCGCGCCATTAATCCATCAATAATAGTAGTTTTTCCTGTTCCGGGGCCGCCAATAATAAC
>DASVUQ010000033.1:0-8742 GCA_036386975.1 Flavobacterium sp. | reverse complement strand
CGGTTCCCTAAATTATTGGAAACGTCTATTACTTTTTGCCAGTCGCCTTTCATAAGATAAAACCGGCTTGCAAAAGCATTGGCTGCAGCCTTGTTAAAATGAAAACGGGCAATCGATTGATTTTCATAATCATTAGTAACGTATTGTAAGCCTTCTTCAAGATCTTGTTGTATATAATCGTATACTTCGGCCACCGTATTTCGGGTATATTTTTTAACAAGTACGTCTTCAGGTTCCAGCACATAAGGAATACCCAACGCAGTCTGCGCAGTGGCAGGGTCATAGCGTTGTGACCAAAAGGTAACTAACATAAAATGAGCATAGGCTCTACACAATAATGCCTCGCCTCTTTGAGGGTTAAGCTTAGGGTCATAGTTTAATTTTTTTATCGCATCTAATGCCTGATTGGCATGGGCTATAGCATTATAGCAGGCATTCCAGTAAAAAGTAGGTGTATCACGGTCTGTAAGCTCTACCATTTGCCAGTTGTAGTACTGGCTGTTATTCTGGGTAGTCCGTGGCAGGTCTCCACTGTCAAACACATTATCACTCATAGTTTCAGCAAATTCCATATAATTGCCTTGTGGATAAGCATTGACTAAAACTTC
The DNA here is from genome assembly GCA_036386975.1 of Flavobacterium sp. Lineage (GTDB taxonomy): Bacteria > Bacteroidota > Bacteroidia > Flavobacteriales > Flavobacteriaceae > Flavobacterium. The sequence goes on along the minus strand of DASVUQ010000033.1, from coordinate 8,134 downwards.
GGCTATTTTTTCAGGTGTATCGAGTTGTGTCCTGTTATCAGGGACTTCAGAAAGGAAATCGTCGCAACTACTACTAATTCCTGCTATAAGCAGAAAAAAAAGTGTTATTTTTATATTTTTCATATTTTTGTTTTTTAAAATCCTACATTTATGGTAAAAGTATACTGGCCTGTTATCGGTTGTGACACACCGCCAGACCTGAAAAATTCAGGGTCCTGACCATTTAATTTTTTATCTGCATAAATTAATAATGTGTTCGCACTTGATACTTTAAATGTGAACGTGTTAAGGTGCAGGTCCTTTTTAAGTTGTTTAGGAAATTCATATCCTAATGATACATTTTTAAGCCTTATAAAGCTACCATCTGCTACTCTTTGGTCTGAATAATTATACGCATTATATGCTCTTTCTAAAAACTTTGATTGAGCCCTGTAGTTAGAAATTAATACTTCATCTGCTATTACAGGAATATTGGTAATTGCTTCATCCCCAGGATTAACCCATCGATTAGCAAAATCTTTTGTAAATACGGTAAGGTCATTATACCGGTTAGAATATATTGGATTTAAGCGGATTTTGTTACCGCCGGAACCTACTACCTGGAAAGAGAAAGTCCAGTTTTCATAACTGATGGTATTGGTGATACCGGCCGATTGTGTGGGTTCTGTAGATCCTTCATATTTTAAATATTTAGTTACATTTTCTGAGTCCTGGAAGTTGGCTCCTGTAACATTATCAGTTACACCGTCAGCCATGACAAAGGTCGGAAGCCCCTGATTATTTAATCCGGTAAACTGATACGAATACAAAGAATTTCTAGGCCGTCCTATCACATTACCCCCTGTTGCCCTTATGAGGTTGAATGCAGTGGGAATACTTTGTATTTTTGTAATTTCCTGTTTAAGTAGCGTAAAATTAAGGTTGGTAGTCCATCGCACCTTTGTATTACCTAAATTATTAGTCGTAATGGCAAACTCAAATCCTTTAGTATTCATATCTGCATTATTTCCCTGTCTAATTTGTTGTCCGCCTATACCTGATGTATTTACAAAATCAACAAGATCAAACGCTTTACGATTAAATACATCTGTAGTTACCTGCACCCTGTTACCAAACAACCCCAGATCAAGTCCGATATTGGTTTCAAATTGTTTTTCCCAGGTAAGTTCGCTATTTTGCAATGCTTCTATATTAAGAGCAATTTCCCTGTCCGTAAGGCTAAAACGGTCTGTAATAAAACTTTTGTATATTGCCAATGAGTTGGTGGCAGGCCCTGCTGTCGCGGTAAGTCCATATGATCCTCTAACAGCAAACGTATTAATGCTGTTAATGTCTTTCATAAAGCTTTCTTCCTTAATATTCCATTTTCCACTAAAAGTATAGGTAGGCAACCATCTTGAAGAATTGCTCCTGCCTTGCCTGTTAGACCCGTCATACCGGCCTGTTACAGATGCCGTATACCTGCGGTCGTAGGTATAGTTAACCTTACCAAATATACCTACAGCTCTCTCTCTTTCTTCGTTGAAACCAAAATAAGAATCCCCTTGATTAATCAGTTTTTCTAAAATTCTTGGGTCTGTAAAGGCAGTCAATCCTCTGTCATATTGTAAGCCAAAAGCAGTAAAATTATTATTGCTTCTATCGACCAATCTTATTTCCTGCCCTATAAAACTATCGAATTCATGTTTATCATTAAAGGTTTTTTTGTATGTTAACGTATTTCTTAGATTATAAGAGGTCAATTTATTTGTAAAAGCCCTTAATATTCCACCATTAGGTAAAACAGATACTGGAAGGGCGCCGGGGTTCCTTGGATCCTGATACAAAAATACATTTGCCAGCCTTACCTCGCGGCCATCAGCTGCTTTATAGGCCCCTACAATATTAGAATTCTCCAGAATATTATGGTCCCTGGTACTGTTAACATATCGAGCATTAACAGTAGCATTGTATGTAAGTGCAGGATTAATTGTGTATGCCACATCTGCCTGGAAACGGATATCTTTAACATTAACTTCCATATAATTATTCTGAAGCTCATTAATAATATTGAAAGGAGCCCAGTTCGCCCTGCTATACTCTAAACTTCCATTATCATCATAAGGCCGTAATGTCCTGCTGGTATTCAATACAAAATTAAACGGGTTAATGTCAAAATCACGGGTTGTACTTCCGAAAAAGGTATCGGTCTGACTGTTATAACTGCCCGGGACCTGCTGGTCACGTACCGATACCTGACTCGATAATGTTAAATTGAACTTGTCATTAATATAAAAAGTATTCTTAAGGTTAACTGCCAATTGGTTTACCTTGTCTGCTATGGTCCATCCCGGGTCTGAAAAATAAGCCAGCGAGGCAAAATAGGCATTGTTTTTTCCACCACCTGAAAAACTTAAGGAATGATTTTGAAAAACAGATGGTCTGAACAATGTTTTAAACCAGTTGGTGTTTGCCAATTCGTATTTTCTTAAAAAAGCATTTCTATTTGCGCCATCATCTTCTTGATCATTTCTCACTGTAAATATACCAGTAACTGGGTCATAACTATTAAAATTTCTTGCCATAAGAGTAAACACCCCGCCGTATCTGCTCTGAAAAGTACTAGGCAGGTCAAGAAAACCTTTATCTTCCAATTCCTTAAAAATGCTCATGCTCTCCTGAGAGTTTAAAATATCATACTGGTTGTAGTTGGGTACAGGCCTTATGGATTGGTCCCCAGTATAATTAATAGTCAAAGGCGACTCCCTTTTTCCCTGTTTAGTTGTAACAACGACTACCCCATTCAAAGCCCTGGAGCCGTAAATGGATGTCGCAGAAGCATCTTTAAGAATTTCAACACTTAAAACATCATTTGGGTTTAATCCGGCCACAGAAGAACTTAACAAGGTCTCGGAATTTCCGGAAGCTAAATCGGCAAAGGAAACATTAATGATATCTTCCTGGACAATACCGTCAATTACCCATAATGGCCTTGCATCACCAAAGATAGAAGCAGATCCACGTACTGTAATTTTTGGGGCTGTACCAAAAGTCCCTGAGACATTCTGTACAGTTATACCTGCCGCTTTACCCTCAATCATCCTACTCACATCCGTAATACCTTCTACATTTAACTCTTTTTCAGAAATTTTACTTGTAGCACCGGTAAAAGTCCTTTGAGTTGTTCTTTGATATCCGGTATTAACAACAACATTACCCAACTGTTCGGCAGTTTCTGCCAGAGTAATATTTAGTTCATTATTGCTGCCTACAGTCTTTTCTACAGTAGCAAACCCAATCATACTTACTACCAAGACATCATTGTTACCGCTAACTTCTAAAGTAAATGATCCATCTATATTTGTAGATGTCCCTCTAGTACTATTTTTAACCATAACTGTTGCGCCTGGCACTGTCATGCCGTCTGACTTGGCCCTAACTGTCCCTGTTATTTTTCTTGTTTGTGCATAAGTCTTTTCTGTTAGAATAAGGCTCGTAAAAATGAGAAAAATAATTAGTAAATTTTTATTCATAAAAGTGTGTTAAAATTGTTTGCAGCGAATATAAGAATAAAAATTAACTGAAAAATAAAAATTTCTTAATTTTTATGAAGAAAAAATGCTGTATAGTCAAATGTATTTTACATTATAGTACTAATTTAAAAAAAAATTTGCTATTTTATTCTATTATCTTCTTTTTTAAGTCATTTAATCAGTTAATTTGTTACTTTAATCAGTAAGTTATTTTGATCTAAATTATTGATTTATATACTTAATAATTTAGAAACTTATGTATCAGAAGAACTAAAACCAGCTTTGTTAATAAGTGAATCAGGCAAGTAACATTCATTGTGAGTATAAATTAATAGTATACTAGTTAACAAGAATTAAAAAATATAAAAATCTAAATAAATGTGATTTAAAAATGTGTTCAGGATTACTATAGTATAATTTATCATATTGATATACTTCTGATGCAATTTTACTTATTTTTGCAAAAAATAATTTCTTTGAAAGCTAAATTGTTTTTAATTACTCCGCCATTTACACAACTGAATACGCCGTATCCTGCAACAGCCTATATAAAAGGTTTTTTAAATACTAAAAACAATGCAGCGGTTCAGGCTGACCTGGGTATAGAAGTCATTTTACAACTATTTTCAAAACAAGGTTTACAAGACTTGTTTGGTGCAGTGGTTAATCAACCATCTACAGCCAATCTCCAGAGAATTTTTGTTTTACAGGATGAATATATTAAAACCATTGATGCTGTAATTGCATTCCTTCAGGGAAAAAATCCCACTTTGGCATTACAAATATGTCAGGAAGGCTTTCTTCCGGAAGCCTCACGGTTTTCTCAACTCCATGAACTAGAATGGGCTTTTGGTAGTATGGGGACGCAGGATAAAGCGAAACATCTTGCGACTCTGTATCTCGAAGATATTTCCGATTTTATTGTGGAATGTGTTGACGAAAACTTTGGCTTTAGCCGCTATGCAGAACGTCTCGGCAGGAGTGCTAATTCTTTTGATGAATTATATAATGCGTTACAACATGATTCTTCTTATATTGATACTATACTTTTAACTTTATTAAAAGAAAAAATAAAAATTATTGGGCCACAATTAGTGTTGATCTCCGTTCCCTTTCCCGGGAATTTGTATAGTGCTTTTCGATGTGCACAGTTTATAAAAAAGCATTATCCAGAAATTAAAATTGCCATGGGGGGCGGATTTCCAAATACTGAATTACGTTCTCTTTCTGATAAAAGGGTATTTGAATTTTTTGACTTTATTACACTTGATGACGGAGAAGCCCCTGTTGAAGAAATCATTCGACATATTGAAAACCGGGATCATAATAGCTTTAAAAGAACTTTTCTTCTTGAAAACAGTGAAGTAGTTTATAAAAACAATTCTTTGCAACCCGATTATAAACAAGCTCAGGTAGGAACGCCAGATTATTCGGATTTATTATTGGACCAATATATTTCAGTGATAGAAATTGTAAATCCCATGCACCGGATGTGGAGTGACGGGCGGTGGAACAAACTTACCATGGCCCATGGATGTTATTGGGGCAAATGTACTTTTTGTGATATTTCTCTTGATTACATTAAAATATACGAACCTGTAGCAGCAAAGACTTTGGTAGACCGGATGCAGGAAATGATAATACAAACGGATGAAACGGGATTTCATTTTGTAGATGAAGCGGCCCCTCCTGCATTAATGAGAGAAGTAGCATTAGAGATCCTTCGTAGGAGGATTACCGTTACCTGGTGGACTAATATCAGGTTTGAAAAAAGTTTTTCACGGGATCTATGTGTTTTATTAAAAGCTTCCGGATGTATTGCGGTTTCCGGCGGCTTGGAAGTAGCTTCAGACAGGCTATTACAACTCATTGATAAAGGGGTAACTGTAGAACAGGTCGCAAAAGTGACCCGTAATTTTACTGAAGCCGGTATTATGGTACATGCTTATTTAATGTACGGTTATCCTACACAAACCGTTCAGGAAACAGTCGATAGCCTGGAGATAGTACGTCAGTTATTCGAATCAGGGATTTTACAATCTGGGTTCTGGCATCAGTTTGCCATGACAGCGCATAGTCCTGTAGGAATGTATCCAGAGAAATTTGGGGTTATAAAAGACACTGAAAAAACAGGGACTTTTGCTAATAATGATATTAATTACACCGATTCAACCGGAATAGATCATGATAAGTTCAGTTTCGGACTCAAAAAATCATTATTTAATTTCATGCACGGAATTTGTTTTGACTATCCTTTACAGGACTGGTTTGAGTTTAAAATTCCAAAAACGACTGTTCCTAAAAAATTTATTTACAATACACTCCAGGAAACAGACGATTTTTACACTAAACCTACAGCAAAAATAGTCTGGATAGGAGGAAAGCCATTGGCAGATTACTTTATAAAATCTAAAAAAGGCAATACATGGGAAATGGCTACTTTGACTTTTCATGATAAAAAACAAACTTTTGTTGTTCATGCCGATGCTGCTGAAGCCAAATGGTTGATAGAGATTCTTGACAAAATTTCAGTAAGGCATCTTAAAGTAACTACATTTCAGGAAGTCAAGAATGATTTTGAAAATAAGGGCCTTGAGGATTTTGAATTACTTTGGTATTCAAAATCAATGAAAAAATTACGCGAATCGGGATTACTGGTTTTGTAACTATTTAGATTTTGTTTTTTCGCGCAACTTCCTGAATTTCTCCACTTGTTCAGGCGTAAGGATTTTATTAATTTCGACGTCTAATTTGTCCCGAAGTGCAATTCTTTTTTCCAGTTTAGAACCGTCAGGAATGTCCATTGCCATAATATTTGTTTCTTCATTAGTGCTTTTTACTAATGCTTCTTTTACAATGGCTTTTTGAAAAGCATCCAGTGTTAAATCTTTTTCTAGTTTGTCAACAGTAAGTGCAATGTAATCCACCTTCTCCGTTTTTTTAGCACCATTAGCATATTGCCCTCTTCCTACACTTCTGTCAACACCCGAATAAGGGGAGCCAAATTGTGCAGTGGCATTAGAGAAAGTAAATAACCCTAAAACAAATAATAAAATCCTTAAACTAGTTGTCATAAGCTATAGTTTTTACAATCAGAAACTGTTATAATACCGGTTCTCCATATAAATCAAACTCAGTTGCGGCGGTTATTTTTATCATAGTAAAATCACCTGTTTTTAAATAGTACTTTGTGGCATCTATCAGTACTTCATTATCAACATCCGGACTATCAAACTCCGTTCTGCCTACAAAATGGCTGCCTTCTTTTCTATCGATAACACATCTGAAAGTATGTCCTATTTTTTCCTGGTTCAGATCCCATGAAATTTGGGACTGTAGTTCCATAATTTCTTCGGCACGCGCTTTTTTTACATCATCCGGTACATTATCTTCTAACAAATAAGCATGGGTATTTTCTTCATGAGAATAGGCAAAGCAACCCATCCGGTCAAATTTTATTTCCTGTACAAAATCTTTCAGGATATTGAAGTCTTCTTCGGTCTCACCCGGATATCCCACAATTAGAGTAGTCCTGATGGCTATGCCCGGGACTGCCTCGCGAAAATCTTTTAATAACTTTGTGGTTTTTTCCCGCGTCGTTCCCCTACGCATTGATTTTAAAATAGTATCAGAAATATGTTGTAACGGAATATCAATATAATTGCAAATTTTTGGTTCCCGCTTCATGATCTCCAGAACATCCATAGGAAAACCGCTAGGAAAAGCATAATGAAGACGTATCCATTCAATACCTTCTACTGTAACAAGGCTTTCAAGCAGCTCGGCAAGATTTCGTTTTTTGTAGATATCAAGGCCATAGTAGGTAAGGTCCTGCGCTATAAGAATCAATTCTTTAACACCATTCTTAGCCAGGTTTTCAGCCTCTTTAACCAGTTTTTCAATAGGTTGTGATATATGTTTGCCACGCATCAAAGGAATAGCACAAAAACTACATGGCCTGTCACAGCCTTCTGCAATTTTTAAATAAGCATAATTTTTTGGAGTAGTGGTTAAACGTTCACCAAGCAGTTCATGTCTATAATCAGCACCTAAAGCTTTTAATAATAGAGGTAGTTCTGTAGTGCCAAAATATTGGTCTACATTAGGGATTTCTTTTTCCAAATCAGGCCTGTAACGTTCAGACAGGCATCCGGTTACAAAAACCTTATCTACTAAGCCACGTTCCTTTTTATCTGCATATTCCAGGATCATATTTACAGATTCTGCCTTGGCGTTGTCAATAAAACCACACGTGTTTATAACAATAATATTACCTTCCCGTTCTGCGGGTGCTTCATGTTCCACCTCTTTCCCGCTGGCACGCAACTGCCCCATAAGAACTTCGCTATCATAGACGTTTTTAGAACATCCCAGGGTAATAACATTGATTTTGTTTTTCTTTAGCGACTTGGTTCTCATTGATTTAAAAATTGGAGTGCAAAATTACAGTTTTATTTCTTCGAATACTATTATTTTTCGTTTTTATGAAGCTATTCCTGCTGTTCACTATATCCGCACGAAAAGCGCGGGATGCCGTTACCATCCTACCGTGTGGACACATCTTTTTACTAATTTTATTTTAAAAACAAGATTAGCCATGCGAAGACATTTTACAGCTATTA
>DASVUQ010000032.1:0-2088 GCA_036386975.1 Flavobacterium sp. | reverse complement strand
AATGCTCCTCTATAAGAACCCTTGTTGTCATTCTGGAAAGAGACCCCTTTTACATCGTAGTAGGTAAAAAATTCAACGCCTATCGCGTGAAGTGCAAGCCTTACCTCTTCAAACTTAGTGGTTCGAATTATTGCTTGAATTCTTTTCATCATAAAAATAAGCCACTTATAAAATATAATTTTTTAAATATAAATCTCGAAAACATATTTCTAAAAATATTCAATAAATATTAATAAACAAAAGTCTTATTGGTACTTTTTATATTATTTTTGTAAGATCAAATAAAATTGTTAACCAATATTATGAAAAATGTTTATTTTATTAATAAATATGACTAAGTTTTTAAGCTAATAGGTATTTATATCTTTTATTGTTATACTAAGAATTAGAATGATCCAATATTTAAATGTGGGAAATGAAAAACATTAAACATCATGCCATAGTGGTTACATCCGCCGATAGAATTAGACTGGATCATGTGAGGAACTATGCAATAAAAATGTTTTCGGATCACATGGAGGCAAAAAATGGAAAATATCTGATAAGTAATATCATCGATAGTCTGATCAATAATTTTGCGACGTTTTTCATAGCTCCTGATGGAAGCAAAGAAGGTTACGATGCATCCGATGACGGAGATTTGATAAGAAAAAAGATTACCGACTACATGAAAAGTCTGAAGGATAAAGATGGCAAAAACCCCATTTGCTTTGTAGAAGTCTCCTATGGGGCAGAGGATGAAAATGCAGAAATTATTACTAAAAACTAAAGTCAGTTTATATAGCCTTGATTGAAAGAAAATTCTAAATTTGGCTGTAAATCCAAATTTTAGAAATGAAGACAACCACCTATAACCCTAGCAACTTAGAGCTGGAATTCGCTAAGGCTATTTCATCCCTCATTCCAGAAATCCAAGCCAAAGTAGGCTCAAATAAAATAGTAAAAATTGAGGACAAATCGAGCGCGGACAACCCCTCGGTAATATTTTTCTTAGAAGACAAAGAGGGCGATAAACATGAATTGGTGATGACCTTTATACAAAGGGCGGATAAATAGCTTAAACAATTATTTAAACAACAGCATTGACTGCTGTTGTTTAAAATAAGAATCTATTCTTCAGTAACAGTAATTTTTACGATCTTATCACCTTGTTTAATTTGATCAATCAGGTCTACTCCATCGACCACCTTTCCAAAGCAGGTATGATTTCTATCCAAATGCTTTGTATTTTCTCTGTTATGACAGATAAAAAACTGCGAACCACCTGTGTTTCTTCCTGCATGCGCCATAGATAAAACACCTTTGTCATGGTACTGATTTTCCCCAGTCAGTTCACATTGAATGGTATACCCGGGTCCACCGGAACCAGTGCCTTTTGGACATCCTCCTTGAATCATGAAGTTTGGAATGACTCTATGAAAGGTAAGCCCATCATAATATCCTTTTTTGGATAAACTTATAAAGTTTTTCACTGCAATAGGAGCATCTTTATCGTAGAACTCCACTTTCATCACTCCCTTTTCTGTTTGTATTTCTGCTTTTGACATATTGATTTTTTATTGAAGACAATATTAAGAACTTAAAGTTTTATTATAAAATATTTCTTTTTGAATCAATTCTCTGGCCGTTAGAATAGGATTAGACGCCTAAAATTCCGAGGATCAAGAAAACAATTCCGACTACAATGACTATTGCTCCAATCGACGTAAATAAACCGCCTAACAAAAAGCCTAAAAGAATAGAAATGGCGAGTCCCACTAAAATAAGTATTAGGCCCGTCCTTACATTCCCACTAACACGTTTAATCTCTTTGATCAATTGCCTTTTGCTAATAGATTTTTTTTCGCCTTTAACAGTCTGTATCTCCTTTTGATCAGAGGTGCTATTCTTTTCTAGGCTGTTTTTGTAAATGTTTGTAGCAGGCAGGATGGTTGGCTTTTCCTTTATTGCGTCTGAAGAAGTCTCCTTCGCATCCGCATTTATTTGTTCCAGGTCACTTTGGTGCGCTTGCTTTTGCACTTCTGAACTAGAACCGTCTACCTGGGTATAAGAATTCTCAATTTCTAAAGAAGCCCGCTCCCATTCTCG
>DASVUQ010000031.1:0-9151 GCA_036386975.1 Flavobacterium sp. | reverse complement strand
TTATTATTATTTAAACCCGGCTGCTGATGGCTGGATCAGGCTGGCTACAGGAACAAATGCAACGCCCGGATGGAGCCTGACCGGAAATGCAGGTACAACGGGCAGTAACTTTTTGGGAACAACAGATACACAGGACCTGGTCATCAGGACTGGCAATACTGGCAATACGGAGAGAATGAGGGTTAGCGGTACTACCGGAAATATAGGTATTAGTGCTACTGCCCCTTCAGAAAAATTAGAAATTGCTAATGGAAATATATTTATAAATAATAATGCCACAACAGGGAATTGGATACGATGGAACGATGTGGGGAATTTAGGACCCACTTTTAATACCAGAAGCCGGGGTACAAGACTGGTGTTATGGCCGGGAGTAGTTCCAGGTAACAATACTACTGCCGATTTTGCCATAGGGATTGAGGGTGGTGGTATCTGGCAGTCAGTACCTTCATTTAGTGATTTGTACCAACACAGATTTTATGGAGGCACTACCCCATTAATGACGATAACAGGAAATGGAAATGTAGGTATTGGAACAAACATCACTGCGCCGGCAGCCAGGCTAGATGTAGTAGGCACGACACGGATCAGTACTTTAGGTGGCGGGGGTGCCACTCCCCAAATGGTAGTGGCCGATAACGATGGGGACTTATTTACACAGCCGGTACCTCCCAGCAGCGTCCCAGGCTGGACACTAAACGGTAATGCGGCAACCGCAGCTAATTTTTTAGGAACAACCAACTCCGAAAGCCTTGTCATCAAGACCAATAATATAGAGAGAATGAGGGTCAACAGTGCAGGCAATGTTGCGATAGGCACAGCAGGCAGCAATAGCCCTGCTGACAAATTACAGATCCAGTCGGGAAATATACTGATAAACCCCGATAATTCGACAGGTAACTGGATACGATGGGCCGGCGCGGGTATCGCACCGCCTACTCTTGGTATACCCAACAGTATCGGTACCAAATTGATTTTATTCCCTGCTGCAGGTCCAGGTCCAGGTGCAACATTTTCTGATTATGCAATGGGTATCGACTCAGGTACGATGTGGTACTCTGTACCACAAGGCAATACTACTTTTTCCCATAAATTTTATGGGGGTACTACTCCACTAATGACGATAAGGGGCGACGGTAATGTGGGTATCGGTACGGAGAGTCCGGGTCGCAAATTTCATGTAAATGGTGGTCTGCAGGTAACCAATGAAATAAACGTAGGGGGTACTGCTTCTACAGCCGGTTCAGCCGGTTCAGCCGGACAGTATTTAAAGTCCAATGGGGCGGGAGCAGCACCCAACTGGGAAAGCCTACCCACTGTTACGCAAGGTTGGGCACTGGAAGGTAATTTAAATACGCTCCCGGGCACTAACTTCCTGGGTACCAGAGATAATCAAGATATGGTTATAAGAACCAATAATACAGAAAAAATGAGGATTACCAGCGGGGGCAATATAGGTATTGGCACAAATGCTCCGGCTCAAAAACTTACTGTAGCTGGTGGCAATATTGGATTGGATAATTCAAGTATTTTAATGGCTAAAAATGCTATAACCGGTGCTTATGAAAATGTACTTTTTGGCCGATTTAGCGATAATGTTACCTATCTGGATGGTGGCAGTGGAGGAACATTTTTGCGGACTAATAACGGTACTATAAATCAATATTTAGCACCTAATGGCAATATAAATTTAACGCCTATTGGCAATACAAGTTTTGGATTGCCTGTAAACACCGTGCCAACTCAGCGCTTAGATATTTCCGGGAACGTAAGAATTAGAGATATTAATTTACCTGCAAATACAAGTACTAATGGAACGGATAGGGTCGTAGTGGCTGATGCAAATGGGGTTTTAAAAACTATAGTACCCGAAACCGCTATTCGTACAATTAATAGTGTAAATAACCTGCCTATAACAGCTGCTGATGAAACACTACTAGTTGATACACGGCCTCCATTACAGAACGTGTTAGTGACATTGCCGGCAGCTCCAGGCTTAAAGGCTAAAAAATACATTGTCAAAAAAATTGATGCGAGCTCTAATATAGTGGTAATTGTTTCTGCCAGCCACATCGATGCTTGGACGGGTGGTAATGATCCAGCTCCACCAACTCTAAATACACCCTACCAAGCCTTTGTGTTCCAATCAGATGGTATTAAATGGCACATAATTGGTAGATATTAATATTGTTAAAACAAGGGGAATATCTTCTTTCTGGATACTTAATGAAACACAATAGTAATTTAATTTAATATTATTTAACTAAACCAAATTTTGTTGGTTTCCTATTTTAGGTGTAAACAAGTTGCAAATCAAGTAAATATATTATGGCATTAATATTATGTTATATCTAGATTTAACAGGAAAGTTAAATAAAGCTGTTAAGTACTCTTTGTTGCCTTTCGTAATAAGTTTTAATATAAGCTACAGCCTCAGTAAACGAAAATAGTTTTAAAATAGATAAGGTAGTTTTACAAACAGGATTGGTACATCAGGTACGTAAAGGATGGCAAGATGTAATATCTGTTTATGCTACTGCAACTTATGTTTAGTGAGCATATTGATTTTAACCATATAATTTTATACTGATGATTCCTTTATATAAGGCTGCAACGCTATCCCCGCTTTATACAGTTCTGTTTTTATATTTTCTAAAGTATGGGCATAAACAATCCCAAAATCTTCATTAGTGGCCCAAGGCCTAACGGCTATCCTTACCCCGTTGTCTAATAGGGCCACTACTTCTATTGTTGCTTCCGGTTCTTTTAAGACTTTTTGATCATTCTCCAAGATGTTAAAAATAATGTCTTTCACGACCTTTAGATCTACATCGTAGGATACTGTAAAATTAAAGTCGGCCCTTCGGATTCCAGCAATAGAGTAATTAACAATATTACCGTTAGACAAAGCACCATTAGGAACAAAAATAGTCTGGTTATTAAAGTTAATAAGTTTGGTAACGAAAATTTGTATTTCAGCTACTGTACCGCTAACACCCTGGGCTTCTATATAATCGCCTACACGAAAAGGTTTAAATAATATAATCAGCATCCCTCCTGCAAAATTAGAAAGTGATCCCTGGAGCGATAGCCCTACAGCAAGCCCTGCGGCGCCCAGTATTGCTACAAAAGAAGAGGTTTCTATACCTAATTTTGATATAAAACTCACAAACAGCAATACGCGTAAGACCCAAATAAGGATGTCGGCTAAAAATTTAGATAATGTAGGGTCCAGGTTTCTCTTAACCATTAATTTTCTTACCAGTTTATTAATAAACCGAATAGCATAAATACCTATAATAAGAATAAGAAAAGCAGCAATAAGCCTGGGAGAATAATCTACCAAAATAGTAATGAACCGTTTGGCATAATCGCTGATGTAATAAGGGTCTAAATTCATAGTTTAAAAATTGAAAATAAAAAAGCCTTCTTTTTGAGAAGGCAAATTTAGTTTTTTTATAAGTCTATTGCTTTAAACTACATTAAATTTATGTTGTCTTGTTATGATAAAAGCTTAGGTTATACTTTTGCGTCCATCTGTTCAAGTACCGTGTTAAAATCTTCTGTCGGAAGGGAGCAGGCCCTGTTCTGGCAAAGAAAAAACTGGGTTTTGTCAGGGTCAAACCGATCTTGTAAAAATGGTATATCAGAATAAGTAGTACTCCCTGCCAGAATAATATGCGGATAATACTTTTTGTTTATTTCATGTAAATAATCCAATGCCTTACTGCCGGTAATAGCGAGTTCTTTATTTTGTTCAGAAAAATTAAGGTACAGGTCCAGCCAGTTTGAAAAAGCCGACGGATAATCAATATTAGGGATTATTTTCCCCAGCATGGCAGTAGCTACTTCTTCATAGTGGGGATTATTAAAATAGATACTTAACTGAAACAGGTTATTGGCCATAACAGAATTGGATGCCGGGATTACATTGTCTTCTATTTCATAATGTTTGGAAATTAAAGCCTGATCGGCATCTGAAGTAAATGTAAAAAGCTTTTTTTCGGTATCGTAAAAATGATCAAAACAATAATCTGTGAGTTGTTTGGCGTCATGAAGCCATCTTTCGTCCAGAGTAGCTTCATAAAGCGCCATGAAACTTTGGATAACGAAGCAATAATCTTCCAGATAACCGTTAATGGTTACCTTGCCATTTTTATAATTATGGAATAAATTGCCTTCCGGGGACCATAATTTTTCTATGATAAAACGGGCATTTTTTATGGCTGTTTCTAAATAATTAGTGTCCTGAAGTGCATTATAGGCATCTACATATCCTTTAAGCATTATGGCATTCCATGAAGTAAGGCATTTGTCATCCAGCCTGGGCTTGCTCCTTTTCTCTCTTACAGCAAATAATAATTGTTCCCATGATTTCTTTTTCTCTATTAATGCATCAAGGGTCATATCATTTTCTTTAGCAATAGCTTCCAGTGGGCGGTCCTGAATAAGAACATAGTTGCCCTCTTCCCAATGGCCAAAATTATTAATGTTAAAAACTATCGAAAACAATTCAAAATCTTCTTTTAGCAATTGTTGCAGTTCCTCTTTTTTCCATACATAAAAAGCGCCTTCTTCAAGATGCCCTTGTTCGTTAAGGGAATCGGCATCCAATGCACAAAAAAATCCGTTTTCTGTATTCGTCAGCTCTCGGGATACAAAGCGTAAGGTTTTTTCAATTACTTCTTTATATAAAGGGTTTTTAGTTAGTTTGTAGGCATCGGCATATAAAGAAACGAGCTGGCCGTTATCATACAACATTTTTTCAAAGTGCGGGACATGCCACTTTACATCTACCGAATAGCGGGAAAACCCGCCGTCGAGTGTATCAAAAAGGCCTCCATATGCCATTTTGGTTAAAGTGAGGTTTACAAATTCCAATAGTTTCGTATTGTTCGTCTGGTACCCATAGCGCAACATAAAACTGTAGTTATTGGGCATCATAAATTTGGGGGAATGTGCCATGCCGCCAAATTCATGATCAAAACTTTTACTCCATTTGGATAGTAGCTTTTGAGGTATTTTAGGATTGTAACGGGATTCAAAATCGCTATCTTTTATGATATTAAGACTTTCTATTCCCTGGTGTAGCCTTTCGGCATAATCCAATAATCTTTCGGGCGTGGTTTTATACATTTCCTGTAGCTGTTGCAGCAAATGAATCCATTCATCTTTACGAAAATATGTGCCGCCCCATACAGGCCTTCCGTCCGGAAGTGCCACTACATTTAAAGGCCAGCCGCCACGGCCCGACATCATCTGAATGGCTTTCATATACACCGCATCAACATCGGGACGTTCTTCACGATCGACCTTAATGTTAATAAAGTGTGCGTTCATGGTTTGTGCTACTTCATCATCTTCAAAACTTTCATGTTCCATAACATGGCACCAGTGGCAGGCGGAATAGCCGATACTAATAATAATGAGCTGGTTTTTTTCTTTAGCTTCTGCCAATGATTCATCGTTCCATGCTTTCCAATGTACAGGATTATTGGCGTGTTGTAAAAGATATGGGCTGGTTTCTAATGAGAGTAAATTCATAATGATAATTTAAAGGATGTATTATAAAATGAAGGGGATTTAAAATTACAACTTCCCTAAAAAAAAGAAGCCAACGTAAAGTTTAACTTTTGTTAAAGTTCTGTAAAGTGATTAATGCCAAAAAAGAAAGCGTCCCCATAGTTGAAACGCTCCTAAAAATAAACTACCTCAGGGCAGAAACCCCAGAGGTATTAATAAAATAATAACCGCAGATCGACAAATTTTCTAAAATTATTTTTTAATCTCTTCATCTGTGGCTAAAAAAATCAAAACAGAGCTTCTAGGAATTAAACTTAAGGAGATTAAAACAAGGCATTATTAACCACCGATAGCTTCTACCACAATATCTTTATCGTTCAGCATGTCCTTTAGCATATTTTCAATTCCGCTTTTTAACGTAAATGTCGACGACGGACAACCATTACATGCTCCCTGAAGTATCACTTTAACACGTTTTTCATTTTCATCATAAGAGTCGAAAACAATATTTCCCCCATCGGCAGCGACTGCAGGCTTAACATACTCTTCCAGGATATTAATAATTTTTTGGGATGTGGTATCCAGGTTATCAAAATTCTCTGTTTTTTGTTTTTCGGTTTCCGTATTAGAAATCATTAAACTTTCGTTTAAAACAGTACCGCCGTTTTCAATAAATTCACGAATAAAACTGCGAAGTTCCAATGTGATTTCTTCCCACTCATTTACTCCGTATTTAGTTACCGAAACATAATTTTCATCGATAAAAATTTCTTTTACATACGGAAATTTAAATAATTCCCTTGCTAAAGGAGAAGCCGCAGTTTCGTCAATATTTTTAAATTCAACAGGAGTTTTAGTCAGCATCCTGCTTACTACAAATTTTAAGACTGAGGGATTGGGCGTAATTTCACCATATACAGTGGCAGGTGTTTTTTTAGCTTTATTTTCTTCTTCTTTAATGATTATGCCGCCATTTTGTACAAATGCAGTAATTTGTTCTGCAACAGCCTCTTTTACATCCTCCCATTCGACAATATTGTATCTTTCTATAGCAATAAAATTTCCGGATATATATACTGATTTTACAAACGGCAGGTAAAATAATTGTTGTGCAAGCGGGGACTTTCCGGCTTCGTCTATGTTTTTAAATTCATAACTCTGGTTTTGGGTTATAAAATCAGGAAATTCAAATTTAAGTATGGCTGGGTTTTGTGTTTCTTTTATCGAAATCATCATGAACTTTTTTTTTACAAATTTACTAAGAAATAATAATGATTAAATCAGATTTGTATAAAATGATTTTCAATATTTAAATTAGTTTCTTCGATAGTAGTATTTTAAACATATGTATTGATATGTAAATTATTACAAAGATATACCACTTTAATAACGAACATTTGGTAAAAATTGATATATTTGGGCGTTTTCTGAAACTATACCCTCAGATGACAATGACCTATTTTGCTTATTGCTACTGTTTTAATAAACTTTTGGCTGAAGCATTATGTATTTAAACATTTCATATGAATTTGAAAAAGAAATACCTGTTTATAGTTCTGCTTTTAAGCCAGTTGTGTTTCTCTCAGGAAGGTGTTGCTGTATACTCTGATTATTTATCGGATAATTATTTTTTAATTCATCCTTCAATGGCAGGTGCCGCAAACTGTGCTAAAGTCAGGTTAACCGCCAGGCAGCAATGGTTCGGACAGGAAAATGCACCTGCACTACAAACATTAAGCTTTAACGGAAGGATAGGCGAAAGATCGGGAGCGGGAATTATAGTTTTTAATGATAAAAATGGTTATCATTCACAGCGTGGGGCTAAGGTGGCTTATGCACACCACCTGATGTTTTCGAGAAATGAGCTTGATCTGAACCAGTTGTCTTTTGGTATTAGTGCCGGACTGGTACAGAGTGTTGTAGATGAAACTTCTTTTAATACTAATGATCCTTTGATAAGCGGCCTTGTTCTTAAAGATTCTTATTTTAATGTGGATATAGGCGCATCCTATAATCTTTTGGATTTCTATACACATCTTACCGTTAAAAATGTACTGGCTACAAAAAGACAGCTATACAGTGATATTGAATCGGATAATTTACGGAAAGTACTGTTTAGTACTGGCTATGTATTTGGTAATACTAAAAATATACAAATAGAACCTTCTACACTATTTCAATACGTGGATGAGACCAAGGAAAAGATTATTGACCTTAACCTAAAGGCATATAAGGAAATTGCATTGGGTACTTTATGGGGTGGATTGTCTTACAGAAGGAGCCTTGAAAAATCCAATACGCAAGCGAACCAAACGCTGCAATATATTACCTCTATAGTAGGGATGAACTACAAGCAATTTATGTTTGCTTATACGTATTCGCATCTTATTGGTAACATTAAATTTGATCAGGGTGGTTTTCACCAGATTACTTTAGGGATTAATGTTTTTTGTAAACGGGAACGATATGATTGTGCCTGTCCGGCAATTAATTAATTGATATATTTTTAAATTCAAAACAGTATAATTATGTTGATAAAATCAGTAAACGGGAAATCACCTGCTATTCCGGACGATTGTTATGTGGCAGAAAATGCAACTATTGTTGGCGATGTTACGTTAGGCACTTCGTGCAGTGTCTGGTTTAATACGGTTATCCGGGGTGATGTAAATACTATTACGATAGGCAATAAAGTAAATATTCAGGATGGCGCTGTTATTCATTGTACCTACCAGAAGCACGCTACAGTAATAGGTAACAATGTTTCTATCGGGCACAATGCTATTGTACACGGCTGTACAATCCATGATAATGTATTAATAGGTATGGGGGTTATTATAATGGACAATTGTGTAATCCATAGTAATACAATCATTGCTGCGGGTGCAGTAGTAACGCAGAATACAGTGGTAGAATCGGGCACGATATATGCCGGCGTCCCGGCCAAAAAGGTAAAGGCAATCGACCAGTCTGATTTTGCCGGAGAAATAGAAAGGATATCCAACAATTATGTTATGTATTCCAGCTGGTTTAAAGAGTAATTTTGTGATTATCTTGTCTTGAAATAAGTTTATACTTTTGTGTAAACTTATTTTAGGACGAGACACTTTTGTGTAAACCTATTTCGGGATAAAACATACATAAGTACACGAGCGAGACGCTCGCGCCAGCCTTTAGATTTGCTTAAATAATTATTACTTCTATAAATTTATACGTTTTAAAGTATAGTATTTGATTATCAAGGTGCCCGCGTAAAGGATGGCAACGGAAATCCTTTTATTCCTGCAACCAGTTTGTAGTGAAACGATGAGGTGTTGGAATAAAAGATTGTAGTGTACAGGTACTATCTTGAAATTCTAATTTTTTCTCTATTATTTTTTTATATTTTTGTTAAACTATAGAAATCATTTCATTCTCAAAAATGCATTGTTTATCTGGTGTAGCCTCAACTTGATTGGGCTACCTTTTTTTTGTTAAAGTCGTTGGGGTATCTTCTGGAAATTTGTTTCTTTTTTCTATATAACTGGAATCATATTGTTCATTTTTTTTCCAAATATGATAAATTAGCACCAATAGTTTTTTTTGAACAGCAACGTAACTTTTCATTTTAATACCGTGCTTTTCAATG
>DASVUQ010000030.1:0-2571 GCA_036386975.1 Flavobacterium sp. | reverse complement strand
TGTTTTTGAAAAATTCCGGTAAAAAGAAATCTAGTTTTAGTAATAGCTGATTGAGTATGCCCGGCACAATTTCTTTTTTGCCTTTTAACAATCCGTCAATGGCTTTACCGGCAACTTGTTCCGGTTCTAATATGGTATATTGTGCTATACCTTTTAACCGGCTGTTTAAAACCAGGAGTTCGGGTTTGGTATTAATCCCACCAGGACACAACAGACTTATTTTGACAGGAGTCCCTGCCAGTTCTACCTGTAAACATTTAGTAAAATAACTGATAAAAGATTTTGTTGCACCATACACCTGTTTTTTAGGAACCAGGAATTGCCCGCCTAAGCTGCCTACATTAAGCAAGTAGCATTCCTGCTTTTTGTTTATCTGGTCGAGGAATAAGCGGGTAAGCAAAACCGGTGCAATTACATTGAGTTCGATCTGCATTTTATAAAATGCAATATCGCGGTCTGCAAATGAATTCAGATTACCCAAACCTGCATTATTAATAAGTATATCAGCTTTGATATTCAGGTCTTTTAAATTGCTGAAAAGCGACTGGCAACTGTCTGCATTAGTAAGGTCAAACTCAAAATGATATACGGCTACGCTGTAATTCTTTTTAATATATTCAGAAAGTTCATTTAATCCGGAATCAGGCAGGGCTACAAGTATAAGATGGATTTCTCTCTCTGCCAATTCTAATGCGAGTGACTTTCCTAACCCTTCACTTGCGCCTGTCACAATTGCGGTTAAATTATTCATTGTCCTGTACATAACGTATGGTATTTTCAAATCCTTTGCGGAAAGGAGTTATCTCATATCCTAATTTTTCAACTGCCTTATTACTACTGTAACGCTGATCGTACAGAAGCCGGTCTGCAAACTCCGGCAAAAATGCCGGGGGCAGGCCGGTCAATTTTGTTTTTAACCATTGGAACTGGCTGTATGTTTTAATGATCTTTTGTGGTACCCTGAACAAAGTAAAATGTTTCCCGGATACCTCACGAAGTATGACAAAAAAGGCATTAAAGCTGATATCTTCGCCCCCCAAAATATAATTTTCCCCTGCTTGCCCTCTTTCCATTGCTGCGATATGTCCATTTACTACATCATCCAGATAGGCATAATTGGCCACTTGCTCTCCTTTGCCGGGGATAAGCCGCCATTTTCCTTTGAGGTACCCACGTATTATTTTACCTACCGTATTACTATCGGTCACAGGGCCTTCTCCATAAACCCTGGAAGGGCTTACGGTTACTATATTCATCCCAAGTTTTACAAAAGATTTTACTTCCAGCTCTGCCAGATATTTTGTTCGTTCATAGTCTATGGCAAATCCAATAATACGGGGATCATTTTCAGACATTGGAAATTTTTTTGTTGGCCCTAATACGCCACAGGTAGAGGTATATATTACTTTTTGGACATTTATAGTTTGAGCTACTTCCAGGACATTCCTGGTACCGATTACATTTACTTCGTAATAGGCTTCTCGTTTGCGGCACCACATTTTAGCCATTGCGGCTGTATGGAATACGTATGTACAGCCTTCCATGGCTTTTATAATACTTTCTTTATCTAAAATGTCTCCTTTAAATATGATGATATTATCGTGTTTTATTAAAAAGGGATGGTTTTCCTGCCTGCAAAGTGCATGGACCTGATGGCCATTTTGGGCTAATAGTAAAGCTACTTTGCGGCCTATAAAGCCTGTTGCTCCAGTAATCATTATTTTCATAAAAATTTTTAATCTTAATTTTATGTTTATAATTTTCAATTTTACTTGGGCGAAATTCTGTATAATCTGCGGGTTTATTGACCAAGTTTATAATTCAGCACGTAATTTACAAGGAGAAAGACAGGATAAAGAGCCGACTTTAGATAATCTAAATTGAAAAGGCTGGTGCATATAAGATGGGTACATTTTTGAAGCAATTGTAGAAAATACTAAACATGCTCCTGTACAACAAGTTTATTTTAAATTTTCTAGAATAAAGCTTATATAAAAATGTTGAATGTGCCACAGCAAACACTCTATTTTATAAAGTAAAATTTGGATTGCAAAAAGGGTTTTTATTGTTTTTGAAATGAGTGCCAGCAGCAAAAGCTTATCAAATATCCAGGTTGGGGAGCGACATGAAATCAGCCAAGTTACAAATTGGTTTTTCATGCAGAAAGTAAAGGTTGCCATGAAGAGCAGCCATAAATATTTCTGATCGCAAACTGTTTATGTTAATAAATTTGTAGTGGGTGGAAAAGAAGACGCAAAGCAATGAAGAAGCTACGACACTAAAAAGACAAAACTGTTATAGCTGTTGAATTGGCTAAGATGCAAAGCTATAGCTGAACTTTAAGTGCCTGACTATTGTTAAGTTATACCGGCACACCACTGTTCCAGTGTTCCTAAAAAACGAAAATTTCTTTAGTAGCCCCGATTGCAGCCTACCGTGTGGACACATCTTTTTACTAATTTTATTTTAAAAACAAGATTAGCCATGCGAAGACATTTTACAGACATTAAGGATGCTCGTTTATTAAAGAGAAGCAATTTAATTCTTGATAGTTTATTTCATAATTGTGTT
>DASVUQ010000029.1:0-8053 GCA_036386975.1 Flavobacterium sp. | reverse complement strand
ATATCAAAAATAAATAGAGATGTTTTTTTTCATAATAACAAATAATTATTTGATTATCAACAAATATACAGAATTGTTTTTTAAAAAACAAGCGCAGATTACTGAAAATCAATTATTTAACACGCTAACTTAATGACATTGCGCTCGCGCCAGCGGGAGGATGTTATAGTAGTAAATATAGAAAATTAATAATAAACTACCACACGAAAGGATTCGTGCGGTCAATGTCATTAAGTTAAGAATATAAAAAGTCAGTTTTGTCATTCCGACGAAGGAGGAATCTCAACAACGATAACAGCAAACAGAGATTCCTCCTTCGTCGGAATGACAATTAAACCGCTTAACTTAATGACATTGTTCGTGCGGTAGCGGGAGAACCAAATTTAGGAAAAGTAACAATATTTGATAAAGCACTTCATTTTTTAAATAATTCTAATATTCAGATGAAAAATCTCCAACACATCTTTTAAAGATTAGCTTTAATTCTTTTTGATTTTTATTTATACAATGCAAAAAAAGTCGGTTACGGTTTTTAGTCAATTTATTTAATAAGTCAAAGGCCATTTCAAATTGCTTTGATGCTCCCATGTACTCTAACAAATCTTGATTTTGTGTGATTAACTCGATAGCTAAATAATAATCGTTTTCAGAAGATTTTAAAAAATCTTCACTCTTTTTATCAATCAGCTCAAACATTCCAAAATAATCGCGATTCGAAAGTTTGCTTTCAATAGCGTTTTTTAATTCTTCTATATTCATATTAGTTTCCAATTAAAGGTAATTTATTAGGTATTATACTTTCAATCGGTGCAGATCCTTTAATCCATTTTGCCCCGTCCATATTATCTAAAATTAAAGTTTGTATCCCACCTCCAGGTGTAATATATTTTAATGCTGGAGTCGCATTTGCAAATTGTTCCGTTCCTGCGACTGTTGACTTGAATACATATCCACTATTACCTTGAAATGTAATTTTAAATACATCATATTCAGCATTCACACTTCCTAAGGGTAGCCCGAGAACTTGTTCAAGATTTTCTGAATTTGCTTTAATTAAATTTAATTGTGCTTGATCAACATAATATGCTGAAGGACTTCCAATATTATTTCCTTTAGGAACAATTTTAAAAAATTCATCGCCCTGATCAATTAAGACTTTTGTAGGTATTGTTGAGCCCGCTTCAATAAATTCTTGAAGTTTAATTTCGTTTGAATTCAAAGCTTTCATATCATTGTAAATTGAAGTGTTAGTTGTTTTAAATGTATTGTAGTTTTTCCCTTTTGTTACAAAAGTTGTAGTGCTCCAATTTTTACCCGGAAAACATTTATTAATCCAATCATCCCAAAAGCTATTACGTTGTGCAACCCAGTTACCCGCCTTATGTAGCAATTCAAAAGCCTCTCTTACTTCAGCATCAGTTGCAGTAGATAATTTTCCAGTTAAGGAATGCGCCCCTTTTTTATCAGCAAATATAACAAGTTTATCTACGTTTTGTTCCGTTTTGATATAACCTGCTATGATTTCGTTATCAGTAGCTTTTACAAATGCATTACCGTAGGTTCCATGAGGTAATAGAAATTCTTTTACGCCTGTATTTAATTCTTTGGTTAAAAGTGTCCTTACACCACTCTCAGTCAAACCGCGCTCAAGTTGCAACACCAAACGACTTTCCAGATAAAGTTTATTTGTAAATTTTATAACTTTTGGAGCTACAACTGCAATACCTTTTATGGTTTGACCAATTATGGGGCCTAATGCATAGCCTGCTAAATACATTACTGCCATGTCAGTTTGACCATTAGTAGCATAATAAATAATAGCAACACCATCCACCAATATAGCCACATTGCCAAATGGTATGGTTGCTATTCCTGCTACTAAAAATGCAGTGTCTATATAATAACTATTGCAAGTCTGATTAAATGAAAAACGGCATTTAAGTATTGTTGGAGTATCATCATTATGTATGGTCTCTCCTTTTGGACCAAATGTATCATACTTGTATGACCAACCCGCACTTTCTGTTTCAAATTTTTCTGTGGCTACTCGTTTGGCTAATGCCAGTCCATATTCTGAAACATATTGTTCCTTTAAATCGTGAGCAATATCCAGCCCTAAAGGGTTTGTACTGTAAGTATTGGTCTGAGTATCTTTTAAAATAAAATAGGTTTGAATGGCATTACCTTCTGCGTTTTCAACCGTATCTATTTTGCCGTAAATATTTTTAGTTAACTTCCTTTTATGAGTATCTGCATTGGCTTGTGCAATTTCGATTGGTGTCGCTTTTTCAATTACATATACATACTGTATTTGTTTCTTGGGGACCTTTTTATAAAATTGAATTAAAGACTGTCCAAATGTTTTGAATTTATCACTAATGTTAATCGTTAATAAATTTTCAGCTTGGGTTTTTATATTGGAAGAAATATCTGTACCGAAGGCAAAATATGTTTTCCATTCTAATACGTTTTGAGAGTTTCTGTTTTTTACTATTAATACATAGATTCCTTTAGTTTTAGATATATTACTACTAATAAAAATATCTCTTGCAAAATTATTTCCTTCTATCTGTGTAAATGTGCAAGTTGTTTCTATAAAATTAATGTGAAGTTGAATACCAGAACTTGCTTCCAAATAAGCTAATTTATTATTTAATTCTTCTATGTATACTGGAGCAAATATTAAATCACCCCTGTAATTTTGAGAAGGATTAATATATTTTAAACCGTCTAAAATGAGTCCAGATAAATTATCACCAAATTTATTTTTCTTATTTACATCAATATTATAGTTAAGATATTTAACTACTACTTCTCCCCAAGTTGTAACGTTATTATCTCCAGTAAAAACTGCTTTTTGTGTGTATGCATCTGTACCACAATCTCTAATTATCTTTATATTTTGGTCATTAACATCAACAATATTTCCTGTCACACTCCCTTCCTGTGCTTTTATTGCTGGTGTACAGTCAATATTATTAACATATACATCAGGACTTGTTGCAAATACTTTATTTTTATTCGCATTAATATATGATTCTAATCCTGCAGCATCCTTTATATTTTTAATATTTACATAAAGTGTTCTTAAAAACTTATTTTCAGGACAATTTTTAGTTTTATCAAAGATGAGATAAACAATATCGGAATCATTTAATGTAGTTTTTATGTCTCCTTTATATTCATTAGTATTTCCATACACAAAATATTTTCTCAATAACGAATCCCAAATATAATTCTCCTCTTTAGTATTATTATTGTAAACAAAGCCCCCTAAAAATCCTTCGCCTGCATTTTTTATAAAACTTATTGTATTGGTATTAGTACTTACAAAAGTAAAATCAGGCGTAAGACCATAACCTTTTCCCAATTCCCCACTACTATCGCTTTGAAACAAATAAAGTGCGGTTTTAGGATGGCTAATTTGTTGCCAGTGCAAGTATGGTAATTTTTTACCATTAGCATAATCCATTAACCAGTTGGTAGTAAATGACGCTTTGGTGTAGTCAAATTTTTCCCAGGGATGCTCTAACTCAAAAACACCGTGCCCCAGTTCGTGCGCAATAACGGTTGCCAATCCTGTGCCGCTGGTTTCTTTTATTTCTCCTGTTCCTGATGTTGTTTGTCCGGTAAAGATGAAACCAAACTGCCTGTGTAATGGCATAAACCCGGATAATGGGCGTGAGGGTGTGATATCTTTGGTTACAAAAAGGTAATATTCGGTACCACTAACAGTTTTACCCGCTTTGTAGCGGTCTATAAAGGCGTTTTGTGCGCTGGTATAGTTGGCTATAAAACCACTGGTACCGCATTCTAAGGTGGTAATGCTCCTGTCTTCATAAGCGGGTAATGTGGTAATGTTTAAAGTCACGCCAGCGCCCCTATATATGTTCTGGGCCTCATTTATATCGTCTTGCGATACGGTTGCCCCGTTTACAGGGACTAAACTTACATTTACAGTTCCTACATCTTTTATAGGGATTACGGTCATAGCACCAATTACACTTTGCTTTTCGGTACCATTTTTAATTAATGCTAGTAATTCTGGTTCTCCTACAGTTGTAAAAACCGGTATTTCTAAAGTTTTTATAATAACGTTGCCATTAGTAATACTATCTACAGCAGTAACTTTTAGACCATTCAGGTTAAAAATGATATCCTTTGCTTTTACTAGTGTATCTGTAATTGTAATTTCGGCTGTTACGTAATCCACCGTCTTTTTGCCATTTTCTTTATTTACTACGGCTTTGTAATAAAACGGATAATCGTTGCCGTTACTATCTTTAATAGTTTTATATTTACTAGCTAGTTTTGCTGGTAAATTAGTATAATTAGCACTGGAATCATCAAAAGCTACACTTTTGCTACTACGGTTAAAAATAACTCTTGCACCTGTATCTGAAAGTGCGGTCACTTTACCATCGCTATTGATGTTTTCGGTATTTGAACTAGTTGCAATTCCTATACCTTGTTGTCCTAATGTTACATTTCCATTTGGGTCGACGTTATATACGGTTCCATTAACATCAGTGATTGTAGTATTTTCACCTTGGTCAAAATCAAAAATAGCACCTGTTGTTCCCTCAGGCGTGGTAATGATGATTTGTCCGTTTTGAACCGTTATGTTTGTCGTGTCAATAATGACAAAGTTGACCTGATGGTTGTGTACATCGTTTGATGCCTGTAATGGGTCCAGGATATCATCTACCTCATCTATAACATCGTTAATATCTAAAATATTACTCCATGCAGGGTCGTATCGTGCTTTTACTTCTCCCTGGACCAGTTGGAGTTCTGAATTTAATTTAATGTTTTCAAATTCAACCGCAATTTTAATATTTTTAAAAAAAGGGGATCTTGTCCATCCTTTTCCCGTGTAGGTTCCTACTCCCTGGGATTCATTAATATGGACGGCATAATCAGCCGCCATAAAGACCATATCTTTTTGCAGTTCTTCATTATACAAAGTAACATTTGTTAAATCGATAGTAGGTGCAATACCACAATTAATGGCTACTACATTTTTTGCCGGTTGCGTAAACTGGTTTATAGCCGAGAAACTGGTAATGTCCCCTAAACAAGTTCCTCCTACCTCAAATTCATAGGTTGCAGAAGGTTCTAAATCCAGTAATAAGGCTTGCCCATTTGCCACTGCAGCATTGAACCATTCTTGTGTGCCTGATTTTCTGTATTTAACAACGTTTGCCAGATGGTTAGGGTTGCTTTGCCACATAACCTTAGCTTGTGTAGCCGATGTGGATTGTGCCAGAACAAATTCCGGGACATTACAATTTCCTGCATAGATAAAATCGTAGATTTCACTATAACCATTGTTGTTAAAAACAGCATCTTCACCAAAACCGGGTTGGTTTACCGCTTTTACCCTCCAGGCATACTTTCTGCCTGCTGTTAATTGTGGTAAAGTAAAGTTGTAATTTAAAATGGTGTTGTTTAATGTTTCCTGCCATACAGGTGCTCCAACGATAAAAGCATAATTGGAAGGGGCCTGATTATCGAGCAGTTCTACTAAAGTAAATTCATACTCAATATTTGTGGCATTAATATGGCGGGGTGTCCAGGTAAAAATAATATTTTGCGGGTCTTGAAAATGAATAATGTCATGATTGAACGGCAAGTTTAATAAAGGGGGCTCATTGTAAATGAAATAAAAGAAAGTACACGATTTCTGGGAAATAGGTTGATTAGTTATAAAATCATAGACTTCAACACAAAAGTTATAGTTTCCTTGTGGTAAAACCCCACTGTATTGCTGAGGGTTTATGCCTTGTAAATTTTGCAGTTGAAAATACGGTGCTAAATCCAGATTATTTAACTGTACGCTTTCTCCACCGTTTATAAATAAAGGGCTGGCACCTGCAACAACTGGTGCTGATTGTGCATTGATACCATTTCCTTGTATGTACAGTTTTAGTTTTACCTGTCGGTTTACTACACTTAAATCGTTAGTAAAAATATTGACCAGGTATTTTTGATCTGTAGTGGTGCTGTATTTTGATACTGATGATAAATAAGGTGGTATAACATTACTGTTTACCTGTACCGGATAAATTTGTGTCCACCCTAATTGTACTGTTAACAATAATAATATAGCATGTAAAAGACAATTTGCTTTTTTGTAAGTATTATTTATCATTTAATTTTGAATTTTGTTAGGTAATTTTGAATAAATCCATCGGCTAATTTTAACTCTAAACTATCGACAATTCTATCCTCTTTTTCTTTGTTTATCCATTTTCTATAGGCGTTTTCTTTTTGGCTATCAATAACAGGCTGCCATTTTCTTTTTATAACTTCTATAGCATTGTTGTCTATTAAAAAGAACACTAAATTCATGTGTGACAATACAAAGGCATCTTTTTTATCTAAGGCGATATTCTTTTCTAAAATTACCTGCTCTACTTGTTCTACTTGTAGTTTTATATTTTTTGTTTCTTCCGTAATGGCTAACTTATATTTTTTTATAAAATAGCGTTTGTTAAACAGATTGGTTTCTTCAGTACGGAATAACAATTGCCTGACTGCATTTTCTGCTATGCCATCGTAAGAGTTGTCAAATTGGGCATAACCGTTTATTATGTCGTTAAATTGTATGATTTCTCGTTTAAGAATACGCTCTTTTTCTTTTAGCTCTTTTTTATTCGAAATAGTATCATATTGATCCAGTAAAACAAAAATTTCATTCTTATTTATTTCAAAACCTTGCCGGATAGAGTCAGCATTTTTAAACGTAAGTATTTTATATATTGCGTTGATTTCGTTCTTGATCTGAGGTGCTGTATTTTCTACTGTAGCCTCATTTATTTTTACTTTTAAAGTGTTTTGCTCCTTAACCTGAACTGTTTTTTCTTTTTCCTCTTTCTTTTTGATTCCACCAAAATTATAATTGTAACCAAATGTAATGGTGATTTCGTTAATGCCCGGCCTGGGAGTTGTTCCTGATGAATTACTAAAAATTTGAGAAGCCGAAAGATTAAAATTATGCTGGTCGAATAATTTATAACTTGATGTCAGCCTGAAATTAAGGTTTTGAGTAGATGCATTTTTACTGTTACTTCGATTGATAGCGGTACTAAATTGCGACATTAATTTGTCTTTTAAGAATTTCTTATTAACTCCCAGAACGGTTCCATACGTTGCCGTTTTATCAGTACCGATACTACTTTGGGTATAGTTTAAAGCCGAATTAAATGCCCATTTGGAGGCAATCAATAAATGCGAGTAACTGGTATTGAAGTTATGAAATGATGATAATTGCCCTACCCGGATAATCCCTCCTTGTTCATTGGCTACCTGATTGAAAGCATAATTAAACACCATACTCTTTTTGTTACTTTTTGTAGGCTCAAAGTTATAATTGGTATTTACGTTAGCACTTCTAGACAATTGCCGGTAATTGATTTGTTCTATAGTATTGAGTTCTGGATTCGTTTGATTTATTTGGGCAAACTGATCCGGATTTGCATTTGTTGTAGTAGTTTGATTCGTCAGGGTTAAATTCGACATTAATTTTTCAGAAAAATGGGCCGAAGCGTTAAGTGTTCCCACCAATCTATTTGTAGTAGTTACTTTTTTATTGTCTAAGTTGTCTTTTTGTACCCCAACATTCATTTGCAGCATCAGTTTATCACTAAAAAATGGCCGTGCTACATTGACCATAATGTTTTGCAGATCATTTGCAAAAAAATAAGCTCCCAGGGTTTGATAATTAGGGTCAACACGTTCGAAACTTGTTCCCAAAGTTGTTTTTTGAATTTTATAGTCTAATCCAACTTTATAGGCATTAAAATTTTGTGTTGATGTTTTATTATTAAACAAAAAACCAGCCAATCCTTTCTTTTCGTTTGTTCCTTCTGCTCTGGTGTCTTGTGTTAAAGAAGAATTTGAAATGTCGGTATATAATTTTAAATCCGGATTTATATTTGCTTCTGCTGAAATGCTTACTACTAAATTTTCCTTTGGTGTGATATTTTTAGCCTCTGGGACCACTTGTAAAGAGTTTAGTAAATCTTTGGCATAAAAGCCAATTAATCCT
>DASVUQ010000028.1:0-18956 GCA_036386975.1 Flavobacterium sp. | reverse complement strand
TAAATCTATATCTGTCTGAATATTTATTTTATTGTCGTTTGCAGGATTAGGGTACACTGAAATAGTAGCTGTTTCAAAAGATTCTGAAGAAAGTGGTGCTCCCCAAATTGCAGTAACATAGGAAGGATTGTCTATAAATGGGTTGCGATTGCCTTGATGAGCATAGATAGCATTATTTGATTGAATCTCATGCGGGCTTACTGGGTCTAATATGTGCCATTGTTTTAAAATTTCTAAAAAAGTTGCTGAAAAAACCACATCATTTGTACCATTAAACATCACTTTTGCTTCAGATGTATTTCTAGGATTGTTATAAAAAGTACTCATTTGATCCTGATAACGTGTGGAAAAATAAAAGAAAGCTCTTGCAACATCTCCTTTAAAATCATTAATAGGTTCAAAAACGATTCCAGAATAACCTGCAGAATAACCTGAATTTAGATTATTGCCTTTTAACGAACCGTTCCTTGAATAACAAGGTATATTTGATGATTGAGAGTTGCATGGATTTGTTCCGGAAGAAGTATTGACTATACCAAAAGCATAATTACCTCTCCATCCATTTACTTTTCCGTCTGATGGCTTTACATGGTGTGCATCATTTTTCATTGGATTAATTGCAGTATCATCAAAATAGGCTTGTGGTACTAAATGCTCCCTATTGTAGCAGTCGCCTTCATTAGAGTAACCTCCACTTCCACATTGACCGGAAGTTGAAGAATATGTATAAGGGTCTGATCCTATAGGATTTTCTGAATACAAATCTAATAGTGAACCATCATTCTCGTAATAATTATCCCGAAATGCTGTATTTGTATATAAGGTCCATAATGCACCATAACCTCTATCTACATGTCCGTTTGTAATTATTGTTTTTAATTGTGTTTTTAAGGTATAACCAGTCCCTGTTGCTGTACTATAATAACCTGCTGGAGGCTGAGCAATACTTATAAAACTAAAAAGTAATAACGAGATTGAGTAAATTTTTTTCATGTTAAATTATTAAGTTGTTTTTCTTTCTAATAAAGCCATATAAAAGCCATCAAATCCAGATTCTGACGCTAGTATTTTTTTATCTTCGACAAAAGTAAAATTTTTCCCTGTTTCTGTTGTTAAGAAACGGTTAACTTGTTCCTGGTTTTCAGACGGCAATATGGAACACGTAGCATAGACCAGTTTTCCTCCCGGCTTTACAATCCTGGAATAGCTTTCGAGTACTTCTGCCTGGACTTTCTTGATATTGTCAATAAATTCAGGTTGTAGTTTCCATTTGGCATCAGGGTTTCTTTTTAATACACCCAAACCGCTACAAGGAGCATCAATTAAAACGCGGTCTGCTTTTTCGGCCAGTTTTTTTATGACTTTTGTAGAATCGATAATTTTATATTCGATATTAAAAGCCCCGTTTCTTTTGGCACGAAGTTTTAATTGTTTGAGTTTACTTTCGTACAAGTCCATTGCAATCAGTTGCCCTTTGTTTTCCATTAATGAAGCCAGATGCAATGTTTTTCCGCCGGCACCGGCACAGGTATCTACTACACGCATACCCGGTTGTACATCGAGGAAAGCAGCTACTAATTGGGAATTGGCATCCTGGACTTCAAAAAGCCCTTCTTTGAAAGCATCAGTAAGAAATACATTGGCCCTTTCTTTTAAAACTAACGCATCCGGCTGCTCTTTTAAATAATCTGTTTCGATATTTAAGTCCATCAGGATAGCACGTAATTTTTCTTTGGTTGTTTTTAAGGTATTCACCCTAAGGATCACTTTTGCAGGCTGATTTTGCGCTGCGATTTCAGTAGACCATGTTTTTTCACCCAATTCTTTTACACCCAGCTCGTCCATCCAGTCCGGAATAGATTCTTTGAGTGCCCTAATTTTGGAAAGTTCGTCGAAACGGCCTTTTATCTTTCTTTCGGGAGTACCTTCTAACTGTCTCCAATCCGGGATAGGGTAGCCCCGAAGCACGGCCCAAACAGCGAAAATGCGCCACAGGTTATCCCTGTCAAAAGGTTCCTTTACTTCTGCACTTTCAGTATACAGCCTTTTCCAGCGTACAATTTCGTATATCGTTTCCGCAACAAACTTCCTGTCGGTACTTCCCCAGCGTTTGTCTTTTTTTAATGCCCTTGCCACTACTTTATCTGCATATTCCCCTTCATTAAATATGGCATTCAAAGAGTCTATTGTGGTATAAACTAAATTCCTATGTAATCTCATTTTATTTTATTGAGGTGCAAAGGTATTACTTTTTGTTTGGTTTTCTGTAATCAGAGGGTAGAAGAGACACTTTTATGTAGTAATTATTGTTCGTTTAATCATGTTTACCATCAAAATAAATGTTCCATTTTCCCTGTACTTTCATTACTTGTTCAATGACTTCACGAACGGCGCCTTTGCCGCCGTTTTTATGAGAAATGTATTTTGATATGGCTTTGATTTCAGGACTGGAATCCTGAGGGCATGTAGGCAAGCCAACCAATTGCATCACATGATAATCCGGAATATCGTCACCCATGTACAAAACCTGTTCGGGTTTTATGTTGTATAGTTCTGTATATTCTTTAAAAGTAGCTACTTTATCCGGCGAAGCCAAATGGATGTCGGTAATACCCAGGTTCCTTAGCCGTATCCGGACACCTTCATTGCTTCCGCCCGAGATAATACAGACATTATAGCCACTTTCGAGTGCTGCTTTCATCGCAAATCCATCGCGGATATTCATAATCCGAAGCATCTCGCCAGTAGGGGTAATATGAACAGAGCTGTCTGTGAGCACACCGTCAACATCAAAAATAAATGTTGTAATATCGTTCATGATTTCTTTATAGCTTCTTGCCATGATGTTGTATGGATTGTGTTAGTAGTTGATATATCTTTTTTTGATTTTCGTCTTCTAAAAATTCTAAATGGGCAGCAATGGTCTGGTGATCATTTCGTTTTGCAGGCCCCGTTTGTGCATCTTCCGGCGTAACAGCTGTAATTTTTGCTGCAGTTTCTTTGATGAGTGGGTATAAAATTTCAAATGGCACCTGATTTTCATTGCAAATGCTGTGACCAATGGAATAGAGATAATTCACAAAATTATTTACAAAAACTGCTGCAACATGAAGCGATTTCCTTTGGTGGGAACTGATAAAAAATACTTTCTTAGATACGGCACGGGCTACTTGTTCTAACAGGTGTAAATCACTTTTATTTTCTGCTTCCAGGCAAACAGGGATGTCATTAAAAGGAACTTCTTTATTTTTGGTAAAAGATTGTAAAGGATAAAAAACGCCCTTCCTGTTTCTGCTATCTAAAATAGCCATTGGCATTGCCCCCGAAGTATGGACGATCAGTTGCCCCTGAAAAGGCAAACGGGCAGCCACTTCTGCAATAGCATTATCAGAAACAGCAATGATATACACATCAGCTGCTGCTAAAGCATTGTAATCATTGGTGATTTTGTCATGATGGAGTAGGTGGGCAAGAGTTGCTGTCTGCCTCGAATATACCTGATGAATAACTACGTTAGTACTTTTTGCAAAGGCAGCAATTAAATGTTGTGCTACATTGCCGGAGCCTATTACACTCACTTTTATCATGAGGCAAAATTATTGAAAAAAGTTGGTTATAATTTCTAATCGAAATATAAATTTGGAAAGCAATTTTTTTGACTATAACAGCTCTTAAATTACACTTAAATTTGTTTTTTCAGGACATTACATCCTAGTTTTTACCTACTTTTGTGGCACCTTTAAAAAAATATAATTCCAATATAATGGATAGTAAAATTTACGCTTTTTTATCAAAATTCTTTTTTTCTACTAAATTAATGGCTTTTTTGTTTCTTTCCTACGCAATAGCTATGGGTGCAGGAACTTTTATCGAAGATGCTTACAATACAGATACTGCAAGGATTTTAGTGTATAACACCTGGTGGTTTGAAGCGATTCATTTATTTTTCCTGATTAATTTTGTAGGCAATATCAAGCGTTACCAATTGCATAAAAAAGAGAAATGGGCGACACTAACTTTACACTTATCTTTTATACTGATTATTTTAGGTGCTATTATTACCCGGTATATTAGTTATGAAGGAATGATGCCTATTCGGGAAGGTGCAGTTTCGAATCAGGTATTTTCAGATAAAACTTTTTTGACTGTTTTTGTTGACGGGGAATACAAGGGTGAAATGAAACGGAAAACGAAAGAAAAGAGCTTGTTACTTTCTCCGGCTACCAATAATGATTTTTCTATTAAAGATAATTTTAATACTATCCCGTTCGAAATCAGGTTTCATGATTTTATAATGGGGGCAACAGAAAAAGTACAGGCAGATAAAAACGGTGTTGATTATTTAAAAATAGTAGAGTCGGGGGACGGTTCGCGCCATGAACACTTTTTAAAAGCCGGAGAAGTGCAAAATATTCATAATGTGCTTTTTTCATTGAATAAGTTCACACAAGGCGCTATAAATATCAATACAGAAGGAGCAACCCCAACCATTCAGACACCATTTGAAGGGAATTTTATGCGAATGGCAGATAAAATGCAGGGTAAGGTTACTAAAGATGCTACAGAACCTTTAATGTTCCGGTCTTTGTATAACGTAGGCGGAAGCCAGTTTGTATTTCCGGAACCCGCTGTAAAAGGGAAGATTATTTATGAGTCTAATAATGATTATAAAGATAAAACGACTGACGATGCTTTGATTGTAAAAGTCATTTCTCAAGGCCAGGAAAAGCAAATTACTCTTGTGGGGTCTAAAGGTAAAATGGGA
Organism: Flavobacterium sp.; assembly: GCA_036386975.1. GTDB lineage: Bacteria > Bacteroidota > Bacteroidia > Flavobacteriales > Flavobacteriaceae > Flavobacterium. The sequence goes on along the minus strand of DASVUQ010000028.1, from coordinate 14,191 downwards.
GTACCACAATCCTTTAAATTAGGAAACCTTGAATTTACACTGAATTTTGGAAGTAAAATATATGAACTGCCTTTTTCTTTAAAGCTAAACGATTTTGTCGCAGAAAAATATCCAGGTACTGAAAATAGTTATTCTTCTTTTGAAAGTAAAGTAACTGTAATCGATAAAGACAACACTTTTGACAAAAGAATATATATGAATAATGTTTTGGACCATCAGGGGTTTCGGTTCTTTCAGGCCTCTTTTGATCCGGATGAAAAAGGGACTATACTTTCTGTAAATCATGATTTTTGGGGAACATGGATTACCTATATCGGATATTTTCTCTTATATTTTGGAATGATGGCGATTTTGTTTACCAAACACTCCCGTTTTGCTGATCTAAAAAGAAAACTGGAAAATGTCAAAATTAAAAAATCAAAATTTATTACTTTATTAGTATTGCTGCTGACCATTTCCGGATTAGCACAAGACAAACATCAGGGCATACCCACCGAAAAACAAATAGATTCCCTGATTAATGTTTTTAATGTCAATGAAGCGCATGCCGCTAAATTCGGCAGATTGGTTATTCAGGATGAAAGAGGGAGAATGAAGCCGGTCAATACTTTTTCATCGGAATTATTGCGCAAAGTCAGCAACAGCGATACCTATAAAAATATGAATGCGGACCAGGTTTTCCTGTCTATTACCCGTGTGCCACAGGTTTGGTACCATGTGCCTTTAATTTATGTTAAGATAGAAAACGATAGTATCCGTAAGGTTTTAGGTATTCCCAGGAAAGCTAAATATGCCGCGATGGTTGATTTCTTTGACAATAAAGGCAATTATAAATTATCTAAATATTTACAGGAAGCATCGCGGCTGGCCGTAAAAAACAGTTTTCAGAAAGATTATGTTGAAACCGATAATAAAGTGAATTTATTGTATGCTGCATTAAGCGGAAGCATCTTAAGGATTTTTCCAATTCCGAATGATAAAAACAATAAATGGATTTCGGTTTTAGAACTAAACCATGCCGGGGTAAAAGGCATTGACTCGACTTATATTAAAAATATTTTACCATTATATCTTAGTGCCCTTAAGGAGACCAAACTATCTAATGATTATAAAGTTGCCGATGATATGTTGACCAGTATTGATGGTTATCAAAAGAAATACGGAAGCAAAGTACGGCCTACAGACGAAAAGATAAATACTGAAATTGCCTATAACAAATATGATATTTTTAAAAGGTTATATTATTTATATATGACTACCGGTGTGTTGATGTTGCTTTTTACGATTGTAAATATATTTTTTGAAAAAAAGGCCATACGGGTTGTAATTAACGGATTTCATGTTGTAATAGGTATATTATTCGGGCTTCATACCTTGGGATTAATAGCACGTTGGTATGTTTCCGGCCATGCGCCATGGAGTGATGCCTATGAGTCCATGATCTACGTAGCATGGGCTACTATGTTTTTTACTTTGGCTTTTGACCGAAAATCAAAATTAACCGTTGCTTCCGGAACATTTGTAGCTTCAATGATATTAATGATTGCACACTGGAACTGGATGGACCCGGCTATTGCTAACCTGCAACCGGTATTGAATTCCTATTGGTTAATGATACATGTAGCGGTAATTGTAGGAAGTTACGGGCCTTTTACGCTCGCTATGGTCCTTGGCGTAGTAGCATTAATTTTAATGTTATTTACTAATGAAAGAAACAAAGTAAAGATGAACCTGAATATTCAGGAAATTACCTATATCAATGAGATGGCTGCAACTATAGGTTTAGTGATGTTCACTATAGGTAACTTTCTTGGTGGGCAGTGGGCGAATGAAAGTTGGGGCCGGTACTGGGGCTGGGACCCAAAAGAAACATGGGCCCTGATTAGTATAATGGATTACGCTTTTATTATTCATGCTCGTTTTGTCCCTGCTTTACGCGGAAAATGGATTTATAACCTGATGAGTATCTTGGCTTTTTATGCTATAATGATGACGTATTTTGGCGTCAACTTTTATCTTACCGGGCTGCATTCTTATGCGAGTGGGGATAAAGTAGTTACCCCTGCTTTTATATATTATTCATTAGCTATAGTGGGCATTTTAGGTCTTTTCTCGTATTTTAAAAATAGAAAATATTTAAAGAAATAATTTTTAATACTACATTAATAAAACAGGAGTTACAATAATCGTTTATATTTTATTTTAGTTACCGAAGTTATATGTATAAAAAAGGTTCAACCGTAAGTTGAACCTTTTTTAATTTATTACATTAATAAAATTATGTTTTTACAACTCCTAAAGTATATAATTGTTCCATGGTTGGTGAAGCACTACCACCTGCGGGTTCCAGTGTAATACCGAAAGCTTCGGCGCCGTTTGTTTTTTCGACCTGGAACACTTTAGCATTATTAGTTTTAAAATCAGCCAGTAATCCAATACTAGTTGGCGTAAGCGGGTTCAGTTTCAAGGACCATATCTGGTATACCATTCCTTCAGGAGGTTCGGGCAGGTTGCTGGCATCAATATAAACCACTTCCGTTTGTTTGTTCCAGTAGACTTTTGCTTTGGCTTCCGGTGCAACTTCCTGTCCGCTAAGGGGCACAACCGTATTGTTTTCGTCACGGATTACGGCCAGTACGGTTTCCATTTGTTGTTTCTGGAGTTGTATGCTGTCACGTTCTTTTTTAAGTTTACTTTTTTGGGTTTCAGCGGCAATGACATTCTCGTTTATAGCGGCCGTTTTCATAAACTGATATCCAAGCCCCAGCATTAAAACTATTGCTGCTGCCCAACCAATATAACTTACTGTATTGGATTTTGGTTTCATACCCACTACACCCTGGTGTTTGAGTTTTAATCTTCTCTTTATTCTCTCGAAGTTGGATAACGAAACATGCGGGGCCATACTATAAGACAAAGTGATAACCGCTTTTTCAATGGAAAGTATCTCTTCCTGAATTTCAGGATGCTGGGCAGCCATTTTACTTACTTCATTCATTTCATAAGAACTCAGTGCCCCAAAAACGTACAGTTCTAAAATGCCGGATTCTAAATATTCTTTTACTTCTATCATACTTGTAAAAAGTTTCTTAAGTCATTAATACAGTTTCTGTTTTGGGTTTTAACGGTTCCTAACGGGATTTCTAACTCGTCTGAAGCTTCCTGCTGTGTATATCCTTTAAAAAATAATAAATCAATAATCTGGATGCATTTTGGTTTTAACTTTTTAACAAACTCTTTAATTCCTATTGTATCGATCTTGTTGGTGAGTTTATTACTGTCATCCAATAGATGTACGAAATTATCAGAAGAGAGGTTTTTTTTACTGTTATTATGTCCTTTGGAACGCAATTTATCTATGGCAGCATTTCTGGCAATATTTAGAATCCAGGTAAAAAAGCGGCCTTTAGATTCATTATAGCTGTCAATATTTTTCCAGATTTTGACAAAGGTTTCCTGTAATACATCTTCCGATTCTTCGTGGTTTTTTATTAAATTGTAAATCACTCCATACAGATTTTTAGAATACATATCGTATAAAGTAGTAAAGGCTTTGTCGTCTTTTTTTAAAACTAATGGTAGTAATTCTTCTTGTGTCATATTTGGGGAATTGGTTATTATTGATGCAAAGTAATTCAAAAAAATTAATTTTTAATAGTAACATCATATTATTGTTGTTGTAACAGAAAAGTGAGAGTATAATATGTTAATTATTTAACAAAAATTTATTCTATGTTTTATAACTCAAAATTATCTTTTCCCTACTTTAGTAAAAAAATAAAATGAAACATACCTTCTCGTTGATATGCTTTTTTATAGCATCCTCAATCGCTTTCGCACAGGGAACAACTGCAAAAGCTTCCCGCAAATTAATGTTATCAAACAACTCTAAAAAACAGGTGATGAACAACAGTATTTATAATTATAAGGTTACCGACATTAATGGTAAAATTTTTGATTTTTCTACTTTGAAGGGTAAAAAGGTTTTAATTGTGAATACGGCATCAAATTGTGGTTTTACTCCACAGTATAAAGAACTGGAGACATTATATCAAACGTATAAAAATAACGGATTCGTTATTGTAGGTTTCCCGGCCAATAACTTTGGTGCACAGGAACCGGGAAGCAATGAAGAAATTGCTTCATTTTGTCAAAAAAATTACGGGGTAAGTTTCCCAATGATGGGCAAAGTTTCTGTAAAAGGGGATGATATGACAGCTGTATATCAGTTCTTAACCCAAAAAAGTAAAAATGGGGTAATGGATTCTACTGTAAAATGGAATTTCCAAAAATACCTGATCAATGAAAAAGGGGAACTGGAAAAAGTAATGGGATCGCAAACTACACCTTTAAGCCCTGAAATTGTGAATTGGATTAAGGAATAATAATAAACATCAATAAAAAATGGAACTTTTTAAAGTTCCATTTTTTATAATAACAATTGCATAAATACCAGGTCCAGCCACCGGTCAAATTTATAAGCTACTTCCCTGATTGTTCCCGTAGTGGTAAACCCGAATTTTTCATGGAACGCTATACTTTCTTTATTTTCAGCATCGATAACACCGATCATGGTATGATAACCTTCTGCCTCTGCCAGTGCAATAAGATGTTCTAATAATAATTTACCTATTTTTTTTCCAATATAATTTTGGGTTACATAGACAGAGTGTTCTACAGTAAAGCGATACCCGGTTTTTTCGCGAAAAGTACCATAGGTAGCAAAACCAATGACGCTATCTTTATCGCGGGCTACAATTACCGGAAAATCTTTAGATTGTTTTTCTGCAAACCATTGCTCCTGATCTTCAATATCTTGTAAGACATAATTGTAGTTAGCAGTTGAATTAAGAATGGAGTAATTTACAATTTCAAGTATAGCAGGCAAATCTTCTGCTTTAGCGTTACGGACAGTTATTTCCATTAGAATAGATTTTAAAAAACAAAACTAACAAAAATCAATGGGTTGTCATCATAATACGCCATCAACTTTTGTACCTTTGTACCTGCAACTTTAAAATAATGATTTATCCTGAAATTCCTCTTGCGCAAAGTATTATTCAGATCTGCCTGGCAAAAGGATTAACCCATATCGTTATTTCTCCCGGTTCAAGAAACGCCCCGTTAACTATAGGTTTTGTAAATCATCCGGATTTTAAATGTTTTAGTATAGCTGACGAACGTTGTGCTGCCTTTTTTGCTTTAGGAATGGTACAACAAATGCGGCAACCTGTGGCCTTAGTATGCACTTCAGGTTCTGCATTATTGAATTATTATCCTGCTTTTGCAGAAGCGTTTTACAGCCAGATCCCGTTAGTTGTTATTTCGGCTGACAGGCCTTTAGATAAAATTGATATTGGTGACGGCCAAACGATCCGACAGCAAAATGTTTTTGTAAATCATTCGTTGTATAATGCCAATTTATCAGAAGATGCATCGGTAGCCAACGATTTAAAAATAAATACCGCTATCGATACTGCTGTTGCGAAAAAAGGGCCTGTTCATATTAATGCGCCGTTTGAAGAACCATTATACCAAACAGTAGAAGCCCTTTCTGTAATAGCACAAATTACAAATAATACACCTGATAAAGCATACTTTGATGGTAATGAACTGGATAATTTTGTATCGATATGGAATAATTCCAGCAGGAAAATGGTCCTTGCAGGCGTAAATTATCCGGATTGTATTAGAGAAGAAAATATTGAAAAAATTGCTTCCGATAATTCGGTTCTGGTATTTACAGAGACCACTTCTAATTTACATCATCCCACATTCATTACTACCATTGATACTTTTATAACCCCTTTTCAGCACGAAGATTTCAAAGATTTTCAACCTGAGATACTGGTAACTTTTGGCGGTATGATTGTTTCCAAACGCATTAAAGCATTTCTACGAAAGTACAGGCCTAGACACCATTGGCATATTGATCCTTTACGTGCCTATGATACTTTTGGTGCACTGACCCAACATTTTAAAACGGATCCTAACACTTTCTTTGATGCATTCTTTCCCAAAACACAAAAAGTTATCAGTGATTACTTTGAAAAAGGACAGGCTGTCGATGCACTCAGAAAGATAAAACAGAAAATATACCTCGATAAAATCCCCTTTTCTGATTTTAAAGTTTTTGAAGAAGTCATATCCGGTTTACCAAAACATTCTCATTTGCAAATTAGCAATAGTTCCGCCATTCGGTATGCCCAGTTAGTAGCCATAGATCCATCCGTAAAAGTATATTGTAACCGTGGTACCAGTGGTATAGACGGCAGTACATCTACGGCTATAGGAGCTGCTTTTGCCAGTAAAGAAGCAACGATTTTAATTACCGGCGATATTGGTTTTCTATATGACAGCAATGCATTATGGAACAAATATATTCCTAAAAATTTTAAAATCATCCTCGTCAATAATGGGGGCGGGGGCATTTTCAGGATCTTGCCAGGACATAATGAGACACCGGTTTTTAATGAGTTTTTTGAAACTTCTCATTGCTTTACAGCAGCACATCTGGCAAAAATGTATGGGTTTGACTATACAACTGCCAGTGATACCGAAAGTTTAAAATCAGGTTTAAAGGATATGTACCGGCAAAATGAGCGGCCTTTTATCCTTGAAGTTTTTACCCCTACACGGGAAAATGATAGCATCTTACTACAGTTTTTTAAAGGATTAACTTAAAGGGATTTTTCTTTTTTGACCTCTTTTAGTTCGATTTCACCCATATCAGCTTCCATTTTTTCTTTTTTCATTACCACTCTTAAAGTACCAAAAAGGCTCATATATACATTAGCAATCCATACTAAGGCAAATCCCCCAATAACGTAACCGCGCCAGTCCGGGAACAGTAAATGATAATCCGTAATAATTAAAAAGAAAATTACAACATAATGGCTAAAACAATATTCGCAGGTAAATAAGTAATACATTTTTCTTTTAAAAATCGTTTTTGCATCTCTTGACCTTTTTACACAAAAACTCCTCGGTTCCCTAAAAACTTCTTCCTTGGTAACCGTCCATGCAATGCAGGCAACAGGCAATGCTAATAAAAAAAGTGTAATAATTTGTTCGTTGAGCACCATAATTCCGGATTGTTTATAAATTATTGAAGACTTTTTAGTTCTTAATTCAAATACCTTCTCAATGTCCAGGCAATAGTTTCATGTTGTCCCATTAAATCGGTCAGGAAATCAGTCGTACCCATATCACCATATTCTTTATCACAAATAATTATATCTTCTCTAAGGGCAATAATAACTGTTTCATGGTCTTCTAAAAGTTCCCGGATCATGTCTTTGGCATCTGGAAATATCCCCGGATTTTCTTTAATTATAGTAAGTTGAAGAAATTCCGCCATCGTTCCTATTGCTTTTCCGCCAAGCTTACTTATTCTTTCCGCTATTTCGTCAATTGATTTTTCCAGCTGTGAATAATGCTCTTCAAATAATTTGTGCAATTCCATAAAACTCTCACCCGAAACATTCCAGTGAAACTTTCTTATTTTGGTATATAATGTGACTTCATTCGCCAGTGTAACGGATAATAAATCAGTAATTAATTTTAAATTTTCTTTGGTTATTCCAATATTAGGTTTCATCTGTTGTTGTTTGCATTTTTACAAATGTCAAATTTTTATACATTCTCTTATTACAAGATTTATAAGATGAATTATACAATTATATCTTTCAATAAGTATAAAAGAAGTGGTGCTATAGTACAAGAAACCTTTATTTCATTTGTAGTTAATGAAATGGTCTTTGTACATTTGCATATTCAAACAATGCAGTTACGATAATGATCCAGATAGGAAAATACAATACATTAACCATTTTACGGGATACCAAAGTCGGCTTATTTTTAGGCAACGGTAATGAAGCTGAAGATATTCTTCTGCCCAATAAATATGTCCCAAACCGTTTTGAAATAGGAGAGGAACTGACGGTTTTCGTATACCTCGATCATGAAGAACGGCCTGTGGCCACTACTTTAGAACCTTATATTTTATTAAATGAATTTGGGCTTTTGCGGGTCAATTATACCAATAAAATAGGTGCCTTTATGGATTGGGGATTGGAAAAAGATATCCTGGTTCCGTTTAAAGAGCAGGCGCGCCCTATGGAAAAAGGCAAGCGCTACCTCGTATATCTTTATATGGATGAAAAAACGAACCGTTTGGTAGCTTCCAGTAAAACCAATCAGTTTCTGAGTAATGATAATCTCACTGTTGAAAAAGGAGAGGAAGTCGATTTGATTGTTTCTCATATTACCGAAATAGGGATTAATGTCATTATTAATGAAAATCACAAAGGCCTTTTGTACAAAGATGAAGTGTATGATGATACCATCAGGACCGGTGACAGGATGCGGGGTTACATTAAAAATATACGCCCCGATAATAAAATTGATGTGGCGCTACAAATTCAGGGATACCAGAATATAGACCCCAGTGCCGAAATCATACTGAACGAACTTCGAGCAAGCCGTGGCTTCCTAAGGTTAAACGATAATTCCCATCCCGAAGACATTAAGACCGTCCTTAAAATGAGCAAAAAGACGTTTAAGAAAGCTATTGGTGCTTTATATAAAGAGAAACGTATTGAAATTAAAGAAGATGGTATTTATTTGATATAATCAAACTGAAGTGCTTCACTGTTTTATTGCAATCATAGGGTTCATTTGTAACAAAGTTTCAATAAATACTTCATTATCTTTTGGAGTAATAAAAACATCGTCAAATTTATTATAATAAATGATCAGCCCTTTATGGCTTAAACCTAATTTTAAGGCACTGCTTTTCATAAAATGATTATTTACTTCAATTTTTCTTATGGTGTTGATGTCAATTTTACTCCTAAACAGGCCGCTGTAGCAATACAGGAAATTACCGTTTATAACATATCTCGTATATAGTAAAGCGGATGCTAAAAGAGCAGGGATGCCAAATAATATGATGAACGAAACAATTTTAGAGAACCATTGTTCTTCTTCTGGTAATACAATCAAAGCTAGGGTTATACAGCCTATAATTATACACCACAGGAATGACACTAAAAAAATATTTTTTTCGGATTTAAAAGTTCTCATCTGTTGAAAATGTATTTTTAAGTTGAAGCGCCCTATTCTGCTGAAAGTTCTACTTTGTTTACTGAAGTAAATGGTAAAAATAGTATTTTTACCATTTAAAAATCAAAAAAGTTATGTCACAAATTAACTGGAAACCGGTAAAAGAGTTTGAAGATATTACCTATAATAAATTCAATGGCGTAGCACGTATTGCTTTTAACCGTCCTAATGTACGAAATGCGTTCCGTCCTAAAACTACTTCAGAATTATACCAGGCTTTTTATGATGCCCAGGAAGACACTTCGATAGGGGTCGTATTGCTTTCTGCCGAAGGCCCGTCGACTAAAGATGGTGTTTATGCTTTTTGTAGCGGCGGTGATCAAAATGCCCGTGGGCATCAAGGATATGTGGGCGAAGACGGACAGCACCGACTGAATATCCTCGAAGTGCAACGGCTTATCCGGTTTATGCCTAAAGTAGTCATTGCAGTAGTTCCCGGTTGGGCTGTTGGCGGCGGGCATAGTTTGCACGTGGTATGCGATATGACACTAGCCAGTAAAGAACATGCCATTTTTAAACAAACAGATGCCGATGTCACCAGTTTTGATGGTGGGTACGGTTCTGCTTACCTGGCCAAAATGGTAGGCCAGAAAAAAGCCCGTGAAATCTTCTTTTTAGGCAGGAATTATTCTGCTCAGGAAGCTTTTGATATGGGAATGGTCAATGCCGTTATCCCTCATGATGAACTCGAAAATACCGCTTATGAATGGGCACAGGAAATTTTACAAAAATCACCAACATCGATTAAGATGTTAAAGTTTGCGATGAACCTTACGGATGACGGTATGGTCGGGCAACAGGTTTTTGCCGGCGAAGCAACACGTCTGGCTTACATGACCGAAGAAGCCAAAGAAGGCCGTAACGCATTTTTAGAAAAAAGGAAACCCAATTTTGGGGAAAACAAATGGCTGCCATAATACGCATTGGACTTATTTTAAATTAAATTATGAAAGATTTTACTAACGCAACAATAGATACCACACAATTACCCAGATTTGAGGAAGTCATTTTTTCAAAATTACATCCTTCTTATTGGAAAATAACCCTGATTACTATTTTGGTTTTGTTCCTAATCCTTGGGGCAGTTTCAGGATTTTTCCTTTATAACCTGGAAGAGCTGGTATCGTTTCGGCTCTTCTCTATTATTGCTTTTATAATTTTATTTTTATTTGTTTTATGCTTCTCCAGAATCGATTTCAACAAAAAAGCATTTGCTTTCAGGGACCATGATGTGCTTTACAAGAATGGGGTCATTGCGACTAATACCACTATAATCCCTTATAACAGAATACAACACGTAGCTTTACATGAAGGGCTGCTTTCCCGTTATTTTGGGTTGGCAAAAATACAGATCTTCACTGCCGGCGGCAGTTCCAGTGATATAGCCATTCCGGGGATTGAAAAGGCACAGGCCGAAAACATCAAACAGCTGCTCATGGGCAAAATTCAAAAACAACTGTAATGGCACCCGATTTTAGCCAGCCGCAAAGACAATCGCCCATAGGTATATTGGTGTTGTTTTTTTATGCCTTACAGCAATACGCAAGGGCACTATGGCCATTAATCGTATTCTCGATCTTTAAGTTCCAGGAAATAAACAGCGCGTATTGGCTGGTAGGAATATGCGGTATCCTTATCCTGATTGGGGTTGTTTCCTACCTGCGTTATCTGAATTTTACTTTTTTCCTTGATGTCAATAATAATGAATTTGTAATTACCGAAGGCATACTTAACAAATCCAGGATAACCATCCAGCTCAATAAAATCCAACAAGTCAATGTAGATCAGTCCCTCATTCAAAAAATAGTGGGTGTTTTTGCATTATCGGTAGATACTGCCGGAAGCCAGAAAAAAGAAGTCAACATTAAAGCCATTTCACATCACCTGGCGCTGGCACTAAAAACACAATTATTGGACAATGAAGTAAAAAACCAGGAAGATCCTACCGTTTCAGGTACTATAGAAAGTCCCGTTACTGCTGAGGAGCCATTTGTAAAAATCAGTTTTTTCAGCCTGATTAAAATCGGGATTACTTCTAATTATGTACGTAGCTTTCTGGTTCTGTTTGCCTTTCTTATTTCTGAATCTGGTAACAATGGCATTTATAGCCTGATCATACGGATTTTTTATGGCAAAACCGTTCAGCAGGAACAGATCGATACTTATATCACCAAAAATAACGTTACATTACAACTGGTGGCTATAGTGATTTTAGTTTTATTTGCTGTCGTTATTATGTTCAACCTGGTAAAGACCCTATTTAAATATTTCGATTTTAAAATTGCACGGCAAAAAGGGTCATTGCTATTATCCTTTGGTTTGCTCAACACAAGAAGCACGATTATTAAACCCGAGAAAGTTCAGGTCATTGCAATATCTCAGAATTATTTTCAGAAGAAAATGGATGTGCTGGTACTAAAAATCAAACAAGCTACATCAGGGGAAAGCGAAGAACAAAAATCAGCTATAGAAATTCCCGGTTGCAATGCCGTTGAGAAAGACCAGATCCTGGCACTGTTGTTCCAGCAGGTCCCTAAAAAAGGCGTTATGCTACAACCTAATTTCCGCAAACTTGGATTTTCTATATTTCTAGGTATTATTTTGCCTTTAATCCTATATTTCGTCATTATAAGTTACATTAATCCGGAAATAGTAGTTTTCCATCCGTTTGTTCCGTTTTATGTTATAATTGTAGCGGTAGTATTGTTCCTGAGGTTTAGAAAGTACCGGTTATTTATCCACGACAATTTTATTATTAAACAATCCGGCTTTTGGGATATCAGTAATCAGATTATTGAACCTAAAAAAATCCAGGCCATTACCACATCACAGCTATTCTGGCACAAGAAGGTAAATATAGGTTCACTAACTTTACACACGGCAGGAGGGACGATACATTTTCAGCTTGGGCAGTTTGACGTGATTAAGCAATATGTAAACCTGTGGCTCTACGAAATGGAAAGGTCAGACAGCAACTGGATGTAAATAACTTAAATAAAATAACATATTAACTATATAAATGAGACACTGGATAGAAGCAGCACGATTAAGGACATTACCATTATCCGTTTCCGGGATCATTGTCGGGAGCATGTATGCACTCGCTAAACCTACAAATAATGTACTAACACCAACAGAAGTTTTTAACTGGAGGCTGTTCGGTTTTGCATTATTGACCACTCTGGGGCTACAGGTACTATCCAATTTTGCCAACGATTATGGCGATGGAAAAAAAGGGACCGACAATCAAGACCGTATCGGGCCCAAAAGGGCCATTCAAAGCGGTGTAATTTCATTAAAGGCCATGAAAAATGCCATTATCCTAACGTCGATTTTAACTTTACTATCTGCCGTAGCACTTATTTATTTTTCTTTTGGTGACACCAATATCTGGTATTCGTTATTGTTTTTAGTGTTAGGCGTTTTGGCCATTATATCTGCTATTCGGTATACTGTAGGCAATTCCGCTTATGGCTACAGGGGCTATGGTGACTTATTCGTATTTGTTTTCTTCGGGCTTGTCAGTACATTAGGAGTAAATTTTTTATATTCCAAACAACTGGATTTCGATCTTTTTTTTCCCGCGATTGCCATTGGCTGTCTTAGTGTTGGCGTTCTAAACCTGAATAACCTGCGTGATGAAGCATCAGACCGAAAGGCCGGAAAAAATACCATAGTAGTAAAAATAGGAGTAGGGAATGCCAAAAAATACCACTACTTCCTCATTGTTTCCGCGATGGTAGCGATGATTATTTTTGCTGTTATTAATGATTTTCAAATAGACCAATACTTGTTTTTACTGGCTTACATTCCTTTAACCAAACATTTAATTACCGTTTATAAAACCAAAGATACCAGAACCTTAGACCCCGAATTAAAAAAACTGGCCTTAAGTACATTTGCCCTTTCCGTCTTACTGGCCTGTTGTATGATCTACCTGTTTTCCGACTTAATAGTAAATACGTAACATTAAAAATTTTAAAAAATGAAAATTACATTTTACGGCCACGCCTCATTAGGAATAGCAATCAAAGGCATCCATATCCTAGTCGATCCCTATATTTCGCCCAATCCAAAAGCGGCACATATCGACATGGATACGCTTCAGGCTGATTATATCTTAGTTACACATGCGCACGGTGACCATATTCAGGATGTAGAAAGTATTGCCCAACGCACAGGAGCCACGATTGTTTCCAATGCTGAAATTGCTGATTATTATAGCAACAAAGGATTCAAAACCCATCCCATGAACCATGGCGGAAGCTGGAATTTTAATTTTGGAAAAGTAAAATATGTCAACGCCGTACATTCCAGTTCCTTTCCAGACGGTACTTATGGTGGCAATCCCGGCGGTTTTATCATCCAGGGCGAGTATAAAAACATCTACATTGCCGGCGACACTGCATTAACGTTCGACATGAAGCTTATCCCGTTACGTACGCGGCTTGACCTTGCGATTTTACCCATCGGAAACAACTTTACGATGGATGTTGAAGACGCCATCATCGCTTCCGATTTTGTGGAATGCGAGAAGGTGCTGGGCGTACATTATGATACATTTGGCTATATCGAAATAGACCATGACGAAGCCAAACGGAAATTTTTCGACAAAGACAAAGACCTGATGCTGTTAGACATAGGCGAGTCTATCGATTTATAGGTATCAGGAGCAGTACAATTCGTAATTGTTGTGCTGATGTCCTGCTGTACGCTCTATCTTTTTCCTATTATAGCTCGTCACCTCGCTACTACATGAAAAAGGATGCCGCTGCCATTAGGGCTAGGATAAATAGGTTATTGTTCAATACCAAAAGCATACACATAAAGATTTGTTTTTAAATTATTATGTAAAACTGTATTGCAGGTAGTTTATAGTTGCGTAACTTTGATTATTAGCTAACATTTGAAAAAGTGAAAAAGTTTTTAGTACATGACAAAAACTACAATTAACTGAAAACGAATAAATTAACACATAAAAAATTAGGATAAAAGACTGATATTCCTTACATTAAAAGATTATTACCACATAATTTTTCTAATGAGAAACACCAGTCTTGAGCAT
>DASVUQ010000027.1:0-1949 GCA_036386975.1 Flavobacterium sp. | reverse complement strand
GCTGGAGAAGCCAACAGGGGTAAGCTATATCTGGAGTGGTGACCAGGAAAACCAATCAGAAGGTTTCGGAACTCTGGGAGTTGCATTATTAGCCGCTATTATCCTTGTTTATTTGGTGATGGTGTCGCTTTATGACAGCTTTGTGCATCCGTTCGTAGTATTGTTTTCCATTCCACTTTCGTTTATCGGAGCCTTATTGGCCCTGGCATTAACTAATAATACACTGAATATATTTACTATTCTGGGAATCATTATGCTAATTGGTCTAGTTTGTAAAAATGCCATTATGCTTGTCGATTATACCAACCAGCGCCGTGCTGCAGGCGAAACCATCAGGACTGCATTAATTCAGGCCAACCACGCCAGGCTACGCCCCATTTTGATGACCACCATCGCTATGGTTTTCGGGATGTTCCCTATTGCACTGGCAAGCGGTGCCGGAGCGGAATGGAAAAACGGACTCGCCTGGGTAATTATCGGTGGTTTGATCTCTTCCTTATTCCTGACTCTGATTGTCGTTCCTGTGGTTTATGAAATCATGGAAAAGATAATTCATAAATTCTCTAAAGGAGAAAAGACAAATTATGAAGCAGAAATAGTTGCTGATTATGAGCCTAGAGAATTGAACGAAGATGGTTTCACGCCAAAACACACTTAAGTTAATATAATTTATAAAAAATCCCGGCTAAGTCAAATCAGTCGGGATTCTATTTATAATTAAATTACAATAATCTGTCTTATTTTAATCTTAAAAGACGTTAATAGGATCATAGAAAATTTATATTTTTTTTAATTTAATAAATTGTCAGGAGCACAAAACGTATTGTTGCCACTGCTTTTGTCCCGCTTTCCGCTTTATCTGCGCAAAAAAGCGCAGGATGCCACTGCAATCGGGGCTATCAAAAAAATTTTTGTTTTTTTAGGAACACCTGAACAGTGGTGTGCCGGTATAACTTAAAAATAGGCAGGCGCCTAATAAATTCCCCTATAGCTTTGTGAATTAGCACCTTTGCGAGGAATTAAAAACACACAATGAATTAGTATAAAATATTCTTTTCTTCAGTCGGAAGAACAACTTTTACCCTTTGTCATAATGCACAACAGGTCATTATTACTATCTATTTTTCTTTGTTGACTCTGGCAATATACTTTTCAAGTGCCATGGTCATAGAAGGAGCTTCCGGAGAAGGGGCCATGATATCTACCCTAAGCCCATGTTCCAGAGCTTCTTTTTGAGTAGTGCTTCCAAAAACAGCAATTCTTGTATTGTTCTGTTCAAAGTCAGGAAAATTCATAAACAACGATTTAATTCCTGTAGGGCTAAAAAATGCGAGCACATCATAATACACATTGGCCAGATCGGACAAGTCACTTATAACCGTTTTATATAAAGTAGCCTGCGTCCAGTCTACTTTTAAGTCATTAAGGGTTTGTGGCGCATCAGCATTGAGTTGATCTGAAGCGGGCAAAAGGAATTTCTCATCTTTGTACTTCTTAATCAGAGGGGACATATCAACAAAATCTTTCTGTCCTACATAGATTTTCCTCTTCCTGTACACTACATATTTCTGAAGATAATAGGCAACGGCTTCCGACTGGCAAAAATATTTAAGGGTTTCGGGGATTTTATATCGCATTTCTTCTGCAACCCTAAAAAAGTGGTCAACAGAATTTTTACTTGTCAATATAATAGCAGTATAATTATGGAGGTCAATTTTCTGAAGCCGGACATCTTTTGCATTTACACCTTCTACATGGATAAATGGCCTGAAATCAATTTTTACTTTATGCTTCTGTTGAAGGTCGAAGTATGGTGAATTTTCTACTTTAGGCTCAGGTTGTGACACCAAAATTGTTTTCACTTTCATATTTGATATTTTCTAATGCTAAGTCTTAGTAATCCAGTAATAAAAAAAATAGTAAGGGGCTATTTCAAGTGCGCAAAGATA
>DASVUQ010000026.1:0-13154 GCA_036386975.1 Flavobacterium sp. | reverse complement strand
AAATTTATGAATCAATGGAAGAAATTTGGCCAGATTATCCTACAGACGAAGATTATCTTTGGAACGAGGACGAATATTAAAAAATAAATCGAATCAAAAGTCTCACTAAGAGGCTTTTTTTTTGTTTAAATTTGCATACACAATAAAGAAATAATAAAATTATGAGTTTCATAAACAGCATACTTAAAGTATTCGTTGGTGACAAATCACAAAAAGACGTAAAAGCTTTACAACCTTACCTTACAAAAATTAAAGCATTAGAAGGCAGCCTAACGGTGCTTACTAATGATGAATTGCGTGCAAAAACTACAGAATTCAAAGAAAAAATTAAGAAAGGAAGAGCGGACAAAGATGCCAGAATTACTGCATTACAGTCCGAAGTAGAAACTACAGAAGATATCGATAAAAAAGAAGACCTCTATTTGCAAATCGATGCTTTGGAAAAAGAAGCGTATGAAGTTTCCGAAAAAACATTGATGGAAATCCTTCCCGAGGCTTTTGCCGTAGTAAAAGAAACAGCAAGGCGGTTCAAAGAAAATACAGAAATAAGGGTAACAGCAACCCCAAAAGACAGAGAATTCTCTGCCACAAAAAGCTATATTACGCTCGATGGCGATCAGGCAATGTGGTCCAACTCCTGGAATGCAGCCGGAAAACAAATTACCTGGGACATGATCCATTATGATGTACAACTTATTGGTGGTATGGTCCTTCATGAAGGTAAAGTAGCCGAGATGCAAACCGGTGAAGGAAAAACATTAGTAGCCACACTACCCTTATACCTTAATGCATTAACCGGAAACGGAGTACATTTAGTTACTGTAAACGACTACCTGGCAAAAAGGGACAGCACCTGGAAAGCCCCACTTTTCGAATTTCACGGCCTTACCGTAGATTGTATCGATAACCACCAGCCCAATTCTGATGCCCGGAGAAAAGCGTATGAAGCCGACATTACGTATGGTACTAATAATGAATTTGGTTTCGATTATTTAAGAGACAACATGGCACATTCGCCGGAAGAACTCGTACAGCGTAAACATAATTTTGCGATAGTCGATGAGGTCGATTCCGTTTTAATTGACGACGCCAGGACACCATTAATTATTTCTGGCCCCGTACCTCAGGGCGACAGGCACGAATTTAACGAGCTCAAACCAAAAGTAGAAAACCTCGTTAATTTACAAAGGCAAATTGCTAATGGATTTTTGACAGAAGCAAAAAGGCTGATTAAAGAAGGAAATACAAAAGAAGGTGGTTTTGCTTTATTAAGAGCACACAGGGCATTGCCTAAAAACAAAGCATTGATAAAATACCTTAGTGAAGAAGGTATTAAGCAATTGCTTCAGAAAACAGAAAACCAATACATGCAGGATAACAACCGGGAAATGCCCAAAGTAGATCAGGCGTTGTATTTTGTTATAGAAGAAAAAAACAATCAGGTAGAACTTACCGACAATGGGATCAAATTCCTGTCTGGAGATACAGACAGTGGTTTCTTTGTCCTTCCGGATATTGGTACAGAAATCGCCCGTATAGAAAAGTTAAACCTTGACAAAGATGCAGAAGCAGAAGAAAAGGAAAAACTATTCCAGGATTTTAGCATCAAAAGCGAGCGTATCCATACCCTCACACAATTACTAAAAGCCTATACCCTCTTTGAAAAAGATGTGGAGTATGTGATTATCGAAAATAAAATCCTTATTGTAGACGAACAAACAGGTCGTATTATGGACGGCCGTCGGTATTCTGACGGGTTGCACCAGGCGATAGAAGCAAAAGAAAATGTAAAGATCGAAGCAGCTACGCAAACCTTTGCCACAGTAACTTTGCAGAATTATTTCAGGATGTACAGCAAACTGGCAGGTATGACCGGAACCGCAGTTACAGAAGCCGGTGAGTTATGGGAAATTTACAAACTTGATGTAGTAGAAATCCCCACCAATAAACCCATGGCCAGACAAGATAAGGAAGACCTTATTTACCGTTCCGTACGGGAAAAATTTAATGCCGTTATAGATGATGTTACCGCACTTTCAGCGGCAGGGCGTCCGGTATTAATTGGTACTACTTCTGTAGAAATTTCAGAATTACTAAGCCGGATGCTAAAGATGCGTGGCGTAAACCATAATGTACTTAATGCAAAAATGCACAAGCAGGAAGCGCAGATTGTCGAAGAAGCCGGTAAAGCAGGCGTCGTAACCATCGCTACCAATATGGCAGGCCGTGGAACCGATATTAAATTAAGCCCCGAAGTAAAAGCAGCCGGAGGTTTAGCCATTGTAGGAACAGAACGCCACGATTCGCGTCGTGTAGACCGTCAGTTACGAGGTCGTGCCGGGCGACAGGGCGACGTGGGTAGTTCACAGTTCTATGTATCGCTAGAGGATAATTTAATGCGCCTTTTCGGTTCAGAAAGAGTAGCAAAAATCATGGACAGAATGGGACTCAAAGAAGGTGAAGTGATTCAACATTCTATGATGACCAAATCCATTGAACGTGCGCAGAAAAAAGTAGAAGAAAATAATTTTGGAGTCCGTAAACGTTTATTGGAATACGACGACGTGATGAACGCACAGCGTGAAGTTGTATACAAACGCCGCCGTCATGCGCTTCATGGCGAAAGGCTCAAAGTAGATATTGCCAATATGATGTACGATACCTGCGAGTTAATTGTATCGAACAACAAGCAAACTAATGACTTCAAAAATTTTGAGTTTGAACTTATCCGTTACTTCTCCATTACCTCTCCGGTTTCTGAAAGTGATTTCAGTAAATTAAGCGATATGGAACTGACTGGTAAAGTCTACAAAGCAACGCTCGAATATTATACCGAAAAAACAGAGCGTACGGCCAGGGAAGCCATGCCTATCATTAAAAATGTTTTTGAAAATGACGGCGATAAATTCGAAAGGATCATCGTCCCTTTTTCTGATGGGATCAAAACCCTAAACGTAGTAACCGACCTGAAAAAAGCATACAATTCCGGCGGAAAACAACTCATTGCAGATTTCGAAAAAAATATCACGCTTGCCATTGTAGACGAAGCCTGGAAAAAGCACCTTCGCAAAATGGATGAGCTTAAACAATCCGTTCAATTAGCCGTTCACGAACAAAAAGACCCGTTGCTTATTTATAAGTTCGAAGCCTTTAAACTGTTTAGCAATATGCTCAACGGTATTAACCGCGAAGTAGTATCATTCCTGTTCAAAGGCGATCTACCGGTACAAAATGTAAGTGAAATACACGAAGCCAAGAAAGTCCGTAAGAAAGAGAATTATACCATTTCTAAAGACGAAATCCCAAATACCGATCAGGCAGCAGCAGTAAACCAGCAAGCGGGGCAAACACAGCAACCACGCCAGGTAACAGAAACCATTGTAAGGGAAATGCCGAAAATAAATAGGAACGATACCGTAAAAATCAGGCAGGTCGCTACCGGTAAAACTGAACAAATGAAGTTTAAGAAAGCCGAAAGCCTACTCAATTCAGGAGATTGGGTTTTAAGTAATGACTAAAACACCATGTTAGTTTTTGATTTAAAATTTAAATTATATAATCCCCAATTGTCAAAGCAGTTGGGGATTATTATTTAAAGCTATTTTAATTTTATTTTGGGCGTGCCCTCGCCACCACTTCCCTACTCCATTTCCAATCTGGTAAGGCTCGGTCGGGCTGTCCACTATAATCTTTTCGGGCAGAAAAAGCCCAAAAAGGATTCCGCTGCCATTCCTCACGCAGGAAAATAATAATAAGATTTATTCTTAAAACTTAATAAAATAATTGTTTTTTTATCTATTTCGCAAAAGCCTACTTAAAAGATAAAATTAAAATGCCCAATTCCTATCTACAATTTATAATTTCCGGCCTTTAGTTAAATGCTGATATTGCTTAATCATAGAATCAGTAGTTTCATCTCTCAATTTTTTATTTGTATTATGTAATAGTTCATTCTGAACTTTCATAATTCTTAACAGATCATGTATTGCGTCCAGATTTTCCAATTGAACCATTACAA
Organism: Flavobacterium sp.; assembly: GCA_036386975.1. Lineage (GTDB taxonomy): Bacteria > Bacteroidota > Bacteroidia > Flavobacteriales > Flavobacteriaceae > Flavobacterium. The sequence goes on along the minus strand of DASVUQ010000026.1, from coordinate 9,136 downwards.
TCCTTTCCAAATCAGCTTTTGTATATTGTCTCATAATTTTTAAATATATTGAAATACAATACAAATATATATTATAATATAATATTACACAATACATTTTTATATTATAATTTAACACACTTAATAAAAGCTAAATAATAGCGAATATTTATAAACATTGTTAATCGTCAATAATTAGATGAACAGAATAAAAGAAGTTCTAAAAGAACAAGGACGGACTCAAACCTGGCTTGCCGAACAAATAGATAAAAGCTATGTTGTCGTAACAAATTATTGTAATAATAATGCTCAGCCTAGTATTGAAAACCTAAGGAAAATAGCAGAAGTTCTTGATGTTGATGTAAGGGAATTGTTAGTATCGACAAAAAAATAAAAATACCCAATGCCTGTAGTTGAAAAAGAAATGACAGATACATTAAAGATTTCTGAACAGAATAAATATAAAATTGTTTAAAATACTATCCGTTAGTTGAGCTGACACATTTTTTTATTTAAAATCTTGAAAAATAGTAAAATAAAATTTACATTTGAACGAAATCCTAAATACTTATAATTATGAATTTTAAATCTGGCAATCCTTTTTTAGGGAGTAAATCATTTAGTAAAACAACTACTTATACCCATCAGCAAGATACTACCCTGATATCTTACGATCAGGAGATGACAGTTTCAGGCACAATAAACAAGAGTTTTATTATGCTTATGCTGTTACTAGCTACCGCTTCAGTAACCTGGTGGATGGCTTTTGATGGCATGAACCCACTACCTATTGTCATCGGAGGTGCTATTATCGGATTCATTTTAGTTTTAATTGCTTCATTCAAACCACACCTTTCTACCTACCTGGCCCCCGCTTATGCTTTATTTGAAGGTTTGTTTATAGGAGGAGTTTCTGCCATTTTCGAATCTATGTATCCGGGAATTGTTATTCAGGCTGTTGGTGCCACTTTCGTTACCTTTATCGTTTGCTTATTATTGTACAAATATAAAATTGTAAAAGTGAATGAAAAGTTTAAATCGGTTGTCATTGCAGCAACAGTGGCAATTGCCGCTTATTATTTAATTTCTTTTATTTTTGGAATGATCTTCACCAGCTACCTACCAGTTCATTATGGAAATTCTCCATTGAGTATTGGTATTAGTGTTGTGGTTATTATAATTGCAGCTCTAAATCTATTCCTCGATTTTGACATGATCGAAAAAGGGGCTGAGGGAAGGCTTCCAAAATATATGGAATGGTTTGGCGCTATGGGATTAATGATAACCCTAGTATGGCTTTATATCGAATTCTTAAGATTGCTCTCGAAGCTTTCCAGAGACTAATATTGATTGAATATTATCATGAATAATGAAAAGGTTTGACAGTATGTTGAACCTTTTTTACTATCCTCTTTGAATAGCTAAGACATTAAATATTACCATTAATAATCATAAACCTTTAAAATGAAAAAAATTACTCTTCTTATTATCATTTTTATTGGATGCAATGATGCAAGTGCACAGCATTTAGGTTATGGGGCACTTTTTGGATTTAATTTTTATGATCTTGAAATTGATGGGCCAATCATTGCTGATGGTGCTGATAGTGGATTAAATGTTGGTGGATTTGTTGAATACCAGCTAAATAATAGATTTGGTGTAAGAGGAAGTTTAATCTATATTAGCATAAAAGAAGGTAAATATGACATAACTAGTAATCAAGGTGTTTCCTTATTTGATGAAGCTAAAATAAAATCACTACAAATTCACACGCTCTTAAAATATGATGTAAGCAAAGTTTATCATAAAGGCTTTTACTTTATTGGCGGGTTCCGAATGACCAATGTTTTAAATGTTACAATCGACGGAGAAAAAAATGATGATTTTTATAAAAAGGTAAATTATGGAGGAATGTTAGGATTTGGAGTAAATTCTGCCAAACATTTTGGCATTGAAATGCTTCCTGAAGTTAATCTAACCAATACATTACAATCAAAAGATAATAAGGCCAGGAATTATGGTGTTTATCTTAGTTTCACTGCTAATATTGAATCAATAATTAAATAAACATTGCTAACAGCGGTTAGGACAATTGCTATTTCAGGTTGCAGAATTTATTTTTTCCATAACTTCGTTTAGTACAGTCAAGAAAATTCAGTTTAGAGTTTCGAAATTGTTGTCGAGCTACAACACGTTAACTACAACAATTACCAACCATTAAAAACCAATTATCATGATCACTTTCCGTGAAGCTACACCTGAAGATATTCCGAAAATCCAAGTGGTACGCCACACTGTCAAAGAAAACACACTTTCAAATCCCGGTTTGGTTACCGATCAGGACTGTTTTGAATTTATTACAAATCGCGGCAAAGGCTGGGTAGCTGAAATTAATGAAGAAATTGTTGGTTTTGCTATTGCAGATTTACAGGATGAGAATATATGGGCACTTTTTGTTAAACCTGAATTTGAAGGACAAGGAATCGGGAAACATCTTCAGCAAATAATGCTTCAATGGTATTTCGCACAGGGAAAAATATATGTCTGGTTAGGAACAGCGCCCAATACAAGAGCAGCACTATTTTATAGAAAGTCAGGTTGGACTGAAAACGGAACCAATGGCCCAAATGAAATAAAGTTTGAAATGCATAAAAATCAATATGAAAATGAGCGCAGCAGTTAACAATTGTATTTATATGATTTGCTCCTGCCCTTTCAGAAGCTATGCAGTTATTCAGGCAATTATAAACAATTTTAAATTTGAACATTTGTGATACAAAAAGAATTTGCAGACAGAGCAACAGCAATTTTAAAAAACGATCAAAATGTGATTGGCTTAGCCGTAGCCGGTTCCTGGTTAACCAATGAAATGGATGTTTTTTCGGATCTTGATTTGATTCTGGTTACAAAAGAAAGAGTGGCAGGTGATAAAAATAAAATGCTAAGCTATGCCAGACGTTTAGGACAACTTTTATCAGGATTTACAGGAGAACATGTCGGTGAACCACGGGTTTTGATTTGTCTCTATGAAAATCCATTACTACACGTCGATATAAAATTTTTGGTGCTTGATGAATTTAGGCAGCGAATTGAAACACCTGTCATTCTATTGGACACAGCCGAACAATTAAAAAAAATTCTTGAGCAGACAGAGCCCGTATTTCCTTATCCCGATTACCAGTGGATTGAAGACCGATTTTGGATTTGGGCCCATTATGCACTTCTAAAAATTGGACGGGGCGAATATGTTGAAGCTTTCGATTTCTTTAGTTTTTTACGAATGGCCGTATTCGGGCCTTTACTTCATATCAAAAATGGCAACCTGCCCAGAACAGTCCGTAGGGTCGAAACACAATTGGCAGCAGCAGACTTTGAGCAACTAAAAGCAACCATCCCTATATATTTAAAAAGTTCCCTTTTGGACAGTTTGCAAAATTCAATATCACTCTATCGGAACTTACGGAATGAATTGTTTACCACCGACATTATAATTAACGACACAACAGAAAAAAGAGTAATGGAATATTTTGAAGAAATTAAATCATCAAATAGTAATACGGTATAAAGTAGTACATCTCCATCAATGCCATTCAAAACACTATGCCTTTTTCGTGTAATTATACAGGCAACTATTGCTAATACAAAGTTTATTTTGAACGGCTATGTAGTAAATTTGTATTTTGTAACAGTGATAAACCATCAAAATAATACATCATGGCAATAGAAAATAAAAATCAGTTGTCGCCACAGGAATGTGAAGCACTACTCAACACATTAAAAAACCGTTTTATAAAAAATACCAACCGCCACAAAGGCCTGGAATGGGCCCAGGTACAAACCAGGCTCGAAGCCAATCCGGAAAAGCTGTGGTCGCTTAACGCAATGGAAAAAACCGGTGGTGAACCCGATGTGGTAAGTTATGATAACCATACAGGCGAATATATCTTTTATGATTGTTGTGCCGAAAGCCCCAAAGGCCGCAGAAGTATTTGTTACGACTACGAAGGGCAGGAATCAAGAAAAGAATTCAAACCCAAAAACAACGCTGTCGATATGGCCGAAGCCATGGGAATCGAACTGTTAACAGAAGAACAATACCGGGAATTACAGCAATTGGGGAACTTCGATACAAAAACATCCAGCTGGATCCAAACGCCGGCCGGGATCAGAAAATTGGGAGGTGCACTGTTTGCCGACTTCCGCTACGGCAATGTCTTTATATACCACAATAGTGCTCCCTCCTACTATGCTGCGAGAGGGTTTCGTGGCGCGCTAAGAATTTAAATCAAGTAAAATCTAAAGCCCAACAGCGTAATCAAAATATTATTACCATAAATGAGCAGCAGGCTTGGCTGGGCTCTTCACTAGAATCTTTGCGGCAGGAAATGTGCAAAACTGTTTGATAATAAATAAAAACAAAATAACGAGTGCTAAAAAGGGTCTGGCAATTCTATGACATTTATGTATATTTGGCTGTTGTTATATTTTTTCAACATTAAACGACACTTGTGATGAAATACATTTATTACGAAAAGGCGAACCACTTAAAACTTTTCAAAAGAGCAGTTTCGATAATTTAGAAGAAGAAATGAGGTCAATTATAATAGGAAATAAAGTCGAAAACCTTGACCTTAAATAAAAGATATTAATATAACAAAACAGATAGAGATGCAAATGATCAATTTCTATATTTTGGGAATAGCATTTATCCTGATGCATGAAATGGATGCTATAAGATGCAGGGAATGGAGAATTTTTCCCGGGCTATCCTATATAAAAAATGATAAGGCAGGATTAATTGTATTTATCTTTTTGCACGTCCCTCTTATTTATTGGATTATGCTGGAAACTCACCTTAACAGTGAAAAATTTAGAATGGGTTTTGACTATTTTTTAATTGTGCATTTCATTCTTCACCTGCTGTTTTTAATGCATAGAAAAAATGAATTCAAAGACTGGGTTTCCTGGACAATTATTACAGGAGCAGGATTATCAGGGTTCCTGGATTTAATAACAACAGGATGAATCTTAGAATAATACAAACTGCCCTATTCATAATTTGTTTAATATCCAGTATTCGAAAACCGAAAGAACGATTTACAAATCTATTAAAGAAACAGCCTGAACTTTTTCAACGTTACCGTAAGTAAATATTTTTATGTTTAAGAAGTTAAAACAAAATCATCGTTATTTCAATAATTAATCTAAAAGCAGCCAAATAAATAATGAATATCCAGCAATTTTTTGAGTTTTGTCTTTCTAAAAAAGGCGTGACAGAACATTTCCCGTTTGATGAAGATACTTTGGTATTTAAAGTTGGAGGAAAAATATTTGCTCTTTCTTCATTAAGCAATTGGGAAAAAGGCATGCCGGCTATCAACTTAAAATGTGATCCTGAAAAGGCTCAGGAACTTCGTGCTACTTTTAATGATATACAACCAGGGTATCACATGAACAAAACACATTGGAATACAATTACATTAAATGGTGATGTTTTAGATAAATTAGTTAAGGAATTAATTGACCATTCTTATGATTTGGTTTTTAAAAGTTTAACTAAAAAAGTTCAGGCAGAACTAAATTCTGGTAGTTAGAGAATTTCATAATACAACGAGGTTTACGTTCCAGGAACCACCGTAAATAAAAATATTTTTAAAAAATCAATCCAAAAACAAAAAATAACATACGAAAATGTACATTCCAAAAATTAATTTAATGAAGGACAAAACAGAAATAGTTGAATTTATGCAACGTTTTAGTTTTGCCACTATCATTACCGCAACAGACAATTATCCGGTTGCTACACATTTACCATTTGTAGTAACAGTTTTAGATAATACTATCATCTTAACTTCACACTTTGCAAAAGCAAACGAACAATGGAAACAGATTGAAGACAATAAGGTGTTGGTAATTTTTAGCGAACCCCATGCCTACATTTCAACAAAAAATTATGAAAAAGAATTGGATGTACCAACCTGGAATTACATTACCGTTCACGCCTACGGGCAAGGTAAAATCTACAAGGCAACAGATGAAGTTTACCAATTGCTTGAAAGAACAATAAACAATTATGATCCGGATTATAAACAGCAATGGGACAATCTGCCGGAAGATTACAAGTTAAAGATGTCAAAAGGAGTAGTCGGATTTGAAATTATTGTGACTGATTTAGAAGCAAAGAAAAAAATAAGTCAGAACAGGTCAGAGACAGAACAAAAAAATATAATAAACGCTCTTGCAGATAGTACAGCAACAAATGAAAAATTAATAGCAGACTATATGCAACAGAACCAGAAACAATAAAGAGGTTTATACCAGCACGGTTAACAGAATTATATGAAAAGATTTATTTAAAACAATATTGGGCGTGCCCTCGCCACCACTTCCCAGCTCCTCTTCATATCCATACAAGCTCGGTCGAGCTGTCCGTTACAATCTTTTTTGCTAAAAAGCAAAAAAGGATTTTCACTTTCATCTCTCACGCAGCAAGCACATCAAATAAATATGTTTTACACCAGGCATTATAAAATCAATTATATTTCAAAGAATAAAAGCACCTTTAGCAGCATAACCCTAGCACAATATGTAATCTTAGAAGAAATATATATGTATAAGCATTAAACAAAATACAAAATTAAATAATCATAATAGTAAGAATTTATGACATTCCTGCTTTTGGCCCTTCACTTCAAGTAAATAATCTTAAACTACAAATCTAAATCAAATTACTATATCAGTATCTAACGTTCAAAAATCAGTGGCATTGTATTCCAGATAAGATTAAAATCTTTGCCACATTAAGCAAGTTTTCAATCTCCACAAAGTAATGCTACATTTTCACTTCACTTAGCTGATGATAACAGTTATACACACCCGGATTTATTTTGGAGTTGAAAATGGAGATGAAACTGTAAAATAATTTGTTAAAAAAGGTTTTGTCTTCAAAGAATTACCAAATGATAAAAGTGGTTATAACGTAAAGCAAGACTAAAAGATTCAGATCAAAATCAAACAATAATTTTCATGGTGGTAAAAACCAAATATATATTTTAAAAGATACAATAATTAACAATTGTTCATAGTGCTTTGATGTTCAAATAATTAGTTTTTTTTTATAACTTCGCTTTGTTCTAATGTAAAGTTCAGTTTCAATCCCTTCAACTGAAAAAATCATGGAACAATATGTAAAGGAAGAAGACAAATTATGTATATCGTAGTGTTGGTATAAAAAACTTAACTACACACACTTATAAGGGATAGTAATACCAAAAGCAATAAATTAGTTTCACATTAGCTAAAATGGAACACATTTTAAGAATAATTTTACCAACATATTTTATCATTTATTTTGCATTTGCATTTATTGCAAAAAATATAGCTGTTGCCAAACGAATTGGAAAAAATCCCATTGCTTTACAAAAAAATGATAATATATATGGTCATACCGAGCTCTATTTCGGATTAGTAATAATTTTTATATTTATTTACGTCTTACTTTTTGCATTCGTACCGACACTTTATAGCTATTTTTTACCAATTACTTATATAGATACATGGACAATGAAGTATATTGGCCTTGGGATTTTAGCATTTACACTAGTCTGGACAATCATTGCGCAGGAACATCTGAAAAATTCCTGGAGAATTGGTATTGATACGAAAACCAAAACAGAATTTATAACAACAGGAATTTTTGCACGCTCACGAAACCCAATTTTCTTAGGGATAATAGGCAGTTTAATTGGGCTTTTTCTAATAACACCAAATGCATTAACAACACTTTTTCTAATTTTAGGTTATATTTTAATCCAAATCCAGATCAAGCTTGAAGAAGAATTTTTAATGTCTCAACATGGACAAAAATATATGGATTATAAACAGAAAGTAAGGCAGTTACTTTAAAATAAAATTAATCACTTTAATACTATTGATAGCAAACATAAACTTAAAAAATATAGCTTCCAATCCGGCTTAGTATGAACGTTTTATTTTTTATACTGCTGAAGTATAATAGACTAATTTGCAAAACTAAGGCTCATAAACAAAAGCCACACCCACAAAATCATAGAATGGTATATTTCTAAATTGCCCAACCTCTTTTCTTCAATAAATTCAGCACCTTGAGAGGCTTCCGGAATAGACAAAAAGAATGGATAGACAAACTTTACATGGTCCCTTACTTCAGCAGAAACAATAAAGTAGCTTCTTTTTACCGGCCAATCATCTTGAGGTACGCTGATGCTGTACTGGAAATGAGTTTCTACGCTTCTGAGTATTGAAAATAAAGGTTTATAAATAATACAAATAAATCTTTATACACTTTTTAAAAAATATCTAAGCAAAACATATGCAAAACGCTTGAAATTTAACAAATATTAAAACTATAGTAAGTTTATTTAAGAATTAACTAACTGTTTATATGTGAATGACTAATAAATTTGCCTGTAAAACTTGATGATATGAATTTCAATAAGAAAAATATTTTACTGTTTATTATCATTTTATTCAATGCTGGCGTTTTTATTATGTACGGAGTTTCAAAAATAATGAGGATACAAGCAATTGCAACCCTGCCGGAAGACGGATTATTAGCTACAGAGATGCAGCCTACGCAGGTCATGTGGTATTTCTTAGGTATAAAGGCCGAATATGCTATATTGGTAGGATTATCACAGATTGGATCATCAGTTTTACTTTTATTTAAACGAACAAGGCTCTTTGGTGCAATCGTTTATTTTTTCGTAGTATCCAATATTCTTGCGATTAATGTGATTTTCAGGGTTACCTGGCAGACGTTGCTTTTAAGTATAATATTATTTATGAATATCCTCATCATTATTTATACTGAGAAAGATAAAGTACGTAAATTATTCAGCTAATTTATTATTTCATATAGTGGTTCATTTAAGGCACTAATAGCGATTTTTCCTGATTTACTCGAGAAAGTGCTTTACAAATTAAGGCTTATAAACAAAAGTAACCCACAAAATCATAGAATGGTATATTTCTAAATTACCTATGGGGATTTATACCTGTATATGCCCTAAAATAAGCACCAAAGTTACTGATCAGGATGGGATTTAAATTTCCAACCTATATAACCATTAAATGACAACCTCTTTTCTTCAATAAATTCAGCACCTTGAGAGGCTTC
>DASVUQ010000025.1:0-35916 GCA_036386975.1 Flavobacterium sp. | reverse complement strand
ATCGGGATTTATAAAACGGGATGTCTTCCAGGATTTATTGACCAGGTTGCAAAAGGCCAGGCCGTTTTCGCCATGGATCCGGTCGAATAGAAACTGTAGGTAAAAAGGTATTCTTCTAAAAAAAACCGCCTCTTGTGAAGGCGGTTGGTTTTAAAAAGGTATATTATTCTTTACTCGATGAATGCTTTCATTGACTAATGCAGTAAAATCCCACCCGTTAGATTTTATTAAAGGCTCTGAACCTCCTTCTGCTAAAAAAGGCATTATCAGATAGACCTTTGGGTCTTCTTTTGTCTCATCTAAAAAAATTACATAGTAACAACTATTATAAACACTAAATGCGAAAAAAGGCCTGTCTACTTTTTGTCCTGCCATTTCCAGTTCTTCTTTAGCTAATTCCTGAAGTTCATCTAATCCTTCACCTAAATCATCAAAGGCAAAATTATTATTTTCTCCAGCTAAGTATAAAAACTCTCTAAATGCTTTTGGAAATTCTCTTCCTCTATTATATTTCTTTTCTAAATCTTCTATTTGCGAAATAGATAATCCTTTATTTGGCCATGGTTTTCGTTCAATTTTCATATTATTTTGAACTTCGGTCATATATTCTATATTCATAATATTATTTTTTAGGTTTAATTTTTAAATTATTTAATAAATCCCTTGTTCCTTCAATTGTTTCATCACTTATTACCACAATCTTAACTTTCTTACCCTGCAATTTAAGATAATCTTCTAACATCACAAACTCTCTTCGGCAGCTGCCACAGGTTTTGAAAATATTTTGGGTTTCTACAATGAATTCATCTCCTTTATCAATATGGTTTTTCAGAAAGTTAAAGATGTATTTAATTTCACTATCATAATTCCGAGGGACATTACCAAAATCGCTCGCCCCCTTTACAAAGGCTTCAAAATTATCATAATCACTCAAAATATCAATAGTGTTTTCCGGCAAATTAGTCGGGTTTCCAAAATATTTAGTCAACTTGCTTTTATCTCCCGACAAAGAAAACTCTACTACTTCCTGTACTTTTTGCCCTTTGTTCAAAATGGTGGTTTTAAACTCAGCCTGGTTAAACCCTTTTTCCAAGCCTGGGAATTCTTTCAGATATTTAGAATACAGTTTTCTTAGGTTTGCCGGAAAAAGCATTTTGTTGACAATTCTTTCTTTCCATAATTTATTTACTAAAGCTAGATCCTGAAATCTTGGTCTAAGCTGCATAAAATCGTCCACATGCTGATACACTTTTTTCAATCCGGCTATTTTATAAAGTTCTGCAAAAAGCTCCGGATGTTTCATCCTTAAAGCCCCGTCCGAAGTTTCTACTGCTTCTCTGGCACTTTTCTTTAATCCCAATTTCATGGAAGCAGTAAGCTCTCCTGCCAGTGTAATAAGTTCCAGATAGAAAAGAACTCTGCTAAGGCTTTCTCCAAACTCGGTATCTCTGGCTCCTGTAATTTTCAGCATTGCATTTACGGCACCGCTAGTAACCTCTACCACACCTGCTGCTCCTTTTACATAACGCAGGATATTGACTGCTTGTGCCGCTTTAGTAGCAGCATTTACCCCTTCTACTGTTTCTGCCAGTTGAGCCAACTTTGTAAGATATCTAAATTTTGCAATATTCCCGATACCCGAAAGTGTGGTAACCACATCCAGTGCATATTCTGCGCTGGTCATTACATTGCTCCAGAATTGCTTATTCTGGTTGGCTTTGAGCATAAAGGCGGGAACAACAGCATCCAGTTTCATATCTGTTTCCTGGCTTTCGATGTCTTTCAGATAAATCGGATAGAAGGGATGATACCAAAACTGATCTATAATCTCTACCGGTGTAGAAACTAAATTATCTGTTTTTAACCCCGGCCTCATCTCTTTTTTATAAATTCCTGTTTCATACAGCGTTTTGAGTAATGGCTCGGACCTGGCATTGGTATCAAAAGAAATACTTACGTTACTAAAATAAAACCCCAACCATTTTTCAGACTCATACGGAAGGATAAAAGGGCCATCTGTAGAAGCAAATTCCTTATTTTCTTCAGGATCAGGATTTATAAAACGGGATGTTTTCCAGGATTTATTGACCAGGTTGCAAAAGGCCAGGCCGTTTTCGCCATGGATCCGGTCAAATAAAAACTGCAGGTAAGTGGTTTGCGGATCTTTTTTTCGTAACAGCCTGCTTAAAAAGTAATTTTTGGTTTTTTCGTTACCGGCAATAGCTTCTAGCAGTTTTACAAAAATAGTTTCTTCTTCAAGGCTTGATTTGTTGGTAAGGCTGTTGCGGCTTACCGCATATTCAAATAGAGACCAGAGCCCGTCGCTGCTTAAGGTAAGGACGATGTTGTCTGTGAGGTAATAGAGCGTTACCATGGCGTCATAATACCTAAAACCGAAAGTGCTGCGCAGGTCTTTTTCTAAAGGGGCCATGATGATGCTTTTAAAATCGTTTACCAGCGCAGCCCTTCTCTCGTTATACTGGCTATCAGGATAATCAAAATTTTGTTGCGTAAAGATAGTTTCATTCAAAAAGCACAGGAACGGTTCTTTACCATTAAACTTTAATTTTAGGGCAATGTCTTCTTCCCCTACCTGGTAAAACAGCTTTTTCCTGATGCTTGTGTAATAGTAGTACAGGTAATAGTCATCGCCTACGTTATAGATTGTCGGGATAAGATAGATCGTGCCTTTCTTTTTTACGCTGACCTCCACGTCTTCTTTTTTGTTTCCCGAATTGGCAAGCGGGTTTGCGAAGAATTGTATGATCTTGAGTACTCCGTTAATGAACTGGCCAAAGGTACTTATAGGTTTAGAATAATGGTAGGTGTAGGTGCCTGAGCTGATCCCGATCTTTTCCGGATCAAAAAGAATACTGTCGCCAAATAACGTGATTTCCCGAAGGTTTTCTTCTAGAATGATTACTTCCCTGCGGCCCTTGTCATAAAAGTAATTGTAAGTCGCAAAACCGATGTCTATTTTCTGTAACGCTGCTTCATCGCTGACGGTTTCGCTCCTGCTGGTTTCCAAATTCAGGAATTCGCCGCCTTCTTCTGCTGTTTTTATATAAAAGGTGCTTTTGTATGGCAGCGTCAGGATATAAAAATGGGAAGGCCTGAACCGGTCTAAAATATCAACGATACGGATATAAATATTAAAATTTTCAAATTCTTTTCTGTCAATTACGCGGCTATCATTGGTAAGCAGCGATACGGCATTTACCTGGTTTTGGTCGGCACCTTTGTTTTGTGCTTCCGCTTCATCATACCTGCGGTCCAGCCTTAAAAACCTGATTAAGTCATTTATTTTATACATGGTGTTTTATTTAAAAACCACGCTGGGGTTTATTCCCCCGGCGTGGTTAAGGTTAAACAATTGCCTGGGCAACAGGACGCAATGTCAGGTTGATTTCCAGCGTTTGATTTCCGGAAAATTCAATCGTCTGCTCTTTGCTTCCCTCAATTACTTCGAATTGTGCCGCAGGAAAATCGTTATTGGCATCTAACAGCAACTGGTATTTTGCAACCGGGATGTCGTTTAGTTCCCAATTTCCGTTAGCATCACAATACGTCAGGTCACGTATGGTCCCATCTAAGTTTTTCAGTACAACTTTAGCTTCCCTGCTTTGATTACCGGTAATTTTGCCTACAATTCTGCCTTTCTGGCTTGTGCCTAATTGTGCATCAGAAAAGCCTAATCCGGCAGATTGAGGGACACTTTCAGGGTCTTCAAAATCAGTTAGGTTTTCATCAAAAGGCAATGCTTTTGTTACATTTAAACCTATAGTCTGCGCCTGAAGAATCGTCAGGGCTGTCGGAAGCCGGGTCGCCCAGGCTTTGCCTTCTTTTTGCCCTTCTGGCTGGCGCAGTTCGTCTACGATGGACATGAATAGCTTGTCCTCGATAACCGGCACTTCGCCGCCATTCCAGATCTGTCCCGTCTGCATGTAATAGCTTACAGCGTCTTCAAACCCAGGCCTTACGGTGACAACCACCCTTGCCATTCCGGCTTGCATAAAGCTTTTGAAAAGGGGATCGTTATTGTCATATTGATATAGCCTTGGCCAGTCTTCTTTTGCTCCCCAATAATAAGGGTAAAAGTTGTAGGACATGATGTCCCATTCAAAAGCCTGTTCTATGAATTTAGAAAAAGCAGCGTAGTCATCTAATGCCGGGCCAACATTTACTTCATGGTTGCTGAATTTTCTTTCTATGCCAGGAGCTAAAGGCTTAAACATATTTTTACCATAGGTCCGGTTTGCCGCTTCATTCTGGTCAATAATATAAGAAATACAGTTTTTACGCAGGATCATGTTTTCAATCTGGCGGTAGAACCCTTTGTTTGCTTCTTTGATAGCATTGCCTTTGGCATTTTCGTCTGCTACTTTCTGATCATATGCTACCAGTGCTTTTTCATAAGCATCAATGATGGCCTTAAAGGTTTCCTGCTGCCATTTTATTCTTGCCTCGCTGGTCAATTCGCATCTTACAGAAATAGTGGCCGAACCTGAGAAATAATTCCCAAATGTTGCACTAACAGGAACTACATCAGTAAAGTTGCTGATGAGCCTGTATGTTTCCAGTGAGTGAACCAAACCTAATTTAGACGTGTTGTTAAAGAACGTATCCCCAACACTAACCAGCACTCCCTTTCCATTTCTCTGGTCATTATCGTCAACAGCATTTAGAGAAGCGTTTGCACTCACGGCCTGGTATCCTTCCGGGACCTTTATTTCTTCTTTAATTGAGAAATATTCAATTTCCAAAAGACTTCCTGTTTGGTCTCCGGAAATTGATTTACCGGTATACACCACAGGTTCTTTCATAGGAGTCAATTCAACATTGAATTTTGAACCCCAATATTTTACAGTTGCATTATTAACTGCATTATAATCCTTCATGTTTAAGGGGACTACTGTTCCTACCGGGTCTGCAAACGTTCTCGGATCATCCGGCTTTACCAATTTTGTTCCCATAGGGTTTTCGGCCATGCCCAAAAAATGCAGTTTTGCAGGTTCCGGGACCATAAACTCAAACATGAGGCGCTTGCCGTAGTTAAAGACCTGGTTTTTATATACTTTATCGACCCAGCGATAAACGCCAACCACATGTTTGTCGCCTTTGGTATTATCAAAGCCATGCTTGTTGTTTTCTTCAAACTCTTCAACAATTTTTTCAATCCGCTCCTGCTTTACTTTGGTTACGATCCTTTCCATCGCACGATCCGTTACTTCTTTGGCCTGGGTTATGGCCTGACGGTTGCTTTCTTCTTTTGAAGAGTGCGATGCCATGTTTACATTCGCCCCCAATGCATATACTCCCCAATCTGCATTAAAAGAAGCTCCGGCTGAGAAATCTTTGCCTTCCTGCAATACTTTTGCCACTTCGCTTTGCATTTCGAAACGGTCTGTACTTGTGGTATCTGATAATTGCTCTCTTTCGCTTTCAGACGAATTCATCATAGTATTCTCGCTTCTGCGAAGCCTTCGGGTGGCTTTGTCTTTATATTCGCGGGCCATGATATTTTCAATGTGTGCTACATCGCCTTCTACATATCCCTGAACGGTCTGTTCCACTTTTTTATAATCAGCAATGCCTAACCGTTTTACCCCAAACCCCGAAGGGATAAAGGTTCCGTCAGTTCCAGGTGCCGGCACAGGTGGATCTGTTGGAAGTACTGGCTCTTCTGTTGGAGGTTGTGGTTCTATTGGATTTTCTGATTCTACTGGCGGTACCGGATATGTTGGCGGTTCTGGATCTATTGGAGGTATTGGAAATTCTATTGGAGGTGGTGTTTCTATTGGAGGTACTGGATATGTTAGAGTTTCTGCCAGAATGTTTGTTAAATAGCCGGATAGGCAAGTTAACGTATTGGAAAAGTCTGCTGTGAAGTATTTTTTTGCTCCGCTCGTAAACGTAATCCTTATAGTAAGGCTTCTCATTGCCACATAAAAATCTTCGGCAGTTAAAGTGTCATTATGAAGGTCCGTCAGCATAATGATGTTTCTGTTCCTGCTTTCGCCGAAAGCCGTTCGGGTTATTTCTTCGCCAGAATACTTTGCAACAGTAGTCTCAACTCCTAGCACCTGCCATGAAGCATCAGGAACTCTAAAAGAAAGATCGAAGTTCACATAAGGCTCACGGGTTAAACTGCCGCTATAGGTTTTCGGACAAACCTGATAAGAAAATATGGGCATAACCGGAACCGGGTCGTCTTCTGTCGAAATAATAACGCCTCCGAAACTTACAGATGTATTTCCCTGGCTGGGCGTATACCCAATAATAACATCCGTACTGGCCGCTATTTCAAAGTCAATCATGGAGTAGAGGTCCTGGTAAGATATTGTACCGGTGTCGGTTGACAGGCTTGATTCTATTTCTTCTCCTGAACTTTCTGTTTTGATTTCCAATACTTCAAGAAGCGTTTCAAAAGCAGGAACAGACAATACCGGTTGCAGGTAATTTAAATCAATTTCGTTTCGGAATTCAAAATTAAATTCCGGCAATTCCGGCTGAGGAACTGTAGCAGGCTTATCATATGGATTATTCGGATCATAAGCAGCATTCAAGCCCCGGGCACTAATCCATTTTGCTTTTTCTTCTCTAACTTTACTGTGGTAAGCTTCAAGAATCGGCTTTACCGCCTGCTTGTATTCTGCCTGAGCGTTTTTGTAGTTTTTTTGATACTCTTTTCTATAGTTTTGCTCAACTTTTAAAAGCTCCTTCTTTAATTTATTATGCCTCCCGATGTTAATGTTTGATAATGAAACTGCCTGAGCCCTTCGCATAGCTTCACTTGGAAGTGAAACAAATGGTTTGTCTTCTTCTTTTATAGATGCGATCCTTGCAATAGAGCTGTTTCCTGTCGGATTGTCTTCCACAAAAAGTTCTTTTGGCAGTACGACTTTTGCATTTTTAAGCTGCTTTAGCAATCTCAGATCAGCGCCTTCAAAATTTACGGCCACATGATTTGCTACTAGCAATTGTATGATGGTTTCTTTTACATAAAAATCTTTTTGGGTTACTACCTGATAAAAAAGATTATTCCACAATAGTGTTAGTGTGTCAGGAGCAAGCCTGTGTCCGGTACTTAAATTGCTTAGCGATCTTGATCTCTCCAGTAATTCTGTTGTGTCAAAAGAATGCTTGTTTCTGGCAATCCAAATGGCAAAGTCCAAAGACTCAGGTTCAATGCTGGTTTTTAGAGTTGCTTCGGTCAAGGGCACAAAAGCTGCTGCAGCTGACTGCAATGCCTGCCATTTCGTGACACTACCTCTTCTTGACCTAATGGCCTGGTCAAATACACGGTGAGATGGTCCAAAAGGATCAGGTACTTCAGGATTAGGATTAGGTGTTCCGGGAACAGGGGCAGGTGTTTCAGGAGAAGGAACAGGAGCTACAGGATCAGGAACAGGTGTTGCGGGATCAGGGATAGGTGTTTCAGGATTAGGGACAGGTAGTATAGGATCAGATGTTGTTTGATCTCTGAAAATAAATCTTTTGTCTTTTTGATTTTCATTCGACAATTCTGGGGCTCTCATAGTTACAAACCTGAAAAGCGTGTTTTTAATTGGTGTACTCATTTTTTAAATTTATTATGTTATACTTGTTAGAAATTAATACCATATTCGTTTTTAAAATAAGAATAATTTACCTTCCGAAACAGTAAAGTCTTATCTAAAGGGGACTTGATATTAATTCTGATGCAAATATAAAAGAATAAAGTCTAACAAACAAAACAATATGAAGATTATTTTCAATTATTATTTGTTTTTGTGGGGTTTGCTGTGCTAACCCTTAATAGTACTGGAATATAAATATAAAAACAAAATTATTGCATAGATTTTACCGGCCTAATAATATATTTTAATCTTATTATTTATTAACATTATTATATTTATATGTTTTTTATAGCATAAAAGACTGAGTTAAAGATTTTTTTCGTAGTTTTGCGGTTTAATAATAATTTTTTTTCGTATGGTTTCAGAAAGAGTAGGAGAATATATAGCTAAAAAAGGAGTGAGCTATTACGCATTTGAAAATAGTATTGGCGCCAGCCGTGGCAGTATTTCAAAAGCGGTTAAAGAAGGAAAAAGTATTGGGTCCCAGGTGTTGGAAAATATTCTTTCCATATATACTGATCTAAACCCCGTTTGGCTTCTGACAGGGCAAGGTAATGTTTTTCTGGAGGATGAAGCCGTTTTGCAGGACAAGCAGGTAGCAACCTATCGTTTAAAAACGGATAGTTTTGTAGAAAATCAGCAGATTCCGTTATATGATATTGAAGCGGTTGCCGGCCTTGTGCCTCTTTTTCAGGACAGAAATGCGCAGCAGCCTATTGATCATATTTCAATTCCGCATCTGCCTAAGTGTGATGGGGCGGTCTATGTTACCGGAGACAGTATGTACCCGCTTTTAAAAAGCGGCGATATTGTTTTATACAAAGAAGTAAATGATATCAGGAATGAAATTTTTTGGGGAGAGATGTATCTTTTGAGCATAGATATGAGCGGGGAAGAATACATTACCGTAAAATATATCCAGAAATCTGAAAGTAATAGTTCGGTAAAACTGGTAAGCCAAAACAAGCACCATCAGGACAAAGATGTGGAAATATCTAAAATAAAAGCATTGGCATTGGTAAAAGCCAGCATCAGGATTAATGCTATGCATTAAAAAAGGTTGTTTCACAATTTGTGAAACAACCTTTTAATCTCTTTAGGTTTAATTCCTCGAAGCGCTGCTTCGATTTTTTTAGCCACAGATTAAAAGATTAAAAAATGATTTTAGAAAATTTGTGAATCTGCGGTTATTTTTTAGTAATACCTCTGGGGCTCTGCCCCGAGGTAGATTATTTCTAAATATTTATTTGACATTAAGTGTATTGTTGTCTTTTTTGACATCTGCCATTAAACCGCCTGGATCTATTGTGATCTTCTTGATACTGCTTTTAGGTTTGTGAACCTGAAACTCATAGGTAGGATAAGCCCAGGCCCAGTCTTTAATCACAGTCCTTTTAATGGACGGGGTTTCATTTTCTTTTTCAAAGCTCATCATCCGTAGTGGGATATAAAAATTTTCTTTGCTTCCGTCCGTATACTCTACCTGAAGGTCTATTGGCATAGGCATCCTGCCTGTTCTTTCTAAAGTAACTGCCGTGGAATTGTTATTCTCTTTAACTTCTTTGATGCCATAATCAATGGTATTTGTTGTCTGGGTCCAGTCAACTAAATACCAATCTAAATTAGCACCGGAAACACGTTCTGCAGTTCTCTTTATATCATTAGGTGTTGGATGCTTGAATTTAAATTCAGAAAAATACCTTTTAAGTGTTTTCATAAGATTCTCCTTTCCGATAACATATTGTAATTGCGCCAGAAAAACTTCCCCTTTACTGTAGGAGGAAATACTATACACCCTATTTTCATCAAAACGGTCGGCATGGATGGTCTGTGGCAGTTCCTTTCCTGAGTTGACCAGGCTGTAGTACCCTCTGTAAGCATGTTCAAAAGGGTTTTCTACTTTTTTATCTGCTATTTCGTTGAGTGCATAATCTTCTAAGAAAGAAGTAAACCCTTCATCCATCCATCCATGTTTACTTTCATTAGAAGCCAGCACATGCTGGAACCAGGAATGTGCCATTTCGTGCGCGGTTACGCCCAGCAACCCTTCAAACTCCCCACCACCTACAATTAAAGTACACATGGCATATTCCATTCCGCCGTCACCTCCCTGAATTACAGAGTATTGTTTATAAGGGTAATTACCAACCGTTTTATTGTAGATTTCCATCAGATGGGCTGTTAAAGGTTGTAACCTTTTCCAGTTGTCAATGATCTTAGGGTCGTTTTTATATAAAAAATGCAGTGTTACCCCATTGGCAGCCTGGGCCGTATCGTGAATGTAATTTTTATCGGCAGCCCATGCAAAATCATGTACATTGGGTGCAATGAAATGCCAGGTCAGGTTTTTGGATTTTTTAGGGACTGTTACTTTTACCCCGGCATCTTCATAATTATGCCCTATTTCATTACCGTTTTGTAAATAACCTGTACCACCTAAAATATAATTTTTATCGATAGTAATGCGTACATCGAAATTGCCCCATACGCCATGGAATTCTCTGGCAATATAAGGATCAGCGTGCCAGCCTTCAAAATCAAATTCAGCTATCTTAGGATACCATTGTGTCATTGATAATTCAATGCCTTCCGCATTATTCCTTCCGGAGCGGCGGATCTGAACAGGTACCTGCCCATCAAAATCTAATGTAAAAGTTGTTTTTTGATTGGGTAATAAGGGTTTAGCCAGGGTAACTTCCAGAATTGTGCCTACTTCTTTTGCTTCTGCAACAGCCCCGTCTTGTTTAAAATTAGTAATTTTTAGATAGCCTGTTTCATTAGGTTTTAATAATTTAATACGGCTTTCTTTTACTTCTTTACCATCTACTTTTACTGTATGCACCATTCTGCCATCCGGATCTTTTATGGATTGAATCCTGGCGTCCATCTCACTTCCAGGCTGAAAAGCATTAGGAAATAAATGATAAAAAACCCTTTTTAATGTGTCAGGCGAATTATTGGTATAAACGAGTTCCTGTTTTCCTTTATACTGATATGTTTTTACATCCATCACAACATCCATTTTATAATCAGCATGTTGTTGCCAGTAGGAAGTATTCTGGGACTGCACTTGCCAGATGGCAAACATGGCAATGAAAGCAAAAAATTGTTTTCTCATAAATATTTTAATTTTTGTTTTTTAAATTAAAAAAGCTTGCCGAAATATAATAATTTCTGACAAGCCTTTTCAAATATATACTATTTATTTTTATCCTTTAAAATTT
This sequence comes from Flavobacterium sp., assembly GCA_036386975.1. GTDB lineage: Bacteria > Bacteroidota > Bacteroidia > Flavobacteriales > Flavobacteriaceae > Flavobacterium. The sequence goes on along the minus strand of DASVUQ010000025.1, from coordinate 25,073 downwards.
TGCATTTTAGGGTTTTTGGATAATTGTTCTGCCATTTTTAATGCGTTATATGCATTGACAATACGTCCTGATTTTGAAAGTTCTGAGAAAGCTTTTTTATCCTGATTTTCACCAACTCTAACTTTTGTTTCGAGAGCAATTCCGGACTCCATTAGGACACGTTTTACCTGTGCTGCAGAAAGTTTAGGATAATGAGAACGAATCAATGCCGCAACACCGGCAACATTAGGGGAAGCCATTGATGTGCCTTGTAAAAATTCATACGTGTTTTCAGGAGTAGTGGCATATATTTTAACTCCGGGAGCAAAAACATCTACATTTAATTTTCCGAAATTAGAAAAATTAGCTACAACATCTTCGCCATATTTATAATTTAAAGCCCCTACAGTAATTACATTATTTGCAAATTCTGTTTTTTTGTCATCAGAATCATTGGGGAAATTATTTTCCACATCGATATCTTTAGCATCATTTCCTGCAGCGTGAACAATAAGGACATCCTTCTTTTCAGCATATTTTATAGCATCATATACCCATTGTTTGTGTGGGGAATAACTTTTACCAAAGCTGGCATTAATTACTTTTGCCCCGTTATCTACTGCATATCGGATGCCTAAAGCAATATCTTTATCGTATTCGTCTCCATCAGGAACCGCTCTTACTGTTAAGATTTCTACATTATTGGCAATACCGTCACCGCCTATATTATTGTTTCTTGATTGTGCAACGATCCCGGCAACGTGTGTACCATGACGTGTTTCTTTTTTATCCGGTCCCATGACATTGTTATTACCGTATTTAGTATCTTTTATATCATCCGGATTATCCCCTAAAATTTTTCGATAATCTACAAATGCAGCATTACTTTCCAGTTTAGCATAATGATCATATTGGTCCTTAATTTCTTTTTTAAGCGCTTCTACACTAAGGCCATACGACAACATTTGTTGCATAATCATTTTACTCTTTGAAATTTCAGGATCAGAAGATTCAATTTTACTGACTTCTTCTATGGTGTATACCGGTTTTCCCAGATGCTTTACAATAACCTCATCTGCTTTTGTGGTTCCTTCTAAAACTTTTTCCATTTGGCTTTTAGCCGCCACAGCCTCTTTTATTTTACTCTCCATTTCTGCTTTGGCTGCATTATAGGTCTTCTCGTCTGCTAAATTTTTATTGTTGGCAATCCTGGCATATTCATAATTTTCTTTGGTAATGTCTCCCAGGAAATTCCATCCATGAATATCATCAACATATCCGTTTTTGTCATCATCTTTTCCGTTTCCGGGAATTTCTTTTTTATTGGTCCAAACCACCGATTTTAAATCTTCATGCTCAATATCTACCCCTGAATCAATAATTCCGACAATTACCTTTACTCCTTTTTTGTTTTTGATTAACTCGGCATAGGCTTTATCTACGCTCATTCCGGGAACACTGTCTTTTGTTAAGTCCAGATGGCTCCATCTTTTTAATTCAGTTTCTTTTAATTCCGCTTTTTTAGCGGTAAGAGCTCCGGAACTTTGCGCATTAATTGTAGTAGATAAAATAAATGTTCCAAGAATTAATAAACGATTTAAATGTTTACTCTTCATTTCCAAAATTTGTTAGTTTAATATTGATGTTAAAAATAGCTGTACTTGTTGCAAACATTTTCAAAATTAACAATAATTTAATATCAATCTATTGACTTTAGGCATTTTACATTATTAATAGTCAATTTGTAATAATATTAACAAAGTATTGTTGTTGTAAAACGGCAACAGTAAAAAAAACGAGATTTCAAAAAATGGCTTTACAGCTAAAAATTTCTTTTAACCGCACCCCTTTTTCTGTCTGCTCAACAGTTATAATTTCATTATAGGCATCATGTTCTAAAAATAAATAATATCCCTTCTCTGCGGCTTTGGTAAGTAATTTTTCTTTTTCGGGCAATGTTAATAAAGGGCGTGTGTCATATCCCATTACATAAGGCAATGGTATGTGGCCAAGTGTAGGTAATAAATCAGCCATAAAGCAAATAGTTTTGTCATGATATTGTATATGTGGGATCATTTGCTTCTCCGTATGTCCGTCAGCAAAGAAAATTCCAAAACCCAATTCCGATTGTTCCAGGTAGTCTGTCTCAAGCCTTTCAATAAAATGCAACTGTCCGCTTTCCTGTATAGGGATAATATTTTCCTGTAAAAAAGAAGCTTTTTCACGGGCATTAGGATTAATCGCCCATTGCCAATGATTATCATTAGTCCAGAACCTGGCATTTTTAAAAGCGACTTCATATCCTGTTTTGGTAGCATTCCAGTTAACGCTTCCGCCACAATGGTCAAAATGCAGGTGGGTCATAAAAACATCAGTCACATCATCACGATGAAACCCAAGTGCGGCAAGGGACCGGTCTAATGAATGTGTACCCCAAAGCGCATAATAATCAAAAAATTTTTCAGATTGTTTATTGCCCATTCCTGTATCAATTAAAATAAGGCGTTTACCATCTTCAATAAGCAGGCAACGGGCTGCGAGGTCAATAAGGTTGTTGTTGTCGGCAGGATTGGTTTTATTCCAGATTGTTTTAGGCACTACGCCAAACATGGCGCCTCCATCAAGTTTAAAATTCCCAGATTCAATTGCGTATAGTTTCATATAAAAAGATTGTGCTGCAAATTAGTCAATAATTTATTTTTCTCTATAAAACCGATAAAGAAATTCTATTACTGGATTCGTTATAAAAATCTTAGCAATAGTTATAAAAAAAAAAATTGCCGTATCTTTGCAGGTAATTTAGACAAAATCAATATAGCTATGATTAAAGTATCTGATACAGCAAGCAAAAAAATCGTTGATATGATGCGTGAGGATGGTTTTGATGCTGCTAAAGATTACGTCAGGGTTGGCGTAAAAAGCGGTGGTTGCTCCGGTTTGTCTTATGAATTAAAATTCGATAAAGAACTGAGAGAAAATGATAAAGTTTTTGAAGATAACAATGTAAAAATCGCTGTAGAAAAAAAATCGTTTTTGTATTTAGCAGGAACCGTTTTGGAATTTTCAGGCGGATTAAACGGAAAAGGATTCGTTTTTAATAATCCCAATGCTAGCAGGACTTGTGGATGTGGGGAGAGTTTTTCTCTTTGAGTGATTGAAAAATTTAAGAATTTAAAAATTCTATATATTTAAAATGTAACACAACTTTGAAATCTTTAATTTTAAATTTTTAAACTAAAAATGACCAAATCTTTTGAAGAATTTGAAGTTCATAAAAAAGGAGTTTTACTGACGAAACAAGTTTATCAATTAATAAAAAATTCAGCTTTTGAAAAAGAATATGATTTTAAAAGCCAAATAAAAAGAGCTGTTTATTCTATTACTAACAATATTGCAGAGGGTTCAGAATATAATAGTAATCGACAATTTGTAAAATTTTTGAAAATTTCAAAAGGGAGTTGTGGTGAAGTAAGAAATATGTTGGTTTTAGCTAGAGAATTAGGTTTTAGCGATGATCAGAAAATTAAAGTAAGTTATGATCTAAGTATCGAAATTTCTCAGAATCTTTCGAATTTTATTAACTACTTGCAAAAAAATATTGATAATAAAGGATAACGATTTGAAGGAATCTTTAAATTTTAAATCTTTTAATCTTAAATTAGAATGTCAAAATATACAGAAGACGACTTAAAAATAGAACTTGAAACCAAAGAATACGAGTACGGATTTTATACCGATATTGAATCCGATACCTTTCCTATTGGTTTAAACGAGGCTATTGTCCGGGCTATTTCTTTAAAAAAAGAAGAGCCTAAATGGATGACCGACTGGCGCATTGAAGCATTTCGGGCCTGGCAGGAAATGAAAGAGCCGGACTGGGCAAACGTAAATTATGAAAAACCGGATTTTCAGGCGATTTCTTATTATTCAGCCCCTAAGAAAAAAGATAAATATGCCAGTTTAGATGAGGTAGACCCGGAATTACTGGAAACCTTTAAAAAACTGGGAATTTCTATAGACGAGCAAAAAATGCTTTCAGGTGTAGCGATGGATATCGTTGTGGATTCGGTTTCTGTAGCCACGACTTTTAAGAAAACACTTAATGAAAAAGGAATTATTTTTTGCCCCATTTCAGAGGCCATTCGGGAATACCCTGACCTGGTGCAAAAACATTTAGGCACTGTTGTTCCACAAAGAGATAATTATTATGCGGCATTGAATTCAGCAGTTTTCTCTGACGGGTCATTTTGTTATATCCCAAAAGGAGTACGCTGCCCAATGGAACTTTCTACCTATTTCCGGATCAACCAGGCAGGAACAGGCCAGTTCGAAAGGACACTGGTCATTGCCGACGAAGGGAGTTACGTATCGTATCTCGAAGGTTGTACAGCGCCAAGCCGTGACGAAAACCAGTTGCACGCCGCTGTGGTGGAATTAATTGCCATGGATAATGCAGAAATTAAGTATTCGACCGTTCAGAACTGGTATCCCGGTAATAAAGAAGGAAAAGGCGGCGTATATAATTTTGTAACCAAAAGAGGATTGTGCGAGAAGAATGCTAAAATCTCGTGGACACAAGTAGAAACAGGTTCAGCTGTGACATGGAAATATCCTTCTTGTGTGCTCAAAGGCGATAACTCGGTAGGTGAATTTTACTCTATTGCGGTCACTAATAATTTTCAGCAGGCAGATACCGGGACAAAAATGATCCATTTGGGTAAAAATACCAAATCGACTATTATTTCTAAAGGGATTTCTGCCGGAAGATCACAAAACAGTTACCGTGGCTTAGTGCAGATAGGTGCGAGGGCAGAAAATGCCCGTAATTTTTCACAATGTGATTCCTTACTAATGGGCAACAATTGCGGGGCACACACTTTTCCATATATCGAAAGTAAAAATGCATCGGCAAAAATAGAACATGAAGCCACGACCAGTAAAATTGGTGAAGACCAGGTTTTTTATTGCAATCAGCGTGGAATCCCAACAGAAAAAGCCATTGCTTTAATTGTAAACGGGTTCAGCAAAGATGTATTGAATAAATTACCTATGGAATTTGCTGTCGAAGCCCAAAAATTATTAGAAATTTCACTGGAAGGAAGTGTAGGTTAAAAATTTGTTTAAAGTTTAAGGTTTAAAGTTGTAAAGGGATTCATAACTTTAAACCTTAAACTTTTTCAAACGTTAAACAATATGGCGACGATTACTCATTTTGAAGATCTTGAAATTTGGAAAGAAGCGAGGAAACTTTCAAAAGAAATTTATCTTGTTACGATTAATAATATTGATTTTAAAAATGATTTTAGATTTAGGGATCAGATAAGAGCTTCATCAGGTTCAATAATGGATAATATTGCTGAAGGTTTTGAGAGGAACGGAAATTTAGAGTTTAGGCAGTTTCTATCTATTGCAAAAGGTTCAGCAGGAGAAGTAAGATCTCAATTATATAGAGCTTTAGATTTTAATTATATAACACAAGAACATTTTGATGTTCTAAAACAGGATAGCGAGAACTTAAGCGGCAAAATAAATAATTTTATAACCTATTTAAATAAAAAAGATTTTAAAGGAACAAAGTTTCAATAAAAAAGAGTTAGGGTCCAGTTCAAGCAACTTTAAACCTTAAATTTCAAACTTTCTCAAACCAACTTTAAACTTTAAACCTTAAACAAAAAACAATGTTATCAATAAAAAATTTACACGCTTCTATCGAAGACAAAGAAATATTAAGAGGCATAAATCTTGAAGTAAAAGCAGGAGAAGTACATGCAATAATGGGCCCTAATGGTTCCGGAAAAAGCACACTTTCTGCCGTAATTGCCGGAAACGAAAATTACGAAGTTACCCAGGGCCATGTCTTTCTGGACGGTGAAGATTTAGCCGATTTATCCCCGGAAGCAAGGGCCCATAAAGGCGTATTCCTTTCGTTTCAGTATCCTGTAGAAATCCCGGGCGTTTCGGTAACCAATTTTATGAAAACCGCGATTAACGAAAGCCGAAAAGCCAATGGAAAGCAAGAAATGCCGGCCAATGAGATGCTAAAGTTAATACGGGAAAAATCAGAATTATTAGAAATCGACAGGAAGTTCCTATCACGCTCCCTAAACGAAGGATTTTCAGGTGGAGAGAAAAAACGTAATGAGATTTTCCAGATGGCAATGCTCGAACCTAAATTAGCGATTCTTGATGAAACCGATTCAGGGCTTGACATCGATGCATTGCGAATAGTTGCCAACGGTGTCAATAAACTAAAAAGCCAGGATAATGCGGTAATCGTTATTACCCATTACCAAAGGCTGTTGGATTATATTGTTCCCGATTTTGTCCATGTTTTATACAATGGCAGGATTGTAAAATCAGGTGGAAAAGAACTGGCCTATGAGCTCGAAGAAAAAGGGTACGACTGGATCAAACAAGAACAGGAAGTATAAAAAGTTGTTCAACGTTTAAAGTTTAAAAGTTTAACGTTCTTCAACAACTTTAAACATTAAACTTTAAACCCTTAACCAAAACTTTAAACTTCTTAAACGTTAAACGTTATATCATGGATTTAAAAGAAAAATTAGTTTCGTCCTTTATGGCTTTTGAAGAAAAAGTTGATGTCAATGCAGACTTGCATGATATCCGGACTTCGGCTATAAAAAACTTCGAAAACAAAGGTTTTCCGACTAAAAAGGAAGAAGCCTGGAAATATACTTCACTGAATGCGGTACTAAAAAATGATTTTTCAGTATTCCCTAAAAAAGAAAATGCTATTGAATTTAAAGATGTCAAAAAGTACTTTCTTCATGAAATCGATACCCATAAAATTATTTTTGTCGATGGCGTTTTTTCTTCGTTTTTGTCGGCTACCACACACGAAGGGTTGGATGTTTGCTTGATGTCATCGGCATTGAACAAACCCAAATACAAGGCCGTTATCGATGAATACTTCAACAAGATTGCTAATAAAGAAGAAAGCCTTACCTCACTCAATACCGCTTTTGCTAACGAAGGTGCCTATATTAACGTTCCTAAAAGCAAGGTGGTAGAAAAGCCGATTGAAATTATTTATTTCTCTACAGGTATCGAAAATGCATTAATGCTTCAGCCAAGAAACCTCGTTATCGTGGGTAAAAATGCCCATGTCCAGATTATTGAAAGGCACCAGAGCCTAAACGAAAACCCGGTATTAACCAATGCCGTTACAGAGATTTTTGCGCAACAACGCGCTATGGTAGATTATTATAAAATCCAAAATGATTTACCTTCGGCCAACCTGATCGACAATACCTATATCGCCCAGAAAGGAGAAAGCAGGGTGTCTGTACATACCTTCTCTTTCGGAGGCAATATTACGCGTAACAACCTTAATTTTTACCATCAGGGGGAAAGGATCGATAGTACGCTAAAAGGAATTACAATTATTGGTGACAAACAGCATGTAGACCATTATACACTCGTACAGCACGCGACACCTAATTGTGAAAGCCATCAAAATTATAAAACGATCCTTGGCGGAAGCTCGACAGGTGTGTTTAATGGAAAAATTTTTGTAGAAAAAGAAGCCCAGAAAACCGATGCTTTTCAGCAAAACAACAATATTTTATTAGGCGACAAAGCTACCATAAATGCCAAACCGCAACTCGAAATTTTTGCCGATGATGTAAAATGTTCCCACGGCTGCACCATTGGGCAATTAGACGAAAGTGCCATGTTTTATATGCAACAGCGCGGCATTCCTAAGAAAGAGGCCAAAGCATTATTAATGTACGCATTTTCTAATGAAGTGATCGAAAGCATTAGGATCCCGGAACTAAAACAACGTATTACTAAAATCATTGCCACGAAATTAGGTGTGAATTTAGGATTTGATTTGTAATTAACCGCAAGGTTCGCTAGGATTACGCAAAGATCGCAAGTTTTAGTTTGCTAAACCTTGTGACCTTTTTGCTTTTAAGTAATTACTCTTTAATTTTTTAAACTTTTTCCTAAAAAAGAATAAAACTAATGAAAAAAATGAGCATAAAATAATCGCAAGAATTTCTTGGATTACTATGCTATAAATCAAAAATCCACACAATTCCAATAAAAAATTAGCGTATAAACCAAATAATAAAATAATCTAAATTTATCACTTAATTTTAATTTCATAGAATAAATTAATTATTTTTTTATTGAAGAAATTATCCCTTTTACAAAACCGTTAAAATCAAAACTGGCATCTTCGGTTAAACCCATTCTAACAATCACCAAATCCATTGACGGAATAATATATACTCTCTGTCCCTGGAAACCATTACAGGAAAATAAATCCCTGGGCGCATCAGGAAGCTTGCCACCGGCGTTAAGCCAAAAATGGCCACCATAAACCCCGTTAGATCCTTTCGTTGGAGTAGTAACATATTTGGCCCAGCTTTCGTCAAATAGTTGCTCACCGTTCCAGTTGCCTTTATGTAAGTACAACAACCCGAATTTAGCCCAGTCCCTTGTTGTAGCCCAGGCATAAGAAGAGCCTACAAAATTACCGGCCATATCCGTTTCTATAACCATAGAATGCATCCCGATCTTATCGATTAGTGACGCGTACCAAAAATCAAGATATTCCTGATGGGTTTTAAACTGCCCACGTAAAATTTTAGATAACAAATTACTCGTTCCCGAAGAGTAATTCCATTGGGGCGGAAACAACAATGGTTTTTCTAGCTGTACCTGTCCCATATCTTCCGCCTGAAATAGCATTTTTGTAGCATCGCAAATGCGATCGTATTTCTCTTCCCATTCCAGGCCGGAATTCATCCGAAGTAAATCATCAATAGTAATCTTTTTGCGATCATCGTTTGCCCATGCTGTAATGGGTGCCCGTGCATTAACATTAATTTTTCCTTGTTTTTGCAGGATCCCGAAATACGTTGCTGTAATACTTTTGGTCATGGACCATCCCAGGATTTTAGAATTTTTATTAAAAGGCGTATCGTATTTTTCGGCAATCAGTTTGTCTTTATAAATTACGACTACAGATCTTGTCCTTTTTGCTTTTTCCCCCTTTTTATCAAAAGCAGCGGCAACAGCTTTTTCCAATTGAATATAATCAATGTTATCAAAAACAGTGTCTTTAGGTTCCTTATTGCCGTAAGGGTAGGGGAGGTTATTTGGTGAAAAGCTTCTTTTAGGAATTTCATACGGCTTAGAAACGTCAAAATCATCATTGATCAGCATGGCACCCAAACCTTCACGATAAATTGCCTTTCGTTCTTTTAACCCATATACAGATGAGGTAGCAAATTTTTCATTCTCATTAATAGCATTTTTAGCAAGCCTGACCAATTTGATATCATTGTCGCCTTGTTCAATCACTTCCTGTGGCCTTTGATCAATAAAATGTGCCGAAGCCATATTTTTAGCCGAAAAACCGGAAATTAAATCCAGTTTCGGATAGGTACTAAAACCAAAATAAATTAAAACCAGCAAAAGTAGTATACCAAGGAACCGAAAGATCTTTTTCATTTTGAATAATTTTATACTATGGCAATGTAATGATTTACGGGATACTGATTTCATTCCGCACAACAAATTATTTTAAGGATACATTCCATACGGTCCAGGGGAAGTATTAACAACCATTTGGTAAAATCCAATTTCAATTTTAGTATTTTTGTAATTTCAATTTTATAATAAGATGTTAGATATAAATAAAATAAGGGCCGAATTCCCTATCCTTTCACAACAGGTAAACGGGAATCCATTAATCTATTTCGATAACGCCGCCACTTCGCAAAAACCACAGGTAGTGCTGGACGCAATTACAAAATATTATCAGGAAATTAATGCCAACATTCATCGTGGCGTACACACGCTAAGCCAATTGGCAACTGATGCATACGAAGAATCCAGAAAAAAAATACAAAGACACATTAATGCTGCATTGGCGCAGGAAGTGATTTTTACTTCCGGTACAACCCACGGGATTAACATAGTAGCCGGTGGTTTTGCTTCTTTTTTAAAAGCGGGCGATGAGATTATACTTTCTGCATTAGAGCACCACAGTAATATTGTGCCGTGGCAAATGTTATGTGAGAAAACTGGAGCTGTTTTAAACGTGATCCCAATGAATGAACATGGGGAGTTGATCATGTCTGAGTATGAAAAATTGCTTTCAGATAAGACAAAAATCGTAGCAGTAAGCCATATTTCAAATGCCTTGGGAACAATTAACCCGATAAAATATATCGCTGAAAAAGCACATGAATTTGATGCAGTAGTTTTAATTGACGGTGCACAGGCAGCCCCTCATTTAATACCTGATGTCCAGGAACTGGATTGCGATTTCTATACCTTTTCCGGCCATAAACTATGCGGGCCTACAGGAACAGGTATTTTGTACGGAAAAGAAAAATGGCTTAGCAAACTGCCACCGTACCAGGGTGGAGGGGAAATGGTAAGGGAAGTAACTTTCGAAAAAACCACATATGCCGCGCTGCCCCACAGACTTGAAGCAGGGACACCTAATATTGCCGGAGGCATTGTACTTGCAACAGCCATTGATTATCAGAACGAAATAGGTTTTGACAATATTTATGCATACGAAAAAGAATTACTAATCTACGGGACACAACGGTTACTGGAAATAGAAGGATTAAAAATCATTGGGACCGCAAAAGAAAAGGCGGCTGTTATTTCATTCAATATTGACAAGATACATCCGTATGATATTGGGGCCATTATCGACAAAAAAGGAATAGCCGTTAGAACGGGAAGCCATTGTGCCCAGCCTGTCATGAGTTTTTTTGGGGTATCAGGTACCGTACGGGCAAGTTTTTCATTTTATAATACCAAAGAAGAAATCGATGTAATGGTAGAGGCTATTAAAAAAGCCAAAACCATGTTGTCTTAAACCCAAATACATTATGAAACTACTATCGCTATTATTACTGACTATGATTGTTGGAAAAAGTTGTTCTCAGGAGGCCAAAAATAATATGGACAATGCAGAAATACATTATGAGGCCAACACACGGGGCTTTTTTGAAAAAATAATCATTAAGGATAAAATGGTCTCCGTAACCAATGACAGGAACAATCCGGAGAATAAAACCGACAGTAGGGTTTCCGATAACGATTTAAAACAGCTGGTAGGATATTTTAAAACTATATCATTAGAAAACTTACCGACTTTTAAAGCACCTAGTGAAAAACGTTTTTATGACGGTGCGGCAATAGCCAATCTTACTGTTATCTATAAAGGCAAAGAATACCGAAGTGTTGATTTTGACCATGGTAACCCTCCAAAAGAAATAGAAAAATTAGTAGAAAAGATCACTTCATTTTCCAGCAGAAAATAACTGATAAACATTCATGCATACAATGACAATTAAGGAAATACAGGACGAAATAGTAGAAGAGTTTTCTATGTTTGATGACTGGGACGAACGTTTTCAGTACCTTATTGATTTAGGCAAAAACCTTCCCATGATTGACGATCAGTTTAAAACAGATGAAAACACGATTAAAGGTTGCCAGTCTAAAGTGTGGCTACAAGGAGAATTAAAAGACGATAAAGTACGCTTTACAGCCGATAGTGATGCGATTATTACCAAAGGGATCATTGCTATCCTGATCCGTTCTTTTTCTAACCAGAAGCCTTCCGACATACTCGAAGCAGATACACAATTTATCGACCAGATAGGCCTTAAGGAACAATTATCGCCGACAAGGGCAAATGGGTTGGTATCTATGATTAAACAAATTAAAATGTATGCTTTGGCTTTTGCATCGAAGAATCAATCATCATAACCACAAATAAAAAAACCACGATAGTGTAAATATATACAATGGAAGAATTTAACGACACAATTAATTTAGGCGAAAGCGTAGTCAAAGTATTAAAAGGGATTTATGATCCTGAAATCCCCGTAGATATTTACGAACTGGGATTAATTTATGATGTGATGGTAAATGAAGAGAATGAAGTAAAGATACTAATGACATTGACATCGCCCAATTGCCCAGTTGCCGAATCACTCCCTCGCGAAGTAGAAGAAAAAGTGGCTAAAATAGATACTATAAAATCCTGTGAAGTAGAAATTACGTTTGATCCGCCATGGACAAAAGACCTCATGAGTGAAGAAGCAAAACTAGAATTAGGAATGCTTTAAAAAAGTTTTGATTTCAGTAATTGGTTGACAGTTTGCTGAAAACGGATTCCTGCATAATAATGACAAGGACACAACCAAAATCTTTAAACGATAATCAGAAAATAGGCTTCAAATCGTCATTTGGATCCCTTTCCAATATCCCGCGTTTCTTTAAAGAAATTTGGCGTACCAATAAAGCACTGTTTTTAGTATCCGCTTTTTGCAGATTGATTGCCGCTTTATTACCCGTTGCCATTCTTTGGGTTGGAAAAATTATTGTCGATGCCATTATCCAAATCACCTCGCATGGCGAAACGGATCATTCCCGGCTTTGGCAATACGTCGCTTTAGAATTCGGACTTATTGTAACTTCGGATTTGGTAAGTCGGGCAATAGCATTAACGGACGGAATCCTTGGTGATCAATACAACATCAATACTTCGGTTAAAATCATTAGAAAAACGAATGAAATCAACATCAATTTATTAGAGAACGCTGAGTTTTATGATAAATTAGATCGCGCCAGAACGCAAACTTCGGGCCGGGTAGATTTAATGTCGAATCTTTTAGGTCAGGTACAAACCACAATTTCCATTATTTCTTTAGTTGTCGGATTGATCTATTTTGAACCGTATCTGATCATTTTATTAGTTTTAAGCATTATTCCGTCGTTTATAAACGAAGTGCGGTTTAGCCAGCAGCAATATTCATTAGCACGAAGTTGGACTTCCGAAAGGCGTGAATTAGATTATCTGCGATTTATAGGTGCAAATGATAAAACGGCAAAAGAAATTAAACTTTTTGGGTTAACAGATTTTCTTGTAGAACGCTTTCAAACATTAGCCACAAGATATTTTAAATTAAATAAAACGCTGGTCGTAAAACGTTCCAGCTACGGATTTTTATTTAATGTTTTAGGTTCAATTAGTTATTATGCGGCATATGTTTTTATAATTTACCGCGTACTTTCTGGTGTGATTACATTGGGTGAATTAACGTTTTTATCAGGAAGTTTTAACCGGTTGATGAAAAGTTTACAGGATTTTTTTTCAAAATTTACCCGGATTTCCGAAAGTTCACTTTATCTTAAAGATTATTTCGATTATCTGGACATTACATCAGAATATAAAAATAGTGAGGCTATTGCATTGCCAGAAAAAATCAAAATCGGGTTTGAATTTAAAAATGTATTTTTTGCTTATCCGGAATCAGATTATCAGATATTAAAAGACATCAATTTTGTTATAAATGCGAATGAAAAAGTAGCATTTGTGGGACAAAATGGTGCTGGAAAAACCACATTAACCAAGTTACTACTTCGGTTTTACGAGCCGACTTCAGGCGAAATTTTACTTGACGGAATTAATATCAACCGATACAATAAAAGTGAGTACCAAGAATATTTTGGTGTGCTGTTTCAGGATTTCTTCCGATATGAATTTTCTGTAAAAGAAAATATTGCTATAGGGAAAATTGACGAAATTGACAATCAGCAACGCATAGAAAGAGCGGCAAAATTAAGCCTGGCAGATGAGGTGGTGGCCGATTTAAAATTTGGTTACGAACAGCAATTAGGAAAACGATTTGTAAAAGGGCACGAATTATCTGGAGGACAATGGCAAAAAATTGCATTGGCACGGGCATACATGAAAAATGCCGAAGTCATGATCCTGGACGAACCCACATCAGCACTGGATGCCAAAGCCGAGAGCGAAGTTTTTGATGGTTTCCTATCGTTAATAGAAAATAAAACCAGTATCATTATTTCGCATAGATTTAGCACCGTAAGACGGGCCGACCGAATCATAGTCCTGGAAAACGGAAAAATTTTAGAATCAGGAACGCACGACGAACTTATGGAAAACGACAAATTATACGCACAATTATTTTCCCTTCAGGCAGAAGGGTATCAATAAATAATAACTTATGGAAGATAAAATCATCAATAAAGTAGCCAATTCAGTTCTTGAAGTATTCGATTTAGAAGATTATTACCCAAAAGGCACTCGCACACTAATTGATATTTCGCAATGGTTATACGAAGGTTTTCTATTGAAAGAAAAAGATTTCCGCGAAAGCCTCAAAAACCATAACTGGCTGCAATACCAGGATCATTATGTCGCCATACATTGTAGTACCGATGCGATTATCCCCGCCTGGGTAGCAGTTCTTGTAACAGTGCATGTAACCCCTTTTGCTAAAAAAGTAGTGTTGGGCAATAGTAATGATTTAGAAACTGCGCTGTACCAGGATATCCTTGCCGGCATTGATTATTCCCGATACCAAAACAAACCGGTTATTTTAAAAGGATGTTCCAAAAAACCCGTTCCGGAAAGTGCTTATGTCATGGTCATACAATATCTTCAGCCGTATGCAAAAAGCATCATGTATGGCGAAGCCTGTTCAGCAGTACCCTTGTTCAAAGCGCAAAAAGTATAAATTATATTAAAGATTGTTTTCTAAATTAGAAAATAGCATTAAAAGCTCAGCAAAAGTTAATTAGCACAACAATAATTAAACATCAAGCCAAATAATAATTCTGTTAGCAATTTTGGGTTTTTATCAATTGCTCTTCCTGATAGCCTTTGATAGAACATAAATAAATCCAAACAATAAAAAAGATTTGTAAGGGTATCCTAAACCACAAATAGGCTAAGCCATTTCCGTCAAAAGTTGCTTTTTGATAGTCAACATGTTTTATTGATGCGTAAATATTAGCAGGGAGTATGAGTATAAAAAACACGATCAGCAACCATGCAGTCAGTACTCTGAGATTAGGGATAAAAAGCCCGATAGCAGCAGCAATTTCAATGATGCCTGTTAGATACACAATCCTAGTCTTGTATGGAATAAATTCGGGCAGCATCATTGCCATACCTTTAGTAAATACGAAATGCGCAACTGCCGTAAATACTAGCGTTGCAGACATTGCAATCCTGCCTGATAAAGCAAATTCAAAATTACCATACAGCATTTTCATTACTAACAACGAAATACTAAATACAACGAGTAAAACTATAAGAGGTTTCATTTCTTTTTGAATCAAGGTCATCCTGTTCACAAACATAAGCAATAAATCTAAATTAAGAAATATGTTCCATACTGCTTAATATCCTTGTCCTAAAATAGCTGGAATTTCTTCCGAATATTACTAATGTTACAAGC
Organism: Flavobacterium sp.; assembly: GCA_036386975.1. Taxonomy (GTDB): domain Bacteria; phylum Bacteroidota; class Bacteroidia; order Flavobacteriales; family Flavobacteriaceae; genus Flavobacterium. The sequence goes on along the minus strand of DASVUQ010000025.1, from coordinate 9,816 downwards.
GATTTATTATTTTTTATTATATAATTTTCTACTTTCTCCATTGATTTTACTATGTTTAAAAGTATTATAAATCTAAAATCAAGAGACAATCATATTATTAAAGCTTTATTTTTTGTTCTAAAAATGTAAGAGTTGATTTCGTATTTTAGATTACATAGTCTGGCTATAAGTCAATTCGATTATTAACAGATAATTGTGAAATCACATTTAAACCAAACCCTATTTTTGCTGTCTAAGACTTAAATATTAATTCGCTGTTGATGAAAAAAGTACAACATATTTTAGCATTTCTTTTATTATTAGTTTGTTCTACTGGATATTCGCAAAACCAACGCCCTGAAGGGAAAAAGGTTAAAGTTTCAGGAAAAGTAACGGACAAAGCTACCGGACAACCTTTAGAATATACGACAATAACACTACAAAATATAAAAGCTACAGGAAATGTTACCGGTGGTATTACGAATGCAAAAGGAGAATTCGGATTTGAAGTGCCTGTAGGAATTTATAATATTAAAATTGAATTCATTTCATTCAAACCTATAGAAATAAAACAAAGAACAATTCAGGAAGATACGAATCTAGGTTCATTTGCTTTAGCAGAAGATGCTACAGTGCTTAACGAAGTAGAAATCCGTGCCGAGAAAACAACTGTCGAAATAAAGCTGGATAAAAAAGTATATAATGTAGGTAGTGACTTAATGGTAAAAGGAGGAACAGTAAGTGATGTTCTCGATAATATCCCTTCCGTAGCTGTTGATGCAGATGGCACCGTAAGCCTTCGGGGCAATGAAAATGTTAGGATTCTAATAGACGGAAGGCCTTCTAATGCGATAAATATTAGCGAAGCATTACGCCTGATTCCGGCAGATGCGATAGAAAAAGTAGAAGTAATTACGAATCCATCTGCAAGATATGATGCCGAAGGCGGTGGAGGGCTTTTAAACATCATACTTAAAAAGGGGAAGAACCAGGGTATCAATGGTACTTTTATTGCTTCGGCAGGAGATCCGGAAAATTATGGTATTAGTGGAAACATCAATTATAAAAACGAAAAATTTAATTTATTCACTACACAAGGATATAATTACAGGAATAATCCCGGTAACGCTATAGTTAATTCCCGTTATTTAAATACAGACAATACAACAAAGAGCTATTTATACGAATCCAGGGAAAATGAAAGGATCAATAAAGGGTATAACGGTAACTTAGGGATAGAGTTTTTTATTGATAAGAGCACCTCGTGGACCCACAGCATTAATTACAGAAAAAACAGTGGGGATAATCGGGACAATGTTTTTCAGGATTATTATAATTCAAATTTTGTTTATGATTATACCAGGAACCGGATCAATGATGAAAACAGTAAAAGTGAAAATGTAGAATATGCTACTAATTTTATAAAAAACTTTAAAAAAGAGGGGCATAAGTTAACAATAGACGGCTCCTTCTCTATTAATAAAGATTTAAATACAGCGGTTATTACTGATGCTGCCACCAATACTACTATAATAGGATTGGATAATACAATCAATAATCAGAAGCAAGGCAGGGATTTAATCCAGATAGATTATGTATTGCCCTTAGGTAAAGGAAGCCAGTTTGAAGCAGGTTACAGGGCCGATTATTCTGTGCGTAGAACTGACTATAGCGTTCTACAGAACGGAATAATTGATCCTCAATTTAATAACATCTTAGAATATAAAGAAAAAGTCAATGCAGTGTACTCCCAGTATGGTTTTAAAATAAATAAATTTTCAGCACTGTTTGGCCTGCGTTGGGAAGATTCTAATATTGATGTAAACCAACTGGCTACGAATGATTTTAACAAAAAAAGATATAATAATTTCTTCCCCAGTGCTTTTTTTACCTATGAGGTTTCAGATAAGAGCAGTGCGTCTCTCAGTTATAGCCGCAGGATACAAAGGCCGAGAGGACGGTTTTTAGAGCCTTTTACCAATCTCTCCAGCAATATCAATATTTTTGTAGGGAATCCTGATCTAGACCCGGCTTTTACAGACGCCATTGATTTGGGATACATTAAACGCTGGGAAAAGCTTACTTTTAATACCTCCTTTTATATCAATAAAACATCAGATGCTTTTCAGTTTGTAAGAAGGGCAAATGGTAATCTTAAAGAAGGCATACCGGTAATCGAAAGTACACCAATTAACCTAACAGAATACAGGGCCGGTTTTGAATTTACTTTAAACTATTCGCCATACAAATGGTGGAAGCTTAACGGGAACTTCAATTTCTTCAGGAACCAGACCGATGGAGATTATCAATATACCTCCTCTAGCGGGAGTATCGTTTCCCAAAGCTTTGACAATACGGCGACCTCGTGGTTTGGCCGTTTAACATCTAAAGTTACTTTGCCCTATAAAATTGACTGGCAGACTAATTTTACTTATAATGGGCCGCAGAATAATGTGCAGGGACGGAGCCTTGGTATATTTGCGGCTAATCTGGGTTTTAGTAAAGACATACTTAAAGACAAAGCAACAATAACACTTAACGTTAATGATGTTTTTAATTCCAGAAAGAGGATAATGGAAACATTTATCCCAGGACGGTTAGATGCTTGCAGCGAAATGCAGTGGAGGGTGCGGCAGGTAATGGTATCATTTACCTATAGGTTTAATAAGAAAAAGAACGAAAGAGAAAAAATGCCAAAAAGGGAAAATGATGAAGGTGGCGGGGATTTCCCAGGCTAGTAGTTAAGAAGGATTGTTGTGATAACAATCCTTTTTAATTTTAAAATAGAACAAATCTGTTTTACCTTTGGAGTTTAAAAGGCAAGGATGACGAATAGAGATAAAGCGATCAAGGCTACTTATTTTAGTATTTTAGGAAATACAGCTCTTGCACTTGCCAAAGGATTTGCAGGTGTTTTTGGTAATTCGTACGCATTGATCGCAGATGCTATAGAATCTACCACAGATGTGTTTTCGTCGGTGCTGGTACTTTTTGGTATAAAATATTCGACAAAACCGGCAGACGATGACCATCCGTACGGCCACGGAAAAGCAGAAGCACTGGTTACGTTTGCAGTAGTAGGTTTTTTACTTATCTCTGCCACCATTATTGCTTATGAAAGCATAGAAAATATAATGACCCCCCATGAAACCCCCAAAAAGTTTACTTTAGTTGTCCTAGGCTTGATTGTTATCATCAAAGAAATATTCTTCAGGATTGTATCTAAGAAAGGTAAAGAAACCAATAGTAGTTCATTAAAAGCCGATGCCTGGCACCACAGAAGCGATGCCGTTACTTCACTTATGGCTTTTATAGGTATAGCTATTGCCATTTATTTTGGCCCGGGATATGAAACTGCCGATGATTGGGCGGCACTACTAGCGTCAGGGTTTATTGTTTATAATGCGTACCTGATTTTCAGGCCTGCTTTAGGAGAAATCCTCGATGAGCATATGTATGATGACCTTATTTTGCAAATAAGGGCTATTGCCACAAATGTTTCGGGAGTTCTTGGTACCGAAAAATGCCATATCCGCAAAACAGGAATGACCTATTTTGTAGACCTGCATTTAATAGTAGAGGGTACGATCACCGTAAGCAAAGGGCATGAAATAGCCCACCGGTTAAAAGATACCATCCAGCAGCAAATTCCTGAAATTGCAGATGTTTTAGTTCATGTAGAGCCTTATTAAAAGCAAAAATCGTCCAACAACTAAAATTGGAGACGTTTTTTTATTGGCCAGGCCAGTTTTCCGGTAGCCTGGCTAATGTTCATTTTTTGTAAGGCAGTTTTATAGCGTGCCCTACGGGCCAGGCTTTCGGCTGTAGTCCTCGCAAAAGCTCCGGGCTGCCGCCTCTATCCTTCACGCGACTTCGGTGTAACATTAAAGATTTTCTTCTATAAAGCTTTAGAGGTTTCTTTAGATAAACCCGTTTACGAAAGTGAAGCGGAAAAAGCCCGAAAAACATTACCGATACCGAACTCCTGACCATGTTTACCAAAGCGCAGCTACTGGAAGAGGACGACAGGAAGTGTATAAAATCGCTCTTAAAAGCGTTTCTGTTTCAACAAGATATGATTAAGCAATTAGGAGATAAAATATAAAAAACTGCTTCAGTAACGAAGCGGCTTTTGCTTTTATTGACTTTGTTGTATTCACGAGCGGGACCCTGGCACCAGCTCGGGGGGAGGAGGAGGAAGTGGAATAGTACTTTCAAAAAAATCAATCTTATTATTTATCTTAAATTTATTAATTATTCTTAATACCATTTTGTCAACCAATTCATAATTTTTACAAGTATTACTTATAAATACGCTTTTGCTTTGCTTATTAGTTATTATTAATTTATAATTTATCCCATCCTCATAATGATTAGTTGTTGAGTCACATTTAATTTGAGAGATTTTTACAAGATCTTTTTGAATACTATCCATTTCCGTTTTATTCAGTTTTGTTTTATAAAGCCTTCCAATTTCATTTTTTTCATTCATCAATATTACTGTATTACCATCGGTCTCTATCCTATATAAATTCATTGACCTATCGTATATTACCGATAGATCAATAATATAAGATGAATTTTGATTAGTTTGTTCTTTGCAAGCAAAAAACAAACTAAGTATAAATACTAATATTGCTTTTTTCATAAAATAAATTACATATGTCCTAAACCTTTTAAAATTTCCTTATCACTTTTCTTTTCATTTTTACTTTTGTAATATTGTCGAAGAATCGGAAGTGTTCTCTTTTTATCAATTTTATCTTTATCACCTTGCTGATGCGTTAGATAATTTCTTCGCCATCCTTGATATCGCTTCATTTCAGGTTGTTTTAGAAAATTATCAATGTTTTTAATAATATCCTTATCAATATTAGAATTGTTTAGTTTTCTATCTCCTAAATAATCTTGACCAATTTTTTCAGCATGATAAAAAGACTCATGAGCTATTGTTTTAATATTTTCATCAACTCTGCTATCCTCTAATATATTAATGGTTACCTGTAAATTACCATCTTTGATAGAGCTTGTAGTTGTGCCATCAGCCCCTCTTGTATCGTTTCCAAAATTTAAATCAGTATCATTTTTGTCAAAGCTCCACTCTCTTCATATTTATGTCCTGCAATTACCTGACCTTTTTCAGCAAAATTACCCAAGAAAGCTATTCCTGCTTTAGATTTAGCAAAGAATTCGAAAGCTTTTACTAAAGCTCCATTCTTATATTCACCATCTTTATTTCTTGCATATATAAAAGATGTGTCAACATATCTACCATCAGGGTCAATAAATAAGATAGGACTATCAACCGCATAAGCATAAGGATTAATTTCATAGTACTTCTCGGCTAATGGGTCAATATTTATCCATCGTCCTAAAGCCGGATCATAATTCCTCGCGCCATAATCGTACATATTAAGCCCCAACTCGTCTTGCAGTTCTTTGCCATTGAACTTATACTTATAAGGTTTTATAATATCTTTTATAAATAATAACGTGTGAATAAATATGTAAGAACTTAATTTTAAAAAAAACGAAAGTTGTTTTTAGTTTGACTACTATAATATTATAATAGTTTAAATATGCAAATTTTTCTTTACATAAATAGCCACCAACACATCTGATACATTACCAAATTATTTAGTAGTACAAGTAGAATATTTCTTTACATATGGAATTTGTTGTTTATTACACCATTTAATTTTTTCCTTATTTAAAAAATACCATTGTTTCCATTTACTCAAAGTTTCTTCATCAATATAAAAAGCTAATGATTGTCCTGTATACTTTTTAGGAGCATCAATATTTGTAATTTTTTGAAAAAATGTAATCGCATTATTTGCATACTTATTGATATAAATTTTTTCGTCGCTATCAAGGATGATTTCATCAAAATAAGATATATTATCAGTTAAATCTTTATTTTTACTTAATTCTAAATTTAGTGCTTTGAAATAATGATTAAAGGTCGAGTCAATTTTAACTTGATTTTGACCAAAACTTAACATAGTAAACATTATGAAAAAAATATTTGTTATCTTCATTTTATTATTTTTTATTATTTGACGCTATTTACATTACCATTAAACATTATAATATTGACAATTTTAGTTGTAGTTCCAATAGTACTTGTACTTTGTATTGAACTTCCCCCCGGTATTGGGTTACCTGAACTATCGTTAATTTGAAATGTGCCAACATCAGTCCTTTTGCTTCCATTTACTGCATTTTCTGTTTTTAATCCCTCCGCATGCGCCGATTTAATAGGAGCTCCATTAGTTTGTTTTTGATATTGTTCAGAGATTTCATGACCTATTGCTCCTTGCGTTGAGACAAATTGAGGCGTAGACAAATCACTACTTCCAAGTTTTTTTGCATCGGCAATGTCAATTTTACCTGTATCAAATTGCCCAATCTCTACATTTGGGTCATTTGCAACAATATCAACAGTTGTAGTCTTACTATCATTTATTGTTTTATTAAAAGTATCAAACAGTGCTGACTGTTCTTTTGTCATTTGTCCAGCTTGTTCAGTTTTTGTTAAAGAAGCTTTGCCATTTTTGTCAACATCAAATGTCGCAAATCCGCCCAGCCCTTTATTAACTTCATCTTTAAATCCATTAGTTGCCACCGCTCCACCCTTTACAATCAAATCGTCAGGAGCCATCCCATCAGGGTCAGTAAAACGTAAAGGATTATTAAAGCAATAATTATAAGGTGACCATCTTCTCATTTTCTCAGCCAGCGGGTGATGTGCCTGTTTTCTGTAGACCTAAAGTAACCCGCAAAGCTTCCAGGTTATTAAAACGGATGCCGCCCAATACATTTATCGTTAGGTGCTTTGTTTGGTAAATGTAGTGGTTGGGGTTTTGGGTTTAGTTGTGAAGTTGCCATTGTAAAAATTATTTTTATAGAACTTTTAAGTTTCAAAAATAACTAATCCGTTTTAAACAACAAAATTTTTTATATTTGTTTAGCACTTTTACATTCTTTATTTTTGCCTGATCACTGTATTTACAGTATTAAATAACACTTATGAGTTTTGGTAAACGATTAACGTTAGTACGAAAAAATAAAAACTTATCACAGGAAGACCTGGCCAAACACCTGGGAACAAAATCCCCTGTGGTGGGACGGTACGAACGTGACGAGATGAAGCCTTCTATTGATACGGCCAACAAACTGGCCGAGTTCCTGGAAGTGTCCCTGGATTATTTAACAGGCAATACCGATATTTTATTAGACACCAACACCGTAAACCGTATTTTAGAAGTACAACAGTTACCCGAGGATGTAAAAGAGAAGCTTTTCTATTTTATCGATATGACTATCAGGGATTATAAAGCTAAAAAAGCCTATAGTTGATAAAACAAAAAGCCACTCTGTAAAGATGTGGCTTTTGCTTTTATTGACTTGTTTCTGTTCAAGAGCGGGACGATCGCGACAGCTAAAGCGTGCCAGCAGAGGCTATCGAGTTACTCCAATTATAAAATATATTATCCATCATATATAAAAAATTATAGATGGTAATACAAAAAAAAGTGCCTTAAGTGGTTTTTTAAAATTATGTTTATAATAAAATATAAATACTTTTATCGACAGTATTAAATTAAGAATGAAGAGCGGTAAATGGACAAAATAAGATAATATAACTTTAATACTCCTAACGTTTGTTCCATAACTATTAATTTTATTCTCTGTTATAAAAATTTCTAAAATTAGAAGAATTATAAAGATGATAAATGAAGTGTATGATATTAATGATATTTTATTTTTCATAGTATATTACTTCATGTAATTAAATCCATTTTTAATTGCTCTTTGATCAGCATCAGTATCGAATCCGTTTAAAGTAAAGATACTATTCATTCGAGACCCAAATTTAACTTCACCATAAGAAAAATTATTAAAAGACATCCAGCCTCCCCACATAAAATTTCCAGCATCTCCTAAATTATACAAAGTATTTGTTCCCTCAAATCTATAAAAAGATCCATTTCCAGTATTACCAGAGTATTCAGTACCTGCATACGTTTCATTATAAGCTGACATTAATTGATTATATCCAAAATCCGCTGCACTGTGTGATTGGTATGCTGTTAATAAGTACCTATGTCCAATTCCAAAATGAGAAATAGGCATAAATCCAGCTTTTGCAATAAAATTAAAAAATGTTGATATGGAAATTGGTGTGAACAGTTGGTCTCCAACTTTCCAACTCCCTGATAAATATTGATTATCAAAAGAAGGATCATTAGGTTTTAGCTGATTCCCTTTTTGATCAAAAAATCTATTAGGCTTATCATTTCTAACTACATTAGTGACTCTACCATTAGAGCCAACAGTTACATCATCTGGAGGTGTTCCTTCTCCTGAAGATGCAGTTGCACCATTACTACCTGAAAATGTGCCATTATTATTATTTGTCCATTTAGTTTCATTACCTGATTTTTTCCATAAGTCATCTATAAAAGACCTATCCAACATCCCATCAGGATCAATAAAATAAACAGGGTTATTCTTTCCATAAGTATATGGTGATCCTCTTCTATTTAGTTCTGCCAGCGGATCTATTTGTGCCCAACGTGGTGCATCAGGGAAGTACATTCGTGCCCCATAATCATATGCATTCAGCCCCAGCTCGTCTTGCAGTTCTTTGCCATTGAACTTATACTTACTTGGATTATAGCCATTTATAACAGAATTATACCCATTATGCTTAAGGCCAAACGGATAATAATTGTCCTCCTCTATAATTTCACTTGCCGTTACCTGGCCGTCATCATTGCTGTCGCTATAACTGAGCCTGTTGTTGCCCAGGTGGTCTTTGTAATGGTAAATATAAGAAAAAGTTCCGTTATTATAAGCAACATACCCTTCAGGTTGGGAAAAGAATTTTAATATGTGTTGTTGGTCTCTTCCGGGAACTAATTCATACTGGTAAGCACCTGCATATTGTGTTATTGAAAGAGGACTTTCGAAGTTAAAGTCATATACTGTTTTCATCAGTTTTACCCCTGTGGCATCATAGGCATAGAGAATAGCCCCTGCAGTAGAGATAATTTCAACAGGCAGGTTTAGGTGGTTGTAGGTAATACTGGTAATGCCTTTATTGGCATCGCTTATTATATTACCATTATTGTCATAGGTATAATCATTTCCTGTATTTACCCCGTCTTTAAACCCTTGGTCCCCTGCGGGATCTTGTACTTTAAGCAGTTTGTTGCCTGCATCGTAGTGGTAGGTAAGCTGGTCCATAATACCAAAAGCAGTCGCGTTGCTATTGGTAGCTCCTTTCCTTACCAGGTCCATAATGTTGCCGTTCTTGTCATAGCTTAGGTTCTCGCTGTAGCGGTCCTGGTTGTCTGTGGCAAAGGTGAGGCGGTTTAGCGCGTCATAGCGGTAGTCATAATGCTTAAGGCTGTTGTCGCTATTGGCCGTTTTCCAGTACGCCTGGCTGATGTTGCCGTTATAGAGTGCGGGAGTGGTACTGGCCGGATCGTTGTAATGCAGCCTAAAGGCGAACAGGTCAGTGCCTATAGCCTCGGGGTTATTGATCATTTTAAGCCACCCGCGGATGTTATAGCCATAGTCTATCGTTTGTAGCCTTCTTTGAGCGGTTCTGCCTCCCACGCCTTTGCCGATCAGCTGCCCCAGCTCGTCATAGGTATTGGCTACAATCATTTCTTCGGCGCGCCGGTTGATGGTTTGCTTCTGGCTGATCAGGCGGTCGGCAGGATCATAGGTATAGGTATTGACTACTGTTATAGCTTAAAGTTTTGTCTTTCAAAATTTGAAACAACTTCTCAAAACAAAAACCATTCCGTAAGGAAGTGGCTT
>DASVUQ010000024.1:0-6728 GCA_036386975.1 Flavobacterium sp. | reverse complement strand
GCCAGTGGGCGAAAACCGGGAATAACAACTTTCGCTATAGGAATACAAAAATTCGCAGCAATTATGCAGGGATGGCAATTATTTGTAGATGTGTCCACACGGTAGGCTACAATCGCGGCTATTATAAAAATTTCGTTTTTTAAGAAACACGGGAACAGTGGTGTGCCGGTATAACTTTAAAAAACAGGCAGGCACCTAATAAATTCCCCTATAGCTTTGTGTCTTAGGGACTTTGCGAGGAATTAAAAAAACACAATAATGAAGTACTATAAATATTCTTTAGTAATAGGCACGGCACACTAATACTGATAAGCATCAGGATACTCCTGCACATGCTTTCTTAAAGCTTCAATATCTCTATCTTGGTGCGGGTTTATTACGCGCGAAACGTGCAGCGGTTTCCTGAAAAGTGAGGCTTTCTTTTTCCTGGATCTCAAATACTCATTCGAAAATCTTCAATCACCGGATTGGCTTTACCAAAATGAACTTCTTCAATAAAAAGCTCTACTGCAAGGTCAGTACCTCCAAAACCGGCCAGCCTGGCTGACTGTATGTTGTTCTTTAAAACTGTTTCAACACCAACAGCTTCTATTTTTTCTTTTAGTGCCAGTGCTAAAATTTCACTTCCTGAAAATATCTTTATTAGTCCCATAATTTTATTTATTATTTATTTTCTTTTTCATTCTCTTCTTCAATCTCAAATAAGAAAGGTTCTACAAGCATTTTATCCGCCAGTATCTCTACCCTTTCTGTTAATTGCTCAGAAAAGATGATCCGTTGTGTTTTTGAAATACTGTTGGAAATGCGCATAATTTTTGTTTCATGACGTAGTTTTAAAATAGGGTCCGCATCATCTAAAACAAACATACGCAACCGGTTAATATTATATCCGGCTGTTGTAAACATGTCACTAAGTTTATTAGGTGTACCTATTAAAACATCTATTCCTGTAGAAATGTAATTCTTATCATATTCTGTATCTCCCCTATCATGAACGCCATATACCCTTAGATTAGTATAATTACCTAGTTTTTCAAAAAGGGTTTCCATTTCTACAACTTTGGCTTTATCCTCCACAATGATCAATGCCCGTGGTGATTCTTCGCCTTTGGCTACGAGCTGTTGCATTACATTTAATACAATAGTAGTTGATTTTCCGCTTCCTTTTGGGGCAATTACAATACAATCGGCACCACTCTTAATCGTTGAAAAAGTTGCTGACTGAATGGCATTGGCTTGTATCAAACCATTTTCTGCTAATGCTTTTTGAAGGTTTTCGTTTATTTTTTTTAATTCCATTATTTAAAATTTAGCAAACGGATTTGCCTAATGTTATAATTTAGTTGTTATTTACTGGCAAAAAGCCTTACATCCGATTCAGAAATTTCATTGCTCCCCAATATAATAAGCCTTTCTACCACATTACGTAATTCTCTTATATTGCCTGTCCAGTCGTATTCCTGAAGTAGTTGTACTGCTTCTTTAGAAAATTGTTTGATACAGTTTCCTTGTTCTGCAGCTATCTTTTCTGCAAAGTGGCTAATGAGTAACGGAATATCATCCCTTCTTTCATTTAATGCAGGCACTTTTATTAAAATTACGGCGAGCCTATGGTACAAATCCTCTCTAAAACGGCCTTCGGCAATCTCTGTTTTTAAATCTTTATTCGTGGCTGCAATTACTCTTACATTGACTTTGATGTCCTTATCTGCCCCTACCCTGGTAACCATGTTTTCCTGTAAAGCACGTAATACTTTGGCCTGGGCAGATAAACTCATGTCCCCTATCTCGTCCAGAAAAATAGTACCTCCGTCAGCAGCTTCAAATTTTCCTGCACGATCTCTTACTGCCGAAGTAAAAGCACCTTTTACATGGCCAAACAATTCACTTTCAATCAATTCACTGGGAATTGCAGCACAATTCACTTCAATTAAAGGAAAATTAGACCGTACACTCTTTTCATGTAGTTGATGTGCAACAAGTTCTTTACCTGTTCCGTTAGGCCCGGTAATCAAAACCCGTGCTTCTGTTTGGGCTACTTTTTCAATCATTAGTTTAATATGGTTGATGGCTTCGCTTTCGCCTATCATCTCATAATTTTTACTGACTTTCTTCTTCAGGATTTTGTTTTCAATAATAAGTTGTTTTTTATCTAAAGCATTACGGACGGTATTGAGTAAACGATTAAGGTCCGGTGGTTTTGAAATATAATCAAAAGCCCCTAGGCGCATGGTTTGGATCGCAGTTTCCATATCGCCATGGCCTGAGATCATCACCATTGGAATTTCCGGTTTTATTTTTTTAACTGCTTCAAGCACTTCTACACCGTCCATTTTTGGCATTTTAATATCACATAGCACTAAATCGTAATCGTTGTTCTTTATTTTTTCGAGCCCTATTACACCATCTTCCGCATCTTCCACCTGATAGGTATCGTTTTCTTCAGAAAGTATTTTTGCCAATACCCTCCTAATCGCTGCTTCGTCTTCTATAATTAATATTTTTTGCATAGTTTGTAGTGTTTCCAAAATTCTAAAGTCCTTGTAGGCATTGCTCTTTTATTTGATGCCGGCTTTCTAGCTTCTATCAATATTTAAGCCATTTATATAGTTCCTTCCATGTTGGTTTTTTACCATACATCAAAATCCCTACACGATAAATTTTTGAAGCAAACCATACTACCAGAAAGAAAGTTCCGAAAAGGATCGAAATAGAAATTAAAATTTGCCACCAGGGCACTCCAAAAGGAATACGCATCAGCATTACTATAGGCGAAGTAAGCGGAATCATTGAAAACACAGTGGCAATGGTACCGTGAGGGTCATTTATAACGGTAAAAAATCCTATATATACCCCTAATATCAATGGCATAATAATAGGCAAAAGAAATTGTTGGGAATCGGTTTCATTATCTACAGCTGCTCCAATAGCGGCATAAAACGAGCTGTATAAAAAATAACCTCCTATAAAATAAATCAGGAATGAGGTTAAAATGGAAGCAATAGGCAAATTCCAGGCTTCTTTTATATACAACTGCATTGAACTGTCCATTTGCTGTTGTGTACCTGCCATCATTTCCGGAGAAACGGAACCTGAAATTCCTGTATCAACACCAAAAAATGCAGAAGCAACAAACATGAGTACTAATCCGATTATGGCCCAAATCATGAATTGAAGTACTCCTGCTAAAGAAGTTCCAATAATTTTTCCCATCATTAACTGAAATGGCTTTACTGATGAAATAATTATTTCTATAATCCGATTGGTTTTTTCTTCTATAACACTTCTCATGACCATATTACCATAAATAATAATAAACATCATGATGAGGTATCCGAAAAAGCCGCCAATAATCGTTTTTATCCAGTTTAACCCTTTGATGGTAGCTTCGCCACTTGATTTTTTAAGGTTAATGTTTACCTCTGCCCTTGCTTTTTTAATAGCTAATGAATCAAGTCCTGCACTTTGATAATTTTCTTTTGTCAATTTTAAAGCAATCGTATTCTCCAGCTTTTCGATAAATGTGACATCTGGGCTGTCATTAGAAATGTATTGAATACTTTTTTGTAAATCATTATTAGAAGCTACTTTCGGGATATACAAAAGGCCTTCATAGCTTTCTTTTACGATACTGTCTTTTAAAACTTTGATATTAACAAATGACTGGTCCAAAAACCGGTATTCCGCATTACTTTTAAAATCTTTTACAAAAAGCCCGGTCTCATCATGAACTACTATCGTTTTCTGATCTGCTTTTACGGAACTTAAATAGCCTACAAATAAAGCAATCGCTACAAAAAGTAACGGACTCAGAAAAGTCATTACTATAAAAGATTTGTTGCGGACTTTGGCAATGAACTCTCTTTTTATAATTAAATTCAGGATACTCATTTTTTTTCTTTTAGATTATACACTTTACTGGCTTACTGCCTGGATGAAAATGTCATTTACGCTTGGAATTTTTTCTACAAAGTGGGTCACCTGCCCTCTTTGTAATAAAATGGACAATAATTCTGATGACAAGGCGTCGCCTAATGCTATTTCCAGTTTTAATTCATCATTTAATGATTTAAAATGAGTAGTGCCTACTTTAAATTTTTGTGTCAGGTCATACATCAGGCCTTCTACATTTGTGGTAAGAATACCAACTTCAAAAGTATTGCTCCTGTATTTTCTTTTGACATCATTCAGTTTACCCTCAATAAGTTTATTGGATTTATGGATCAAAGCAATATGGTCACAAAGTTCTTCTACACTTTCCATACGATGTGTAGAAAAAATAATAGTAGCGCCCTGTTCCCGAAGTGCCAGGATTTCATCTTTTATAATATTGGCATTTACCGGATCAAAACCAGAGAAAGGCTCATCAAAAATAAGTAGCTTGGGCTTATGCAATACACAAACCACAAACTGGATTTTTTGTGCCATACCTTTCGATAATTCTTCTATTTTTTTATTCCACCAACCTTTTATATCGAGTTTATCGAACCAATAATCAAGTTGTATTTTTGCTTCTTTTTTAGAAAGTCCTTTCATTTGTGCCAGATAAAGGCACTGCTCTCCTACTTTCATGGATTTATAAAGCCCGCGTTCTTCCGGGAGGTAACCAATATACTGCACATGCTTGGGGTGTAACCTCTCCCCGTCAAGAATGACATCGCCACTATCGGGCATTGTTATCTGATTAATAATACGGATTAAAGAGGTTTTTCCTGCCCCGTTAGGTCCGAGTAATCCATAAATACTTCCCTTAGGTACTGTAATTGAAACTTCATTAAGGGCGGTAAAATTGCCGTATTGTTTGACTACTTTATTTACCTCGAGCAAGTTGTTCATATCATTTTGGTTTGTTGTAAATGTACCTATTTCGTAATAAAAAATGGTAACCGTTAAAAAAAAACCCACCCTTATTTGCACAAGGATGGGAAAAATTGCTATGAAAAAGAATTTACTAATTACTTAGTAAGCCCAAATATAAATATTTTTTAAATATTATGAAAACATATCTTTAACTTTTTCAAAAAAAGATTTATCTGTTTTTTCCGGGTTCGGAATAAAATTTTCATCCGTTAAAGCTTTTTCAAAAAATTGCCGTTGTTCTTTATTGAGTGTTTTGGGTGTCCATACATTTATATGTACCAACAAATCTCCGTTGCCGTATCCGTTAAGGCTTGGGATACCCTTACCTTTAAGCCTTAGTATCTTACCGGACTGTATTCCTTCTTCTAATTTTATTCTTACTTTTCCGTTTACTGCTTCAATATCTTTTGAAGCACCCAGGACAGCCTCAGCAAAACTAATATATAAATCAAGATGCAGGTTTTCTCCTTCGCGTTTTAAGGTTTCATGCTCAATTTCTTCAACGGCAACAATAAGGTCGCCTGGTATACTGTTTCCGGGTGCATCGTTTCCTTTTCCTGAAACTTTTAATTGCATTCCATCAACAACCCCGGCTGGTATTTTTATTGAAACGGTTTCATCTTCAACCACCATTCCCTGATTATCCGCATTAGCAGGTTTTTTATCTAAAATCTGGCCTGTACCACCACAGGTAGGACATGTAGAAGCAGATTGCATCCGGCCTAAAATGGTATTCGTAACACGCATCACCTGGCCCTGACCATTACATGTGGCACATGTTTTATAGGAAACGCCGGCTGCCTGGACTTTACGTTTTACTTTTACCTTTTTCTCTACTCCGTTAGCAATTTCTTCGAGTGTCAGTTTTACTTTTATACGGAGATTGCTGCCTTTTGCCCTGCGCTGGCCACCGCCACCGCCAAAGCCACTAAAAGCCCCTCCGCCAAAACCGCTTCCGAAAATATCACCAAACTGGCTGAATATATCTTCCATATTCATACCGCCTTGTCCGCCGCCGAAACCACCATTGCCATCAAATGCCTGGTGCCCGTACTGATCGTATTTTGCCTTCTTATTAGGATCGCTTAATACTTCATAGGCTTCTGCTGCCAGTTTGAATTTTTCCTCTGCTTCTTTATCACCAGGGTTTTTATCAGGGTGGTATTCAATGGCTTTTTTCCTGTATGCCTTTTTAATTTCAGCAGCATCAGCGTCTTTATTTATACCTAATATTTCGTAAAAATCTTTTTTCATCTTATTTAAAAAAATGACATGAACTGATGTCTTTTATACCTGTTATTACTGACCAATAACCACTTTGGGATAACGAATAATTTTGTCTCCTAATTTATATCCTTTTTCCAGGACATCTACTATTTTGCCTTTTAGGGTATCATCAGGAGCAGGAATCTGTGTAATGGCTTCTGCAAAATCGGCATTAAATGCATCTCCGGCACGCACCTCTACCTCTTCCAAACCTTTAGCTATTAAAGTAGATTTTAATTTTTCATGAATAAGTGCTACCCCTTTTACTAAAACGTCTTCTTCTGATTTTTTAATTTCAGCCATTGCCCTGTCAAAGTCATCTAAAACCGGAAGCAAAGCCTGTAGCACTTCCTGATTGGCTGTTTTAAAAAGATCCAACCGCTCTTTAGAAGTACGCTTTTTATAATTTTCAAATTCAGCAAAAAGGCGTAAAAATTTATCTTTTTCTGCAGCCAGATCTTTTTTTAATTGGTCCTCTACACTCAACTCTTCCGTAATAAGCTGTTCCCCGTTTGCATTATCTTCGATAGTAGTTTCGTCTAATTCTTTATCGATTTCGGTATTTTCGGTTGTCATCTTGCTATTATTTTTGAATATATTTT
>DASVUQ010000023.1:0-17746 GCA_036386975.1 Flavobacterium sp. | reverse complement strand
TTTTTATCTGCAATAGTTGCTCTGTATATAATTTTACCGGAACAGGAAAAATTAATGCTAAAACATTTCAGGTCAATTATTTTCAAAATAATGCCGAATTAATTGAACCCGGGATTGAACGTACTTTTACGCAAAGGCTTCAGGAAATAATACAAAACCAGACTAATCTAAGTTTAACCAACACGAACGGTGACCTTGTGTATGAAGGTGAAATAACTAATTTCAGAATTAGCCCAATGACAGCAACGGCAGACCAAAGAGCCGCCCAGAACAGACTAACTATAACTGTAAACGTACGGTTTATTAATAGAAATAAAGAAGAAGATAATTTTGAAAAACCTTTTAGCTTTTTTTATGATTACAGTGGTACGGAACAATTGGTCGGAGGGCAACTTTCTACAGCTTTAGATGAAATTTTTACACGGATTACGCAGGATATTTTTAACGCATCACTAGCGAAATGGTAACTATATTAACAGCTCGAAATGGACAGTAGTGATTACATTTATATATTAAACAAACCTAATGCTATTAGTGAACAGCATAGTTTATTCCTGGACAAGATCATAGAAGAATTTCCTTATTTACAAAGTGCCCGGGCATTGCGGTTAAAAAAACTTTACAACCAGAACAGCTATACATACAATCAGGAGTTAAAAAAAACCGCTTGTTTTACAACAGACAGAGGTGTTTTATTTGAATTAATTACATCTAAAGACTTTGTATCTATTCAAAAAGATTTTTTTGATACTAAAAAAAGACAGCTGGAACATATTGATGTAATCGAAAGTAAAGATGCTGTTGTTACGGATACTTTACCTGTTATAGATCATGCACCAGAGGTTACAGACTTCGTTGTTACTACAGACGAGGTTGTAAAAACGCCATTCTCTCCGGAAGAACATAATACTGCAACGGAAAGTGTTGTTGAAGAAACAGTGGACAGCCGCCCGGATGCCAATAATAACGAGCGTACTGTTACTCCGGAGACAATAACAGTTGAAGAAGTAACAGAAAATACCGATGACATAAGTGAAAAAGAAGTACCAGCTATAACTTTTCTTAATGATCTGATTAAGAAGGAGGAATCTGAAGCTATTTTTATTGAAAAAACAGCAATTATTCAGGAACAGGTATCAGAGACTACTACAGAAGCAGAAAACGTAAATGAAAAAGAAAGCGTGCCGGAACAAACCCCGTCGATAGTTGATGCATCTCAGGATACTAACACCTATGATATTATTTTTGTCCCAAAAAATGATACTGTACATAACGGTATTATAAAACAAGAAGCTGTGGACCCGATTGAAATATTCATCGACAATACTACCACTGATGAAAATAAAATAACCGAACCTACTACAGCAATAGCAGCAATAGAAGAAAAATTACAAATTGGAAAGCCCCTGGATTTTTCTAAAGAAGAAAAACATTCTTTTCAGGAATGGCTACAGCTATCATCATTTACTTTGATTGACAGAAGCCAGGAGCAACAAAATCAGGATAATGAAAAAGAAGCAGAACTGGAAAAACAAAAAAAACTGGCGATTATTGATAAATTTATAGAAACAAACCCAAAGATCCCGCCTGTAAAAAACAATATTACAGTTCTGAAGGTAAATGAATAGCATACTCAGGACCATTCTATGCTAATGACAGAAACGTTGGCCAAGGTATACCTCGAGCAAAAAAAATATCAAAAAGCAATTCAGGCTTATCAAATATTAATTTTGAAATATCCGGAAAAAAGTAGTTTCTTTGCAGACCGAATTTCAGATATCAAAATTTTACAAAAAAATAACTTTTAACAATAATAGCATGTTTTCAATTTTTTTAGTTTTAATCACAATTGTTTGTTTTTTATTAATCATAGTGATCATGGTACAGAATCCTAAAGGCGGAGGTTTATCTTCTTCGATAGGAGGATCTCAACAATTGGGTGGTGTTAAGAAAACAACAGATTTTTTAGATAAAAGCACATGGACATTAGCCACTTTATTAGTTGTTTTAATTTTGTTATCAGGGATTAGTTTTAGTACCGGTACTTCGGATTCTAAATTAATTGATACTAAAGAAGTAACGACTCCGGCTCCAATAACGCCGGCTCCCGCTACTCCTGACCAAAATCAAAATGTTACTCCTGCAACTAAGCCGGGAGCCCCTAAATAATAATTCGTATACAACTTAAAATAATAATGCCAGCATGACAGTGCTGGCATTATTATTTTGCAAATATGACAGGTTTAATATATTGGCATAATTTCTGAAATACACACCGCAATTAATAATTCAAAACTAAAAAGATATAATTATGGCTTTAAACATTAAACCACTTTCGGACCGCGTTGTTATTGAGCCGGTTGCTGCTGAAACGCAAACAGCTTCAGGTATTTTTATTCCCGATACAGCAAAAGAAAAACCTCAAAAAGGAACTGTTGTTGCAGTTGGTAACGGTTCAAAAGACCATGCAATGACTGTTAAAATTGGCGAGACCGTTCTTTATGGTAAATATGCCGGAACAGAATTAAAATTGGACGGAAAAGATTATTTAATAATGAGGGAAGACGATATCCTTGCAATTATCTAATATAGTTGGGATAGAATTATTAAAGTAGTACAATTTTAAAACCTAAAATTAAACAAAAACAAAATGGCAAAAGACATTAAATTTGATATTGAAGCACGTGATGGTTTAAAACGTGGCGTTGATGCATTAGCAAATGCTGTAAAAGTAACATTAGGGCCAAAAGGACGTAATGTGATTATCGGAAGAGCTTTTGGTGGTCCAAACGTAACTAAGGATGGTGTTACCGTTGCAAAAGAAATCGAATTACAAGACCCACTTGAAAATATGGGTGCGCAAATGGTAAAAGAAGTAGCTTCTAAAACTAATGATTTAGCAGGGGACGGAACTACAACAGCTACTGTTTTAGCACAGGCAATAGTAAAAGAAGGGCTTAAGAATGTTGCTGCCGGTGCTAATCCAATGGATTTAAAACGTGGAATAGACAAAGCTGTAGAAGCCATTGTTGCTGACTTAGCCACACAGGCAAAAGTAGTAGGCAGCGATTCAGAAAAAATCAAACAAATTGCCTCTATCTCTGCCAATAATGATGATGTTATTGGAGAACTTATTGCCAATGCGTTTGCAAAAGTAGGGAAAGAAGGCGTTATAACGGTTGAAGAAGCCAAAGGAACCGACACTTATGTGGATGTCGTAGAAGGTATGCAGTTTGACAGAGGGTACTTGTCTCCTTACTTCGTGACCAATCCGGAAAAAATGGAAGCTGAATTAGAAAATCCATATATCCTTTTATATGATAAAAAAGTATCTTCTTTAAAAGAATTGTTGCCGGTTTTAGAACCAGTAGCGCAATCAGGAAAACCGTTATTAATTATTGCTGAAGATGTAGACGGAGAAGCATTATCTACTCTTGTAGTAAATAAACTTCGCGGTGCACTAAAAATCGCTGCTGTAAAAGCACCCGGTTTTGGTGACAGAAGAAAAGCAATGCTCGAAGACATCGCGATCCTAACAGGTGGTACCGTAATTTCTGAAGAAAGAGGATATACCCTTGAGAATACAACTATCGAAATGTTAGGAACTGCAAAAAGAGTAACTATCGATAAAGACAATACGACAATGGTTAGCGGTGCCGGTGAAGCAGACATGATTAAAAACCGTGTTAACCAGATCAAAGGCCAGATGGAAGTTACTACTTCTGAATACGATAAAGAAAAATTGCAGGAACGTTTGGCAAAATTAGCCGGAGGTGTAGCTGTTCTTTACGTTGGTGCCGCTTCTGAAGTGGAAATGAAAGAGAAAAAAGACAGAGTAGACGATGCATTGCATGCCACCCGTGCCGCTGTAGAGGAAGGAATTGTTGCCGGTGGTGGTGTTGCCTTACTAAGAGCTAAAGGTGCTTTAAGTGCCCTAATAGCAGACAATGCAGATGAAGCAACAGGAATTCAGATTGTATCCCGTGCTATAGAATCCCCTTTAAGAACGATTGTGGAAAATGCAGGCCTGGAAGGTTCTGTAGTAGTAGCAAAAGTAGCAGAAGGTACAGGTGACTATGGTTACAATGCTAAAACAGACGAATATGTAGACATGCTTCAGGTAGGCATTATCGATCCTAAAAAAGTAACACGAGTGGCGCTGGAAAATGCAGCATCAGTTGCAGGAATGATTTTAACAACAGAATGTGCATTAATCGACATCAAAGAAGAGAATGCAGGTGGTGGGCATGGCCATTCACACGGAATGCCCGGAATGATGTAATTCATTTTGATCATAAACAAAAAATCCTGGAAATTTCCAGGATTTTTTGTTTATGCTATTTTTGATTTCCTGCTTAATTTATAAATTACAGGAAGAACTGTTACCAGTACTAAACCAACAACAATAAGTTCAATATGTTCCTTTAAATCTATATCATAATTTTTTAGTAAAAACCCGTATAAATAATGGCCTGCAAAAATCAAACTGAACGACCATAATATGGAGCTTATGATATTATAGAACATAAATTTCTTCTTCTCCATAGACACAATACCGGCCACAATAGGTGCAAAAGTCCTGAATATAGGAATAAACCTGGCAAAGATTATGGCTTTACCACCATATTTCTCAAAAAAATCTTTGGACTGAAAAAGATATTTTTTCTTAAACCAAAAGCTATCTTCCTTATTGTAGAGATAATAGCCACTTTTACTACCAAACCAATATCCCACTATATTGCCAAAAATTCCCGAGATGGCAATTAAAGTAGATAATAATACAACATTCAAAAAGCTACTGTCTATAAAAACAAGGTTTTCTACGAGTTCTCTATTATAAATACCGGCAAGAAAAAGTAAACTATCACCCGGAAGAAAAAAACCTGCAAATAATCCCGTTTCTGCAAAAACGATAAAAAGTACAATAAACAAACCTAATCTTACCCCGTCGATTTCAAAATTGATATAGTAAATCGGATCTATTAAGTTCTTCCAGTCAAATTCGTTCATTATATACTTATTTTTTTAATATCATAATTCGGCGTGAAATTAAGGATAAATTGCGTTCCTTACAATTATATTCACGTGATTTTGTAATTTATTAATGATGATCGCTATAAGCATTACTATTTCTTTTAGACAGGAAATAAAAACCAGGGAGGAATAATAATATAAATATAGGTTGTATTATAAACCTACGGATGTAAAAAAGTACCATTTTATTATCTTCGAAATAATAAACCATTAAAAAGAACCCTCCCAATAAAACAAAAAAGAAAAGTAAAAGTAAAAAAGCAGAAAAACGCACGTGGCACCAGTCTTTAAAAAGAACCAATATCAATGCTAACGACAAAAGACTATTAATAAAATACCGGCTAAAAAAGCTCAATGCCAGCTTTAGGCTGTTAAATCCCGGTAAAGGAAAATCCCGATAATCAGACTTAAAATAGCTTAAAAAAGGATCATAAAAAAGCGTATCTTCAAAATAACGGACTGCTCCCATAAGGGCTACAATAACAATAACCAATACTATAGTACTAAGTTTAAAAAAGCTATTTCTTTCCATATAAAGAAAACCGGTTAATCCATAGGATCCAGAGCAAAAACACCCCTCCATAAATAATGACGGGAAAAACAATATCATGTAGCACAATCTTATATTCAGGAAATCGTAGAAGGCCTATAATCAATAAAGGAATCCTAAAAATATTAAGTATATGAATAAAAATAACCCCCGCCAGTATAAATAATGTAGTCCTCAAAAAACCGCGGTTAAAAGCGACTACAAAAGCAGCAAATAGTATCATAATGCTAATAGCATTACAGCCTTCCACAATCTTTACAAACGGCACCTGGCCTACTAAAACAATGACCGAAGGTTCTACATCACTGTCTACCAGTCCAACGGTATAATCAAACAACAGCAATAGTTGCTTTGACTGTTCTGCAACAAGCCGTGTAAAACCATCTACTTCAAATCGGGATACATTAAACTGGTTCAGATACAGCTGGTATGCCACAACAAGCAAAATATAGCTCACGAAAAACCGGAGCAAAAACAGCAAAAACGGCCTGTATTGTATAAAGTAAGCTTTCAAAAAAATATTTTAACAAATTTATACAAATTAAAATTACTATTAAATACTTTTGTACAAAACAAAAAAATGGATTTCAAAATAGTACACCCACTAGTAACACAAATAATTGCTGATCCTGATACCACACGTGACGAAAAATTATTAGAAATTTGTCGGTTACTCGAGCAAAACGTACCCCATTACAACTGGGTGGGTTTTTATTTCGCCAATCACGAAAGCAAAACATTACACCTTGGACCGTATGTTGGTGCCCCGACAGACCATACAGTGATCCCTTTTGGCAAAGGTATTTGCGGACAGGTAGCGCTATCCAATCAAAACTTCGTAGTTCCGGACGTAGCCGCTCAGGACAATTATATCGCCTGTAGCTTTACCGTAAAATCCGAAATTGTAGTACCTCTTTTTGTCAATGGTAAAAATATCGGACAAATTGACATCGATTCTAATGTCTTAGATCCTTTTACTAAAGAGGATGAACTGTTTTTAGAATTCGTAAATCAGCAGGTAGCAAAATTATTTTAAATGTCAGGAGCTTTTTCCGGCTCTCGCCTATATCTTTTTTATCTTCGTCCCTCAGACAAAAAAGGATACCGGCTCCATCCGGGCTAGCCACCACTGCCAGAAATCATATTTAAAAAATAACTTGGAATTTTAAAATTTTACACTACTTTTGCACCGTCTTATAAAAGATATAAGGCATACATAAAAATCATTAAATAATATTGGAATGTATTTAACAAAAGAGATTAAAGAAGAAATCTTCGCTAAACACGGAGGAAGCGCATCAAACACAGGTTCTGCAGAAGGCCAGATTGCACTTTTTACACACAGGATCACACATCTAACAGAACATCTTAAAAGAAATCGCCACGATTATAATACAGAGCGTTCATTAGTATTACTGGTAGGTAAAAGAAGATCACTACTGGATTACTTAAAGAAATCTGAGATTAACAGATATCGTGAGATTATTAAAGAATTGAATATCAGAAAATAATCAATAAAAAAGAGGCGCGCAGGCACCTCTTTTTGTTTTACAAAATAATGAAAAGTTGCTGCAGGCTTTAAAGGCAGAAACTAAAAAAGTTTGGTTTTTCATTGGGTTTTAGACTAATAACTACACAACAACTACAACACAACTAGAACCCATGTTTAATCAAGAAAAAAAATTATGATTCCACAAGTCACAAAAGAAATTATCGATTTAGGAGATGGAAGAAGCATCTCGATCGAGACTGGAAAATTAGCCAAACAAGCCGATGGTTCAGTAGTAGTAAGAATGGGAGACTCTGTGTTGCTTGCAACAGTAGTGTCTGCCCGAAAAGCCAGTCCGGGTATTGACTTTTTACCTCTAACATTAGATTATCGCGAAAAATTTGCCGCTGCGGGACGTTTCCCGGGTGGTTTCTTCAAAAGAGAAGCACGCCCAAGCGACAGCGAAATTCTTACCATGAGGTTAGTAGACCGTGTATTGCGCCCGCTTTTCCCGGATGATTACCACGCAGAAACACAGGTAATGATCCAGTTAATGTCCCATGACGAAGAAGTAATGCCCGATGCACTGGCTGGTTTAGCCGCTTCAGCAGCATTATCCGTTTCCGATGTTCCGTTCGCTACACTAATCTCAGAAGTACGTGTAGCCAGGATAGACGGAAAATTTGTTATCAATCCAAGCAGGACCCAATTAGAGCTATCCGACATCGATATGATAATTGGTGCTTCTAAAGATTCTATTGCAATGGTAGAAGGCGAGATGAAAGAAATTTCAGAAAAAGAAATGATCGAAGCCATTAAATTTGCCCATGAAGCCATTAAGATCCAGATTGCAGCACAAGAGCGACTACAAACTGCATTTGGAAAAAAAGAAGTACGTACATACGATCAGGAAAAACAGGACGAAGCTATTTATGCTAAAGTAAAAGAAGCAGCATACGATAAATGTTTTGCTATTGCACAGGCAGGAACAGGAAAACAAGAAAGAAGCGAAAAATTCAGCTTAGTAAAAGAAGAAGTAAAAACCTTATTTACCGAAGAAGAATTAGCTGAAAATGGCGATTTAGTATCCAAATATTTTTCTAAAACCCAAAAAGAAGCCGTAAGGGAAGTAATACTTCAGTTAGGCATCCGCCTTGACGGAAGAAAAACAAATGAAATCAGATCCATCTGGAGCGAAGTAGATTACTTGCCAAGAGTACACGGATCAGCTTTATTTACACGTGGAGAAACACAGGCCCTGGCAACAGTGACCCTGGGAACTTCAAGAGAAGCCAATCAAATCGATTCTCCGTCAGAACAAGGAGAAGAGCGATTTTACCTGCACTATAACTTCCCACCTTACTCTACCGGTGAAGCAAAACCATTACGAGGGACATCAAGAAGAGAAGTAGGACATGGAAACTTAGCACAACGTGCGCTGAAAAACATGATCCCGGCAGAAAATCCATATACCATCAGGATTGTTTCCGAAATATTAGAATCAAACGGTTCTTCTTCTATGGCCACCGTATGTGCGGGGACTTTAGCTTTAATGGATGCCGGCGTTCAGATGATCAAACCCGTTTCCGGAATTGCCATGGGATTAATTTCTGATGATAAAACCGGCCGTTGGGCAGTATTGTCAGATATCCTTGGTGACGAAGATCATTTAGGAGATATGGATTTTAAAGTTACAGGAACTGCTGACGGTATTACTGCATGCCAGATGGATATTAAGATCGAAGGTTTATCATACGATATTATGGAAAAAGCGCTGGAACAAGCCCGTGATGGCCGCTTACATATCCTTGAAAAATTAAACGAAACATTAGCAGCACCAAGAGCCGATGTTAAACAACATGCCCCTAAGATTATTACAAGGACTATTCCAGGTAGTTATATAGGTGCTTTAATTGGCCCGGGAGGAAAAGTAATCCAGGAATTGCAAAAAGCTACAGGCACTACTATTGTCATTAATGAAGTAGATGAACAAGGTGTAGTAGAAATCCTTGGAACCAATCCGGATGGTATTGCAGCCGTTTTAGCTAAGATAGACTCTATTATTTTTAAGCCACAATTGGGCGAAGCCTACGAAGTAAAAGTTATTAAAATGCTTGATTTCGGTGCCGTAGTAGAATATACGGAAGCCCCGGGGAACGAAGTATTGCTTCATGTATCGGAACTGGCTTGGGAAAGAACAGAAAATGTAAGCGACGTAGTGAAAATGGGCGATGTTTTTCAGGTAAAATATCTTGGTGTTGACCCAAAAACAAGAAAAGAAAAAGTGTCCAGAAAAGCACTTTTACCAAGGCCTCCTAGAGATGAAAATAAACCTCCTAGAGATGAAAATAGACCTCCTAGGGAAGATTCCAGGCCTCCGCGCCAGGAGAGAAGATAGTAATTAATTTTTTTATAAACTTAATTCCATTAAACCCCGTTTCAATTTGAGACGGGGTTTTTAAATTACTGTAATAATCGATTGTATTCTTACCTAAAAATTCCAACTTCCAGACACGCCAATATTGATAGATGAAGCTCCAAAATTTCGCTCAGCATTTGAATTGAACAAGCCATAAGGTGAAAAATGATAATTGCAATGCAATCCGAATCCGTAGTACATAATTTTAATACCTTGTGAGAGGGCCACCGTGTTAAGAGTAGGTCTAAAATCCATTTCATCAAAACTTTCTCCTTCCGGCTTACTGTAATGCAAATATTTCCACCCAATTCCTGAATTTGACTCCATATGGAAATTTTCATTTGGAGATTGATAAAAAAATCTTGTATATCGTATACCTAATAAAAAAGACGTTTTACTTCCTTCTAGTCTTATATTTTCATTATTTACCTCATAATTAACACTTTTACCTTTTACTATTCCGCCTAATTCAGCTCCAAAATCAATAAATTGATGCTTTGCAATTTTTGTCCTCATATAAAAAGCGGTATTGATCGAGCTTTCGTATTTATTAGCCAATTTACCTAAGGGAATTCCATAACTCACCTCCAGAATATTTCTTTTATACAAATCTATTTTCGGAAAAACGATCGTGTCTTGTGCATTCATCTTTAATGCAAGCAAAACTAAAAAAACTAATTTATTCATTTTTTAGAAGTTTAAATTTATAATCTGATTTTGAAGAATTTTCGGCTCCGAAAAGCAAAAACATCCCTTCATTGGTATGGCTGTCTTCAAACATTATTTCCTTTTCGGTAGGCATAAAAACAGAATATTTAGTAACATTCTTAGTTATAAAAACGATAGGAAATGAAATGGTTTCATAATTGGTATAGAAAACAAATTTGCTCTTACTTCGTTTGCCGTAAAATTTCAAAACATACTGATTCTTATGAATATCTTCAAAACTTAAAAACAACTCTTTATCTTTTATATCAATTTGAATTGGCTTTAAATAATTGATATTTTCAACATTAGTGAGCTGCTTCATAAAACTTTTGGTATAAATCCTATTGTCGTATTGTGCCACAATAGTATCCAAATGATCATAAAACTTTCCTGAAAAATTACTAGAAATGCGTTTAAAATTTTCGCGACTGATATAATTGTGAACCGTGCAGGAAGCAAAACAGAGCACGAATAAGACTTGTAGCTTTCGCTTCAAGAACCAATTGACGAACATTAAAAATGATTCAAAATTTTTATAAATTATTTTTTTCATAAAATTAGTATTATAATTACAAGACAAACATATTGCCATAAATACACATTAAATTGCTCTAAATAATAAATTAAAATCCTACATTTGTGATAATCGCAAAAATTATGGACAATCAAGCTATCTTACTAGGAAACATCCGAAAGCGTTTACCTCAAAATTCTTCTTTAATTGAAGAAATTGCTGCTGTTTTACAAATAAGTTATGACGCTTCGCACCGAAGGGTTTCGTCAAAAAGTAAATTTTCAATTGAAGAAACAGTGAAACTTTGCCGGCATTTTTTAATTTCAATGGATAAAATTTTTTGTGGAGAAGACAATAAAGTCATTGCTGAAAAAACGAAAGAAATCCATACGTTGGCCGATTTAGCGATTTATTTTAAACAATCGGCTTCGAATCTAAAACCTTACGGAACCAATTCGAAAATGTTTTATTCTGCTAAAGACATTCCGTTATTTTATACCATTGGCGGGACTTTGCTCTCTAAATTTAAATTATATGTCTGGCTGAATCTTTTGATTAGAAGTGAAAACCAGGAAAGTTTTGAGAAGTTTACCTTAGATCAGTCATTTTTAGAATATAGTTTGCAATTGCAGACTGTTTATGAGAATTCAGAAGTACATGAAATCTGGAATGACACCACCATAAACAGCACATTGCAACAGATTTTATATTTTTTTGAATCCGGTTTATTATTACATCAGAATGCTATTCTGCTCTATGATGACCTAAAGGAACTATTACAAAAAGCAGAAGAAAAATCCAGTAAAAATGCATCGAAATACCATTTGTATTACAATGAACTTTTAATTTTAAACAACAATGTTTTGATGTCAAATCCAGATAAAAAATCACTTTTCATCCCTTATACCATGTTGGGCTATTTTATTACTGAAGACATTTCTACCTGTGACAATGCTTCAGACTATTTTATACATCAAATTAAAAATTCAAAATCATTAAATCTTTCCGGGACCAGGGATCGAAAATTATTCTTCAATAAAGCCCATCAGAAAGTGGATTATTATTTACAAAAAGTCAATAAGGTAAACTTCTAAGATGAATTATTAAAAAAAAATAAAACACCAAGGTTTTTTGTAACTTTCTGTTGCTGCTCTACGTATAAGTACTTGTACACTTAATAAAAAGGAGATCATTAAATGAGACAGCTAAAAATAACCAAGCAGGTAACTAACCGTGAAACTGCTTCGCTAGACAAGTATTTACAGGAAATTGGGAAAGTAGATTTAATTACCGCCGATGAAGAAGTAGAATTGGCACAAAAAATAAAAGCTGGTGACCAGCGTGCCCTCGAGAAATTGACAAAAGCAAATTTGCGTTTTGTGGTTTCAGTAGCAAAACAGTATCAAAATCAAGGATTAACGCTTCCTGATTTAATTAATGAAGGGAATTTAGGTTTGATAAAAGCCGCGCAGCGTTTTGATGAAACGCGTGGTTTTAAATTTATATCTTATGCCGTTTGGTGGATCCGTCAGTCGATCCTTCAGGCATTAGCAGAACAATCGCGTATTGTTCGTTTGCCTTTAAATAAAATCGGTTCCATTAATAAAATCAATAAGATGTATGCTTTATTAGAGCAATCTAATGAAAGGCCGCCATCTGCCGAGGAAATTGCAAAAGAACTGGACATGACGGTAAATGATGTCAAAGAGAGTATGAAAAATTCCGGACGTCACTTATCTATGGATGCCCCTCTTGTAGAAGGAGAAGATTCTAACCTATATGACGTTTTGCGTTCTGGTGAATCACCAAATCCGGACAGAGAACTGATCCATGAATCATTACGTACAGAAATTGAGCGTTCTCTGGAAACATTAACCCCACGGGAAGCCGATGTAGTCCGTTTGTATTTTGGGCTTGGGGACCAGCATCCGATGACATTAGAAGAAATTGGAGAAACCTTTGACCTGACACGCGAACGGGTACGTCAGATTAAGGAAAAAGCGATACGAAGGTTAAAACATACTTCAAGAAGTAAAATATTAAAAACCTATTTAGGGTAAATCATAATTAAAATAAAACTATTTTGGCAGGAGCAGATTTATTTGTATTTTGCAAATTCGTTTGACACTACTGTATTTATATACTTAAACATACAACAGTCTGATTAACTGTTCGTTTTTTGATTGATGATTGAAACTCCGGCTGATTACCGGAGTTTTTTATTTTTAATATGAACTTGTTTCAGATTCTTTGGGTAAGGTTGTTTGAGATTCTTAATATGATTACATTTGCAACTACAGGAAATTCTGGGATAGATTCAGAAGATTCTCAAATAAATTTGGAATAAAATGAGAAATACCTTAATTGCACCATCGGTTTTAGCCGCAGATTTTGCCAACCTGCAACGCGATATTGAAATGATCAATGCTTCAGAAGCCGACTGGTTTCACATTGACATTATGGATGGTGTATTTGTTCCTAATATTTCTTTTGGGATGCCGGTCCTGGAAGCTATAACTAAACATGCCACAAAAACTATTGATGTGCATTTGATGATTGTTGATCCTGATCGTTATATTACCACTTTTGCTGCTTTGGGTGCTCATATACTAACGGTGCATTATGAAGCCTGCACCCATCTTCACAGAACGCTGCAGGCCATAAAAGCAGCAGGCATGAAGGCCGGAGTAGCCCTTAACCCACATACGAATATAAGCCTGTTAGAAGACATTATCAATGATATTGACCTGGTATGCATCATGAGTGTAAACCCCGGATTCGGCGGCCAGTCTTTTATTGAAAATACATACGCTAAAATTGAAAAACTAAAAGCATTGATTACTACTAAAAATGCTGCTACCATTATTGAAATTGATGGCGGGGTAACCAACAAAAATGCAGTACAACTGGTTGAAGCGGGTGCCGATGTTTTAGTAGCAGGCAATTATGTCTTCAAAGCGGAAAACCCCACACAAACAATAGCCGATTTAAAACGGCTCACTGCTTTATAGCCCGATTAGATCAAACTACTTATAACTGATATTTTATCGTTAGAATGGGAGACGTAACTCTTTTGACGGCACTGTAACAGACAATTTTAATCTTTCGTTTAACTTTTCAATAAAATATGAAGATAATAAAGGCGACTCCTGTTCCATATTCTGATGGACAAAAAAATAGAGCTCTTGTAACCCTTCTGAATACCATTTATCGACACGCTCCACCCAGTCATCCAACCGCGTTTTATCCGATTCATGATTTGCGCCTACATAGCGCACAAAAGCAACAGGCCCCGTTAATCGCATGTGCAGTATATCACGCCTTCCTGCCGTATCGACTATAATGTTTGCCACTTGATGGTGTTCCAGCAAATCGCAATAGGCATTTTGGATTTCAGGATTACTAAACCATTCTTCGTTGCGTACTTCTATTCCCAGCGGAACACCTTTAGGAAATTCTTCTACTACTTTTTTAAGACGGTCAAAATCTTTGGGTTTAAAGTTCTCATGCAATTGCAGAAATACCATGCCCAGCTTTTGTTCAAAATTACTGATCACATTACAGAACGCATCAACAGATTCTTTTACATCAATCAACCGTTTGAAGTGGCTGATTGTATTGGTGATTTTAGGAAAAAATTTAAAATCATCAGGTGTTTTGTTTTTCCATGTCTCAATTTGTTGCCACGAAGGCATACCATAAAAGGTTGCGTTAAGCTCAATCGAATTAAACTGTGTCGCATAATACCTGAGCTCGTCTTTTGTGCCGCGGGGATAAAATCCTTTTAGCTCCTGGCGGTTCCATTTGGCACAGCCAATGTATGCTTTGAGCGGCACTCCTTTTTTATTTCTTTGCAAAACGATTTTTGTCTGCTTCGCATCTTCGGGAAGTGTAAAGTCAATTATCGAAGGGTCAGGTACTTTTCCAAACTGCATGGTTTTTTTTATAAAGATACAGAAATTGAAGAATTGAGAAAAATTACTGCTCCTGAAGATTAATCATTATAGCTACATTTCGGTATCATCGGGAAAAGTTTCCTGGAACTGATCCGGTATAAAAAATATTCCAGAGTAGCACTGAGCACTCTAATATATATGATATACCACACCTCATGATATACATGCACTTTATAATGCAGCAATACAAACAACAGCTGTTATTTTTCTATTCCCTTTACAATGTCGGTAATTTTACTTTTTACCGTTTCCTTATTCAGGTAGGCTAAAAATAACTTTTCAAAAGGATCATCTCCATATAAATGGGCGGGTTCCCTTAGTGTATCAGGAGATGTGTGATCATCTTTTTTGTTGTAACGGGACTCTCCTTTACCTAACAGGAACCAATCCAGATTTAAATCAGGAAAACACTCCAGCAATTGCTTCAGGATGTTCATCCCCATTTCCCTTTTGTTATTAAGTATAGGTTGTATAGAGTAATAAACGAAATCGTACTTATTACAAAATTCTTTTATTGTCCCTGTTTCGTTCTCAATTAATTGCTTAAATCTGTCTCCTACGGTTTCCATTGTTTAAAAAAATAAAACTAAAAAGTTGTTATATAACTTTTTAGGTGTATATTTGTATTATTTTTGACTATATAACTAATCGCAAATATACAATTTACAAATTATAAAACCTTATTCAAGATGATAACAAAACAAGAATCCGAAAAGATGAAACTTATTATAGGGTCCAGATTCACAAAAAAGATACAACAAATTTTAATAAATAATGGCCTTGAACCTTATTCCAGGGGTTTTATTTCTAATGTTTTTAACGGCAGGTACGAAAACCCGGCCATTGAAAAAGCGTTTCTGGAATTGGTAGAAAAAACCAAAGCGGATGCCGAAATGATTATTGCCAGGAAAAATAATTTAATGAATGAAAGATTAACAGATGCAGGCACTACTACTGGTGAATAAATAATTAACTCTTATGGGTATAAACAAAATTTCCCAACAAAAAGATACGCTATTTAACGCCGGAAATTATTTTAAATTTATTGGTATGTTGTTCCTATTGCTTATTTTTAATTATGCATTAACTTCAACAACTGCTGAATTGATATTTACTACTAAACAAAACCATACAGGAAATGAATCATGATATTCATATAAGGGCATACACACCATTAGATGAAACAGCTCTTTTACAAATTCTAAAATTAAATATACCCACTTATTTTGCTGAAACTGAAATCAATGATTTGAAGGTATATTTAAATACCAAAGTGGAAAGCTATTTTGTTGTGGAACTTAATAATCAAATCGTTGGATCGGGTGGAATTAATTTCTTAGATAATTATCAGGAGGCAAGAATAAGCTGGGATGTTATTGACCCTGAATATCAGGGCCGTGGCATTGGTAAAGAATTATTAAATTATAGGTTGGAAATTCTTAAATCTATGGAAAGTATTAAAATAATTTCTGTAAGAACGTCTCAACTGGTTTATAGATTTTACGAAAAGAATGGATTTGTTGTAAAAGAAAAAATTAAAGATTACTGGGCAGAAGGATTTGATATGTATACTATGGTCTGTAAATAGCATGTGCAATGCTTTTATCGCGGCATCAGGAATTAGTATTGATACGATAAGGAACTAAAGCCTGTAAACGTTCCTAAAATCTTTCACAGGTTATAATAATTATGGCCTAAACCATTTATGCAAAAATGATGCGATTGCAATTTAAGAATTACAAGTCATAGTCAGGTGCCGGTAAATTCATAATATTATTTTTTAAGATAAATAAACTACATTTACTAAAAAAATATCATGAACAAAAAAGGCCCCATAATTATAATTGAAGATGATTTGGATGATCAGGAAATCCTGGCTGATGTTTTTAAAGAACTGAATTATGTAAATGAAATTATTTTTTTTGCTGAAGCTGAGAAAGCTTTAGAATATTTAAAATTTACAGCTATTGAACCATTTATAATTTTTTCTGATATTAATATGCCCAAACTAAGCGGTATGGAATTAAGGGAAAAAATCCATGAAAATGAGGATTTAAGATTAATGTCAATTCCTTATTTGTTTTTTTCTACAACAGCAGAACAACAACATGTAGTAGATGCTTATTCAAAATCGGTTCAGGGCTTTTTTGTTAAACCATCAAGTTATAACGCGATTAAAGAATTAATCCAGGTCATTATAAGTTATTGGAACACTTGTGTATCCCCTAATTATATTAAATAATTCTACCAAAAAAAACAATAACCGGATCCTATCAAACTAATATGCTGACTTTTAAGAAAACTTACTTCGGCTTTACTATTTTAATCTTCTTGACCGAAGTTTTAATAGCACTTTATGTCCATGACTCATTTATAAGGCCTTATCTGGGAGATGTGTTAGTTGTTGTTTTACTATATTGCTTTTTTAAATCTTTTCTGCGGTTGCCGGTTTTAACTGTCGCGACAGGTGTATTGGTATTTGCTTTTGCTATAGAATTCCTTCAGTTCTTCAATCTTGTAGAAAAACTTAATCTAGGACATTCAAAGATCGCCAGGATTGTTATAGGAACTTCATTCTCGTGGATTGATTTACTGTGTTATACTGTAGGGATTGTGATTGTGATTGGGGTAGAGAAATATTGGGGAAAAACAAATTATATCAGGATAACTAATAGACTGATATGAACTAATTTAATCAATATATTGATATTGGATTTCTACGTTATATTGTATTTTTATTTACGGTTTTCCTAATATACCAATAAAGGATGAATGGGGTTTATTATCAAGATGGGTTGTGAATTGCTTATCTATTCTATTTTCTTAATATTATAATCATCCTCCAAAAGTAATTTCGCAATTCTAAGCTACTCAAGATATTCAAACCTTGGGGGAGCTGGAACAGGAACCATCCATGCTAAACATTTTAATAATGTAACGTGAGTTCGATATAAGAACTGAAAAAATCGAGGTATTTCCTTTGAAAAAAGAGATAGATTTAATACATTTAAGTGTCTGAAAACCAAATGTATATATAAAATCTATCTTTATGTTATCTGAAGCTAAAATTACTGAA
>DASVUQ010000022.1:0-2455 GCA_036386975.1 Flavobacterium sp. | reverse complement strand
TTCGTCGGTTTTACCAAAAGGTGCACCGCTTCCTGAAAGTGCATTTTTTGAAATATTTGTATCAATCCTACCGGGATATACTAAAGAAATCTGAATATTTGTTTTATATAATTCTGATTGTAATGTTTCG
The DNA here is from genome assembly GCA_036386975.1 of Flavobacterium sp. Classification (GTDB taxonomy): domain Bacteria; phylum Bacteroidota; class Bacteroidia; order Flavobacteriales; family Flavobacteriaceae; genus Flavobacterium. The sequence goes on along the minus strand of DASVUQ010000022.1, from coordinate 2,325 downwards.
AAATAACCTTTCAGGGCATGTTTTGAGGCAGCATAACTGGAACGCTGGGGAAAGCCTATAAGCCCGGCAACACTACTTATAATCACCATAGATCCTGAATTCCGGCCTATAAAATGAGGCATCAGGTGGCTGGTAATATGTATAATAGAAAAATAATTAAGTTCCATTATTTGCCTGTCTACCTCCAGTGAGGTATCCGTAGCTAATGCGCGTTGGCTGACACCGGCACTATGGACTACCATATCAATAGTTCCTTCCAGTTTTAAACCATCTTTTACTAAATCCGGTATTTGGCTTGTATTCATTAAATCAAACGGAAGAATATGAAATCTGGCATTTTTATCTTGTAAGTGAGTACCTAATTCCTGTAAATGCTCCACGTTTCTGGAAGTCAGGATCAATATTGCCTTTTCCTCTGCCAGTTGTAAGGCCATCTCTTTTCCGATTCCGGAAGAAGCTCCGGTAATCCAGATTACTTTATCTTTAAAATACATCGTATCATCTTTAAAAAGGTTTGTTTAATTCCATTATCACCGCAAATGCCTTGTAGCAGCTGTTGGCAGTCCTGTTATTTCTTTATAAATATTTTGATTTCCACTTTCATTATCAAATGATTTTCTACAGATTCTGTTTTTTATATAATTCAATTAATTTATCCCTTTCCTTTTTTCTTTTGCCTGAAGATATAAACAGAGGAATTGAAACTCCCAATTCAATAATTCCTGTTGCGACAAATACACTTCCTATAAATTGTCCAAGACCTTCCTGGTCATTTTTTGAATTAGAAATTATCCTAAATCCATGTATCGTAGTTAACGCAGAAACTGAAGTTAAAACTATTCCTATAGTTTTATTTGTTCTCCTTTTTCGTTCCTTTTTTAAAATAGTTGTTAGATTTAAATAGTTCGTTGGATTATTTAACTCTATTGGTTCTGGATTAATGCCAAATGAATGTAATCTTTTTAATTCATAATCCTTGAAGGTTTGAGAAAAACAATTATCAAATAAAAATAAAGCCGTTAAAGTTACCAGTGTTTTTTCATAGTTATTATTGTAATTCTTTTAAATTGCCACACCATTGCTACCAAGACCTGCTACCTGTATTAAAACAACAACCTCCCAAATTTGAGAGGTTGTATTTTGTTTAATTACAGTTACCGCCACAATCTATGGCATTCTGGTAATCTTCCGGGGTTATGGTGTAAACTTCTGTTGATTCGTTGTGAAACTCATTGTTAAAAACATTCCTGGGTTGTGCGTTACAGTTATTTATAGGGCTGCAATCTTCATAACTTACTTTTTCTGTACTATTAAAAATAATATCAATTTTATCTACGCTTAAATTTGGAAACAATGCAAAAACGATTCTAAATCCCCCATTATAAGGCGGATAATCAATATCTATTTTATTAATTAATTGAGTATTATTTAGAATAATTTTTTTATCATTATATCTTATACCATTTGAATATGGGATAATTTCTATTAATGTACCAGAACTATTAATGATTGAATAATTATATTTTTTTGGTTCTCCCTGATCTGTTCCACATTTGCTGAAAAGCAATATAAAGAACATAAATAATAGATTTTTCATAATTATTGAATTTCCCAGTTGTTAAAAAGTTCATCTAAATAGTGTTCGGTTGGATTGTTAAATCTATTCTTTAAATTGTCGCGCCATTGCCACCAGGACCTGGCACCTTTATTAAAACAACAACCTCCCAATCATGAGAGGTTGCATTATATTTAATTACAATTACCACCGCAATCTTCCGCATTCTGAAAGTCTTCCGGGGTTATAGTGTAAACTTCTGTTCGTTCATCATTAAACCTTGTTAAAAATATATTGTTTGCACTACAATTTAATGAAACACCGTTCTCATAAACACAGTTGTCATTATATATGATTTTCTTTGTGTTGTTAAAAGTAATTTCTATTTGGTCTGATCCACCCAACGTACTAAACTCAGTAAAAATTAAAATAAAATTCAATGGATTGTTATAAATTGGATAATCCGTATGTTTTTTATTAAATTGTGCACCATTTTCTAACGTAATCTTTCTATCAATTCTATTTACCCCGTTTATAAATGGTACAAGTTCGACCCTTGCCCCGGAGTTGTTAATGATGGTGTAATCATATTTTTTCTCACCGCCTTGATCTGTTCCGCACCCTAAAATATTTAGTAATAATGCGATTGCCCATATTTTTTTCATAATTATTATTGATTAGGTTCCCAATTGTTAAATAATTCATCTACAAACTGTTCTGTGGGATTGTTAAACCTGTTCTTTAAATTATCACGCCATTGCCACCAGGAC
>DASVUQ010000021.1:0-8150 GCA_036386975.1 Flavobacterium sp. | reverse complement strand
CATAAAAAAATGGATTGATAAATACCATTATAAAGCCCACCAGGGTATAGAGAGGGAAAAACCGGTTAATAGGTTTAAAATGGCAGCCTGATTCAACTAAGAAATGATCAAAAGTGGTCTAGTGATGTCGAGGTATTTTATACCTGTAATTATTGCAAAAACATATCTTACGATTCCTGGGTTCAAAGATGATAAAGGTGAAATAGAAGCGGATAATGAGTTGAATAGAATAATGTATATGCTTACCTTTAGTAATAACATAAATCCTTATGATATGTTTATGTCTCGTTTTTTCAAGAAGAGGGAACAGTGTTATTTTTACAATTACTACTAATTTAGTACTAAGTTTTTGCTTATGACCAATAACTTTATTAGCGGCTTTTCTTCTAAATGAGGTTACCATCACAAAGTTTTTTCTTAACAAGCTACTGTTTATAATCTGCAATGAAAAATAATTACTGAAACCTATATAATATTATCTTCTAATTCTTTTAAGACGGTATAAATTAAATTGTTTTCATAACCTTTTCGAAGCATGTAATCACAGAATTTTTTACGCTTTTTCTGTATATTAGTCTCTTTGATGGTGTTCCATGATAACGTTGCCGTTTTATAAAAAGTAGCGGTATATTCTTCTTCTGAAATTTCTTTTAAAGCAAGGTCAATATTATATTTTGAGATATGGCGGGCTTTTAATTCATTAATAATCCTGACTTTACCCCAGGATTTGATCCTGTGTTTTCCTCTGGCAAAGCTGGATGCAAAACGCGTTTCATTTAGATAATTATTTTCTATAAGATGTACAATGATAAGATCTGTAGCTTCCTTAATCATGTTTAGTTCCTTAAGCTTCTGCATGACTTCAGCATGGCATCTTTCCTGGTAAGAACAATAAAATTCCAATTTTTTCTTTGCCTCTTCTACTGTATTTGAAATGTAGTTTTTCAAATTTTATCATTTACATCCAACAAAAAACCATCCCTGTTATGAGATGGCCCGTTATTTTTATTTTTTATTATTTTTTTTCTGATGCTTCAAGATTCCTTTCAATCGTATGTCCCGGCCTGGACCATTTTGGTTTCTCGCCAAGTGCCTGAAATTGTGAATCTATGGCTTCAACTGTTTCGGGTTGTGCTACTTTTACAAATGGTTTTTGAGGTACCAATCCTAGCATTTCAAACATTTTCATATCTTCGTTAACATCCGGATTTGGAGTGGTAAGTAATTTATCCCCGGCAAAAATAGAGTTTGCCCCGGCAAAGAAGCACATGGCCTGGCCTTCGCGGCTCATATTCATCCTGCCTGCCGAAAGTCTTACCTGGGTTTCGGGCATAACGATTCTGGTTGTCGCTACCATTCGGATCATTTCCCATATTTCTACCGGTTTTTCTTCTTCTAATGGTGTCCCTTCTACGGCAACCAATGCATTAATAGGTACTGATTCCGGTTGCGGGTTTAAAGTACAAAGTGCCACAAGCATTCCTGCACGGTCTTCGATACTTTCGCCCATACCAATTATTCCGCCACTACAAACCGTTACGTTTGTTTTACGGACATTTTCTATAGTTTGTAACCGGTCTTCAAAACCTCTTGTCGATATAACTTCTTTATAATATTCTTCTGAAGTATCTAAATTATGATTATAAGCATATAAACCTGCTTCTGCTAAACGCTGTGCCTGGTTTTCTGTGATCATACCTAAGGTACAACACACTTCCATATCCATTTTATTAATGGTGCGTACCATTTCCAGCACCTGGTCAAATTCGGGGCCATCTTTTACATTCCTCCACGCCGCTCCCATACAAACGCGTGATGAGCCGGCCGATTTTGCGCGTAATGCCTGTGCTTTTACCTGATTAACAGACATTAATCCATTTCCCTCAATATTAGTATGATATCTGGCAGCCTGAGGGCAGTAACCGCAATCCTCGGGACAACCGCCTGTTTTTATAGACAATAGGGTAGCGACCTGAACTACATTCGGATCGTGATATTGCCTGTGAACTGAAGCTGCTTCAAACAGCAGGTCCATCATAGGCTTATTATATATAGCAAGGACTTCTTCTTTTGTCCAGTTGTGTTTTGTAATACTCATACGTATCTTTTTATTGGACCAAAAGTAGGGATTTCAGGTTTAAGTAAAAAATTTGTTTGTTTAAAGTTGCTATTATTAGTTACTTCCTATCTACTTTATTAATAGTTTCAAACTTGTTTTTCCAGTATTGCATTAAACAATAACTAATTATCATAGAACCTGCAGTGGCCTCAAGTGCCAGGCCAACCGAATACTCAAATACTGTAGGGTCTCCGCCACCGAATAAAAACCCTTTAGATAATTGATGTATATAAGGTCCACCGCCTTTTATATGAATGTAAACCATTAAACTAATTAAACCTAAAACAGCTCCTATCATTGCCGTGCGGAATGCGGACATTAAATTAGTAAAGTACCCTTGCATATTATCTTTATAGTTCGCTGTTAAAGTCCTGTTTACGCCATATACTACGATAAAAAGGTTAAGGAGCCTTAAATAAAACTGGTCTGCCCATCCCAAAACCTCTAACAATAAAAAATAAGCCCCTATGAGCACAAAAATAATTACTCCGTTAGTGAATTCTCTTGATAATTTCATAGTGTGAATGTTTGTTTTTAATTAATTATGGCTTAAATATTATTTAGATGAAACTAATATTTCGACGAAATGAAGTTAACAAATATAAACAAACTAAACATTATAAGATTTCAGCTTTTTTTAGCAGGATGTTGTAGGGAAGGAAACCGTATTTTAGAATTAAAATGTACTATTAATATAAGAAAGTGCCGTAATTTTATCATTTTCTAACTGATGTTTCAGGTCTTCCAGCGACTTAAACTTTATTTCAGAACGTATTTTGTTAAGAAGTGAAACAGTTATTTTTTGATTGTAAAGATCCTGATCAAAATCAAAATAATGAATTTCTATGGTTTGTTCTTCGCCACCAACGGTTGGATTGAAACCAATATTCATCATTCCGAAAACAGTGGTATTATTGATACTGCTGCTCACAATGTAGACACCATTCTCCGGAATTAATTTAAAATTTTCGGAAATATATAAGTTAGCAGTAGGAAAGTTGATAGTCCTTCCTAGTTGTTTGCCCAGAACTACTGTTCCCGTTAGAGGATAATTATAACCCAGGTACTGATTGGCCAGCGCAACATCTCCCTGAAGAAGCGCATTCCTTATTTTTGTAGAACTTACGGCTACTTCATTGATTTCCTGTGAGGATATCTGCTCGACTTCGAAACCGTATTTTTCGCCAAAAACAATTAAGTTATCGATATTAGCGGTCCTGTTCCGTCCAAAACGATGGTCATGGCCAATAATTATTTTCTTGATATTAAAAGCATTTACAAGAATATCTTTGACAAATTCTTCTGCGGTTAAGCGTGAAAAGGCCTGGTCAAAAGGATGGATAACCAGGTTTTCTAACCCGAGATTTTCGAGTAAAAGTGCTTTTTCTTCTATTGTGTTAAGTAGTTTTATGTCTGTGGCATCCTGTAGCACCATTCGGGGATGTGGGAAGAAAGTAAGTACCAGGCTCTCTCCATCTAACTCTAATGCATTTTGCAGCAATCGTTCGATAATTTTTTTATGGCCAATATGCACCCCATCAAAAGTCCCAAGGGTAACTACTGTTTTTTTTGCAGATGAGAAATCGTGTATTGACTGGAAAATTTTCAAAAAAAACCTGTTTTATAGTTGTACAAATTTAATGCTTTCGTTTTTAATAGCCATACAAATTAACCATCGATTATTTACCGTTAAAGGTGGTCATAGTATGTTCTAATCCTGCAGTACCAAAAGACTTTATAATTTCTGTAGCCAGTTCCAGCCTTTCCGGAAGCCTGGCATTTTCTTCGTCGTCCCACTTGCCCAGTACATAATCTACCTGCTGCCCTTTTTTGAACTGGTCGCTTATTCCGAAGCGGAAGCGCGTATAATTTTGGGTATTCAGCACAAGGTTAATATTTTTTAGGCCATTATGCCCGCCGTCACTTCCTTTGGGCTTAATACGGATGGTACCAAAAGACAGATTAAGGTCATCTGTAATTACGAGAATATTTTCTAACGGGATTTTTTCTTTGTCCATCCAATATTTTACTGCCTTTCCGCTCAGGTTCATATACGTATTAGGCTTGAGCAGGAGGAATGTCCGGCCTTTGAATTTGTATTCTACCAGGGCACCAAGCTTTACTGTTTCAAAAGACATGCCTTCTTTGCGGGCCAGGAAATCGAGGATTTTAAATCCGATATTGTGCCTCGTATTTATATATTCGGCACCGATGTTGCCCAATCCGACAATTAAAAATTTATTACTCACGCTTTTTATATTGTTTTTTTGGTGTTCGTGCACCTTCGGTTCCATTGGATGCATTTTGTCTTCTTTCTTTGTTGATGAAAATAAGTTGCGTAGCCAGTTCATGTGGCAAAGGTAAGGTAATTTGAAAACCTGAAAATGATTATACTAAAAATTTGTTGCCTTATTATTCTGCCCTAGCCCGGATAGTAGCGGCATCCCACGCTTTTTTGCGTGGATAGAGCGTATAGCCGGAAATAGCTCCTTATGATGAAGTTAGATTTTAGAATGTAGATTGAGGATTAAAATAATGAGTTGGGGGAATCTTAAATGATCCGCAAAGAACTAAATGAATTTAGGAATCTGAAATGAATCCAGATTAAATAAAAAAAGCCCCAAAATTATTGGGGCTTAAACATTGAGGTAACAAAAATAATCTATATATTTTAGTCTTCAAGTACTGCAACTTGTGCCGCTACTTTACCTTTTCTTCCTTCTTCTTCTTCATAAGATACTCTGTCGCCTTCGCGAAGTTCTTCCGCTCTGATTCCTGATGCATGAACGAAAATGTCTTTTCCTGTTTCTTCGTCTGTAATGAATCCATAACCTTTAGATTCATTGAAAAATTTAACTGTACCTGTACGCATTGTAATTCTAATAAAATTTATAATGCACAAATGTAACCTTTAATGTAATACAATCAACATCTTATGTTAAAAAAAAATAAAAATTATTTTAATTTACTTTAATTTTAAGTTGCATTGATTTGATTCTTAACTTAAGATTGTTTGTTCTTATCTCAATTTTATATGCAATTCTTCTAATTGTTTTTTATCAATGGCAGATGGCGCGTCGATCATGACATCTCTTCCGGAATTATTTTTTGGGAAAGCGATAAAATCCCTTATAGTTTCCTGACCGCCTAATATTGCTACTAATCTATCTAAACCAAAAGCCAATCCTCCGTGTGGTGGTGCTCCAAATTGGAATGCATCCATTAGGAAGCCAAACTGGTTTTTGGCTTCTTCTTCTGTAAAGCCTAAATAGTTAAACATTAATTGTTGTGTTGCTTTATCATGGATACGTATGGACCCGCCACCGATTTCATTTCCGTTTAAAACCATGTCATACGCATTGGCACGTACCTTTCCGGGATTGGTTTCGAGTAAGGCCATATCTTCGGGTTTCGGTGATGTAAATGGGTGGTGCATGGCATGCCATCTACCACTTTCTTCATCGTGTTCTAACAAAGGAAAATCGACTACCCATAAAGGTGCAAATTCTTCAGGTTTTCTTAAGCCTAAGCGTGTTGCCAGCTCCATACGTAAAGCACTTAATTGTGTCCTGGTTTTATCGGTTGGGCCGGAAAGGACCAACATTAAATCACCAGGCTTTGCGTTCATTTTTTGGGCCCAGCTTTTCAATACGTCTTCATTGAAAAATTTATCAACAGATGATTTTAAAGTTCCGTCAGCATTGTACCGTACATAAATCATTCCTCCAGCTCCAACCTGAGGGCGTTTTACCCAATCAATCAATTCGTCGATTTGTTTTCGGGTATAGTGGGCACAACTTTCTACATTGATACCGACTACTAACTCAGCACTGTCAAAAACAGGAAATCCTTTCGGTTCAAATGTTTCCCCTTCGGGGGTTAGGGGGCAGAATTCCATTCCGAAGCGGATATCGGGTTTATCATTCCCATAGGTTCTCATAGCATATTCGTAGGTCATCCTTGGAAATTTTTCGACTTCGACCCCTTTTATTTCTTTTAACAAGTGGCGTATTAATCCTTCAAAAATATCCAAGATGTCTTCTTGCTCTACAAAAGCCATTTCGCAATCGATCTGGGTAAACTCCGGCTGCCTGTCTGCTCTTAAATCCTCATCACGAAAACATTTTACAATTTGGAAATATTTGTCCATGCCGCCAATCATTAATAACTGCTTAAATGTTTGCGGTGATTGTGGCAATGCATAAAACTGACCTTCGTTCATCCTTGACGGAACAACAAAATCCCTTGCTCCTTCCGGAGTCGACTTAATTAAGTAGGGCGTTTCTACTTCACAAAAATCCAGATCAGATAAATATTTACGGACTTCCATGGTTACTTTATGACGAAAAAGCAGGTTGTTCTTTACCGGATTCCTGCGGATATCAAGGTAGCGGTATTTCATACGGATGTCCTCACCACCATCGGTTTCATCTTCTATAGTAAAAGGAGGTGTCAGCGCAGCATTTAAAATGTGTAGTTCTGTTACTAAAATTTCAATACTGCCGGTTGGCATATTGGTATTTTTTGACTCGCGTTCAATCACGGTACCTTTTACCTGAATAACAAATTCCCTACCTAAAGTCTTAGCCTGTTCAAAAATGAATTTATCTGTACGGCCCTCATTAAAAACTAATTGTGTGATGCCATACCGGTCACGTAAATCAATCCAATTCATAAACCCTTTATTACGCGATTTCTGAACCCAACCGGCAAGAGTAACTTCTATATTTATATGTGAGGCGTTTAATTCTCCGCAATGATGACTTCTATACATTATCAAAATTTTAAATGGCAAATTTAATTATAATTGTTAATTATGGAGGATAAACATTGATTTTATAAATAGAAGTGATTTAAACTTTTTCCAATTAGCTGCAAAATGGTCTTTCTGCCCTAAATTTCATCTTTTTTTTACTCCGTAGCTCAGCTATGCAGTGCAAAAAAACTAAAATTTAGAACAAAAGTCCTTACTTTTCGCTTCAATTAAAAAAGTTTAAATCACTTCATAAAAAAAGCTGCCTTGTGGGCAGCTCTGGTTTTTAAACAGGCAAAAATTATTTTGCTGCTTGAGCGTTTGCAAGTGATGTAGCGAATTCGCTCCATTTTTTTGCATCTTCTGGTGTCATTTTAGACATTGCACCTTGAGACTTAGTTGCCCATTCAGTAGCTTTGGCCTGTAATTCTTTGATTTTTTCAGCATCGTTAGATTTAGCAGCAGCCATGTAATCTTCCATGAATTTTGCATAGTCATTAGCAAATTTTTGGGTTTCATCATTGCTAAAAGTCGGAACCGTTACAGATGTAGTAGTTGTAGTTTCTTCTACTACTGGCGCGTCAGTTTTTGTTGCTGTTGTATCAACAGTTGTAGTTTCAGTTTCAACTTTTTCTTTGTCTTTGCAAGATACCATTGCTGTTAAGGCTACTAATGATAATGCGAATAATACTTTTTTCATAAGGAATTGATAATTAAAATTTTATTTAACAAATATATAGTAAAAATTGTGACTGTAATAGAGTTATAAAAGAAAATATAAATTTATATAGAATATAGCGTATTTAGTCATGTATATTATAATAATCTTATTAATTTTTGTATTTTTATTTACTTTCAATAATTTTTATACAAATTTTTTAACTACAGTTTAATATAACACAATGATGAAGATGTATTATAATTTAAAAAAATACTGACATGTAATTGTTGTCTTAGCATAACAATATAGCTAAATTAATTATTTATTAACAATAGGATAATAGCCTCAGGTTTTTCGCCTATTACATTTGCATCCTTGTATTAAATTGTAATTGATGACGTATAATTCTTCTACTAATATTAAAATTTTTTTCACGCTTGCTGTTGGCGTTGCATATTTAATTTTTCAATCTTTTACCTTTACTACAAATGTAGCCTCACAATCAGCACCTATTATTCATAATTACCTAAAAGACTTAAATAAGCAAGTTATTGACCTTGATAAAATTGCTTATGATTTTGAAATGGGTACAGCGACTTTGGAAGTACTGCAAAAAA
>DASVUQ010000020.1:0-8118 GCA_036386975.1 Flavobacterium sp. | reverse complement strand
CGACCTGTATTTGATTCCTACCGCTGAGGTTCCGGTGACCAATCTGTTCCGGGATGTGATTTTGAATGAAAATGAACTACCGGTGTTATGTACGGCATATACACCGTGTTTCAGAAGAGAAGCAGGATCTTACGGAGCGCATGTCCGTGGGTTAAACCGGTTGCACCAGTTTGACAAAGTAGAAATTGTACGTATCGAGCATCCCGAAAAATCATACGAAGCGCTGGAAGGCATGGTGGAGCATATAAAAAGCATACTACAGGAATTAAAATTACCGTATCGTATTTTAAGGCTTTGTGGAGGTGATATGAGTTTTACATCCGCTCTGACCTACGATTTTGAAGTGTTCTCCACAGCACAGGACCGCTGGCTGGAAATCAGCTCCGTTTCTAATTTCGAAACGTTTCAGTCCAACAGGTTAAAATTGAGGTTCAGGGACAAAGACGGTAAGAACCAATTGGCGCACACCCTTAACGGAAGCGCACTGGCATTGCCAAGGGTACTGGCAGGGATTTTAGAAAACTACCAAACCCCGGAAGGTATTGTTATACCGGAAGTGTTGCGTCCTTACACCGGGTTCGACATCATCAACTAGAACATAATCTTATAATAACAATGTACTAAACATACACAAAAAGTGTTACTTTAGTACATTGTTTTTATGTCGCATGAAAAAAACCTTTTTCTATATTGCTTTTTTATTCTCCCTTTCTGTTTTTGCACAAAACGAACAGCTGGCATTGAATTATTTTGAAAGAGGCGAATTCGAAAAAGCATTGGCCAGTTATGAGGCATTATCAAAGCTTCAGCCCGGCAACTTTGTTTTTTTTCAGAAGCAGACAGAATGTTTACAACAATTATCACAATTTGACAAAGCAGAAAAAAACTTAGCCGAACGGTATAAAATATACAAACAGCCTGCTTTGCTTGTTGAAATAGGCTACAATTATCAGTTACAGAAAAAAGAAGACAAAGCAAAAGACTACTATGAACAGGCCATCGCTAAAATCAATGAAAACCCGGATAATGTATATCAGGTTGCAATTAATTTTGAAAAAAAAATAGTACTTAATTATGCACTAAAGGCCTACGAAACAGCTTTAAAAAAAGAGCCAAAATACAATTTTAACTACCAGATGGCCATGCTTCACGGACAGTTAGGAAATACGGACCTGATGATCGAGAAATTCCTGAACGAGTCACAGTCCAATCCTGAAACCTTAGTAATGATCCAGAACCAACTGTCACGGTATATGACTGATGAAGGTTCAGAAAAATTCAATCAGTCCCTAAGAAAAGCATTACTCATCCGGGCACAAAAAGAGCAGGATATACTTTGGGCACACTATTTAAGCTGGTTTTTTGTACAGCAAAAGGAATATGCAAAAGCCTTTATCCAGGAAAAAGCCATTTTTAAAAGAAACCCCGAATCATTATACAATATTGTAAATCTTGGGCAGCTGGCCAAAGAAGAAAAAGAAACGGAAACAGCCAGGGAAATTTTCACTTTTGTATTAAACAATACCCAGGACAAAGAAATGCAGCTACAAATACATACGGCATTAATGACCCTAAAAATTGAAAGTGCCCCCGAAAAAGAGTATCCGCTACTGACTGGGGAACTTGAAAAATTGGTAGCAGATTTTGGTGTTAACCCCTATTCTGTAAATTTACAAATCCTTCAGGCCCACTTTTTAACCTTTAACCTAAAGCAGCCCGAAAAAGCGATTGCCATTTTAAAACAAACCCAACAATTACCATTAATCATATATCAACAAGCAAAGGTAACAATGGAATTGGCCGATATCTTTCTGTTTCATGAAAAATACAATCAGGCTTTATTATATTATTCTCAAATAGAAGAATCGTTAAAAAATAATGAAATCGGGCACGAAGCCAGTTTAAAGGCCGCTAAAACCAGCTATTTTAAAGGTGATTTCGATTGGGCATTACAGCAATTTAAAGTACTTAAATCCGCTTCATCACAACTCATTGCCAATGACGCTTTAGAATATTTTTTATTAATCAACGACAATACCGTTGCAGATTCTACACGAACAGCACTTAAAAAATTGTCACGCGGCGATTACCTGTTGTACCAGAACAAATTTACCGAAGCTTTAGCACAATTTTCAGCAATAGTAAAAGAACATAAAGGAGAAGAAATTGAAAGCGTAACCTTGTACAAGCTCGGAAATACATATGAAAAGTTAGGTGACTTTACTTCGGCTTTAAGCCAGTACCAGAAGATTATTGATCATCATAATGAAAGTATTTATATTGATGAAGCACTCTATTTTTCAGCAGAAATTTATAACAAACAACTAAAAGATACCGATAAGGCAAAAGCACTGTATGAAAAAATATTGTTCAAACACGAAGACAGTATTTATTTCATAGACTCCCGGAAAAAGTTCAGGGAACTAAGAGGCGATACCAATTTGTAATTTTCGCGTTTTAGATAAAGGCATGGCCGTTTAAATCATCATAACATAATTTAATATTAAAAACTACCAGCAATGATCATATATAATGTAACCACTAATATTCACGAAACAGTACATCAGCAATGGCTCGAATGGATGCAGCAAAAACACATTCCCGAAATTCTGGCATTAGGTAAATTCTCCTCTGCAAGACTGGTGAAAGTATTGGTCGAAGAAGAAATGGGAGGTATTACCTATTCCGTACAATATGTCACCGATAGTAAGGCCACACTCGAAAAATATTACCAGGAAGATGCCCCCAGGCTGCGTCAGGAAGCAGTACAGTTATTTGGCGACAAAATGCTGGCCTTTAGGACCGAATTAGAATTGATTTCAGAACATTAAAATAAAGTAGTCCAACACTTTTACACCTTGTGCCTTAGGCCAAAACAACAATAATGGAAAAAGTAAAAGCCAAAAAACACCTCGGGCAACATTTTCTAAAAGATGAAAGTATCGCAAAAGCCATTGCCGATACCATCAATTTAGAAGGTTATAACGAAGTCCTGGAAATAGGTCCCGGAATGGGGGTCTTAACCAAATACCTGTTAGATAAACCAATAGAAACGTATGTCATTGAAATTGATACAGAATCGGTTACCTATCTAAAAGAGAATTATCCAAAATTACAAAATCATATCATATCCGAGGATTTTCTAAAATACAACATCAACACCATTTTCAACGGCAGGCAGTTCGCCATCATCGGTAATTTTCCCTATAACATATCCACGCAAATCGTTTTCCGGGCCTTAGAGTACAGGAACCAGATCCCGGAATTTTCAGGCATGTTCCAGAAAGAAGTAGCAGAGCGGATATGTGAAAAAAAAGGAACCAAAGCCTACGGCATATTATCCGTCCTCGTACAGGCTTTTTATACTGCAGAATACCTGTTTACCGTCAGCGAAGATGTTTTTATCCCGCCGCCAAAAGTAAAATCAGGAGTCTTACGTTTGCGCCGTAAAGAAGATTTTAGCTTGCCATGTGGCGAAAAACTTTTCTTTACAGTAGTAAAAACCGCTTTTCAGCAACGCAGAAAAACATTGCGTAACAGTTTAAAAACGTTAAACCTATCGGATATTTTACGGGAGGATAGTATCTTTGACCTGCGTCCCGAGCAACTCAGCGTGGAGCAGTTTATAGCATTAACCCAAAAGATAGAAGCCGATGCAGTTCAAGGTTAGTAAAGATTTTGTTGAACAGGTAGAACAACTCATAACTACTAAAAGCGATAGCCAGCTCGAAGCCTTGCTCAATGACCTGCATCATGCCGACATTGCAGAAATCCTGGACGAACTCGATTTTGACCAGGCCACCTATATTTTTAAAGTTTTAGACAGCGAGAAAACCGCTGAAATCCTACTCGAAATAGACGAAGACCTGCGGGAAAATATCCTTAGCAGGCTGTCGCCAAAAGAAATTGCCGAAGAGCTGGACGAACTAGAAACCAATGATGCCGCAGACATCATTGCAGAACTCTCCCAGAGTAAAAAAGAAGAAGTAATATCAGAACTCCAGGATGTAGAACACGCCAAAGACATTGTCGATTTATTACGCTACGACGAAGATACTGCCGGAGGTATCATGCACAAAGAGCTCGTAAAAGTAAACGAAAACTGGAGCGTACTCACCTGTGTAAAAGAAATGCGGATCCAGGCAGAAAATATATCCAGGGTACATTCCATTTACGTTGTAGATGACGAAGACAGGCTCAAAGGCCGGCTTTCCCTAAAAGACTTGCTCACAACTTCTACAAAAACGCCCATAAGCGAAGTATACATCAATAAACTCAATTTTGTAAAAGTCGATGACCAGAATGTAGAAGTCGCCAGGATCATGCAAAAATACGATTTAGAAGCCATACCCGTAGTAGACGAACTCGGCAGGCTGGTCGGTCGGATCACCATTGATGACATAGTCGACGTAATCAAGGATGAAGCAGACAAAGATTACCAGTTGGCCGCCGGTATCTCCCAGGACGTAGAAGCAGATGACAGTATATTAGATCTAACAAGGGCACGGTTGCCGTGGCTTGTCCTCGCACTATTGGGCGGCTTTATTACCGTTCGGGTACTCGGGCTTTTTGAAGGCGCTATGGAACAACACGGGAAATTATTTTTCTTTACCCCCCTGATTGCCGCTATGGCAGGAAATGTCGGCGTACAATCATCGGCCATTATAGTTCAGGGTTTGGCCAACAATACCCTTAGCGGTTCCCTTTTTAACCGGTTGTTAAAAGAAGTGTCCTTAAGTTTATTAAACGGTGTACTATTGGGCAGTATCCTTTTTCTGGGAAGCCATTTTTTATTAAATGTCGAAATCATTATTGGAGTCATAGTCACCATATCGCTCATATCAGTAATCATTATTGCCTCTTTGATAGGTACTTTCGTGCCACTTTTACTCGATAAGTTCGGTATTGACCCAGCTTTGGCCACAGGTCCATTTATCACCACCAGTAATGACATTTGCGGAATTTTAATCTACTTTTCCATAGCTAAACTTATCCTCGGGTTTTAATCAGCATATCAATTTGGGCATTACCCAAGGGTCGCGCTTTCCGCTATATCTTTTTTAATTCTTAGAAAAAAAGAATTAAAAAAGGATGCCGCTTCAATCGCTAATGCGCCCGTACTGCAAAACAAACCTCATAAAGAAGGACCGTTTCACAAAAAAAAGTAACTTTGGAAACAGCAATTTCTTTTAAAAAATGATACCAAAAGACATAAAAATCCTCCATCTCGACAGCAATCATCCTTTGCTCATCCAACAATTGCAGGAAGCAGGATTTACGAACGACGAAGATTTTACAGCTACAAAAGAAGCCATCGAAGCAAAAATCCATAACTATCATGGGATTATAATCCGGAGCCGGTTCAAAATCGACAAAGCATTTTTAGACAAAGCCACACAATTGCAGTTCATAGCACGGGTAGGGGCAGGGCTCGAAAGTATCGATTGCGAATATGCCTCAGGTAAAAACATACACCTCATTGCGGCTCCCGAAGGCAATAGCAATGCCGTAGCAGAACATACGCTGGGAATGCTACTCTCCTTATTCAACAAACTCAACCAGGCCGACAGGGAAATCCGTTCCGGGCAATGGAACCGCGAAAAAAACCGTGGGCATGAACTCGACGGCAAAACAGTAGGTATTATAGGCTATGGCAATATGGGAAAATCATTTGCCAAAAAACTATGTGGTTTCGATGTTACCATATTATGCCATGACATCCTGGACCATGTAGCAGATGCTAATGCCAGACAAGTAGATCTGGCCACACTACAGCAAGAAGCCGATGTACTCAGCCTGCATGTCCCGTGGACACTCACAACCGATAAAATGGTAAACAGGGAGTTTATGCATGCGTTTAAAAAACCATTCTGGCTTATTAATACGTCGCGTGGCAATAATGTAGTAACGGCAGATGTGGTAGCCGCACTACGATCAGGAAAAATCCTGGGTGCAGGCCTCGATGTTTTAGAATATGAAAAACTTTCTTTTGAAACCTTGTTTGAAACAGACACGATTCCCGAAGCTTTTCAATACCTTTTAGAAGCAGACAATGTACTACTCTCACCCCATATTGCCGGGTGGACGTTGGAAAGCCATCAAAAATTGGCACAAACCATAGTAGATAAAATCAAAGGGATATACTTCGGCGAAAGCCAAAAAGAGCAAGAAGAAGCCAGCGTTACAGGCATTGGTGGAATTTTCTTTAAAGCTAAAAATCCAAAGGAACTCACAGCATGGTATGCCCAGCATTTAGGCCTAAAAACAGATGATTATGGCGCTACTTTCCGGTGGAAAGACAACAACGGCAACGACGGTACTACCAGTTGGTCGCCATTCAAAGAAACGACTGATTATTTTTTGCCCAGCGAAAAACAATTTATGCAGAATTTCAGGGTAAATAACCTCGAACTGCTTCTGGACCGGCTGGCAAATCAGGGAATTACTGTTGCAGGCGATATACAATGTTTCGAATATGGTAAATTTAGTTGGGTACTCGATCCTGAAGGTAATAAAATAGAGCTTTGGGAACCGCAGGATAAACATTTTTAGGCACAAACTAATTTCTATTATTTAATACTGTTGCGTTTTTTTTCTCTATTTTTGGCAACATAAGCAAATTTTGAAATAGTAAATAAATTGGCACTATAGAATAATATATAATAACTTTTAATATCAATCAAATAAACAAAACTAATGTCTGAAAACAACTCTGATTTAGAAATCTGGAACGAGCCCATTAACCCGCAACCACCTATCCCGGTTTTTAAAGAAGACCCTATTGTAGTGCTACTTTTAGGATTTATAACTTGTGGGCTGTACCTGATTTACTGGAACATAAAAGTAGCTGAAGTTTTTAATGCCGTTTCTCGCAGGGAAGTTATTTCACAGCCTATCGCTATTTTTGCAGGATGTTGCTATCCGGTAAATATTTATTTCTTTTACATAGCAGGAAAAGAAGCTTTGCCTGATGTTTATAAAAGATCGGGCGCACCCGCCAAAGATGATACCACTTTATTACTGGTTTTAGGGTTTTTCTTCCCTATGGCCGCTGCAATGATTGTTCAGAGTGATATTAATAAACTATACAATTAATACATTACAGAAACGTAAAATTTACGGGATTACCGGTGCTTTTCTAACACTAGTAATCCCGTTTTTTTTATTACTTTCTAACCATGATAATCATCTGGAAACGGCACAGTCCTTATGCCCTTTCAAAATGCTTACCGGTTTCCCATGCCCCGGCTGCGGGATAACAAAATCACTGGTCAGTTTTTATAATGGCGATATCATTAAAAGCTTTTCCTATCATATATTAGGCCCATTTGTAATACTATTTTCAGCGGTTACGATAATTGTTTTATGTACTGAGTTAATTACAAAACGTGAATATTTTAATTATTGGCTGTACAATAAAAAGCTGGCGTTCTTTTTAGCAGCCTTCTTGTTTATCTACCATCTTATCCGATTGGTATATTTTATCCGGGACAATAGCTGGGATAGTATTATGCAACAATCGATATGGCAATAAAAGGCTTTTATTTCAGGAAGTTTTTATTTTATCTATAAGACTAAATTAATTAATAACAATATTATCGATCTGAATTGTTGTAGTAATAACAGGGCCTGTAGTTGAATTTGTTCCAGTATATTCAAAAACAATATAGCCGTTTCCGGTTATATTGGCCGGAATGGTATAAGTCCCCGCCGAAGCAAATGTACTGGTATTGGCATTTGGTAAAGAAAAGCTAGTCGTAATATCAAACAATGTAGCCTCGCTTAATTTCATTCCTGGTACATAATCCACGGAAGCCAATTTTAAGAAATTCTTTTGAAGTATTTAATCATTTTTCTGTAGTTTCTTTAATCTTCCTTCTCAGCTTTACGTTTTTATATACTTCCCATATACTCATCTTTTAAGTTGAAGTACATGCCGTGTTCAAAGCCATGTAGTAACCCAAGTAGTAAATTTGGTTTAAAATACCTCGACATCACTAGACCACTTTTGATCATTTCTTAGTTGAATCAGGCTGCCATTTTAAACCTATTAACCGGTTTTTCCCTCTCTATACCCTGGTGGGCTTTATAATGGTATTTATCAATCCATTTTTTTAT
>DASVUQ010000019.1:0-21313 GCA_036386975.1 Flavobacterium sp. | reverse complement strand
TTGATGTGGCCAACAAATGGGAAGAAGGAGAAATGAAGAATGCCTTGGTAAAGGTTATTGCCAACCACATGAAAAAATCGTATTTAAGCTGGAACAAGGACACGGTAAAAGATGATGTCATTTTTGAACATCTTCTGGAATTATCAGGAGGAAAAATCAACCTGACCCAGAGTTCAGAAGAGTTGTTAAATACAAACGATCTAATGCGGACCAATAAGCGCATTTCTAATAAGATACTGCCTGTAGGACAACCTAAAATAACCAGCAACAAAAACGCAAAACCAAAACCTTTCCAAAAGAAAAAATAACTTTTAGATTTGTTTTGGAACATAATTCATACCGCTCATAATTTATAACTAATAGCATGGGAATATTTAAAATTGAAGGAGGAATCCGTCTAAAAGGTGATGTTACACCACAAGGTGCAAAAAATGAAGCTTTACAAATCTTGTGCGCCGTATTATTATCACCTGAAAAAATAATAATTAATAACATTCCTGATATTATTGATGTCAATAAACTTATTACACTACTCGGAAATTTAGGTGTAAAAATACAGCGTAATGGACCGGGTTCCATTACTTTTCAGTCGGATAATGTTAATGTTGGTTATTTAGAAACAGAAGCTTTTAAAAAAGAGGGTGGCTCACTTAGGGGTTCGATTATGATTGTTGGGCCGCTTTTGGCGCGTTTCGGAAGAGGGTATATTCCAAAACCGGGAGGCGATAAAATAGGCAGAAGAAGATTAGATACCCATTTTGAAGGATTTATTAATCTTGGTGCCAAATTTAGATACAACAGAGAGGATCATTTTTATGGTGTAGAAGCATCGGAAGGTTTAACCGGAGCGTACATGTTGCTCGATGAAGCTTCTGTAACAGGAACAGCCAATATTGTTATGGCGGCCGTTTTGGCCAAAGGAACTACTACCATTTATAATGCTGCATGTGAGCCGTATTTACAGCAGTTGTGTAAGATGCTAAATGCCATGGGCGCAAAAATCTCCGGTGTAGGTTCTAATCTTTTATCCATAGAAGGAGTGGAAAGCCTTAGAGGTTGTGAACATAGGATTTTACCCGATATGATCGAAATAGGTTCCTGGATTGGACTTGCAGCAATGACAAGAAGCGAAATCACCATTAAAAATGTAAGCTGGGACAATTTAGGTGTTATCCCAAGTGTTTTTAGAAAACTAGGCATTACATTAGAAAGAAAAGGCGATGATATTTATATTCCAGCTCATGAAAACGGCTATGAAGTAAAAACTGATATCGATGGTTCCATCCTTACTATTGCAGATGCACCATGGCCGGGTTTTACACCGGACTTGTTAAGTATCGTCCTTGTAGTGGCTACACAGGCAAAAGGCGATGTGCTAATTCATCAGAAAATGTTTGAAAGCCGTTTGTTCTTTGTGGATAAATTAATAGATATGGGTGCAAAAATCATACTTTGCGATCCTCATAGGGCCGTTGTTATAGGCCATGATTTTCAGTCACAATTAAAAGCAACAACCATGTCTTCTCCTGATATACGTGCCGGTATTTCTTTATTAATTGCAGCCCTTTCTGCAAAAGGTACCAGTACGATCCAGAATATTGAACAAATTGACCGTGGTTATGAAAGGATCGATGAGCGTTTAAGAGCTATTGGTGCTAAAATTGTTAGGGAATAATCGATTAAATAAAAAGCAACTTCTCTATCTATTTGATAGCTTCTAGGTTATGGGCGTATCCCTTCAGGCCGGGCTTTTCGTTACAATCTTTTTGTGAGGAACGAACAAAAAGGATTTTCACTGCAATCCCTTACGCATTCTGCAGAGCAACAATTATTAACTTATTCAACTATTTTTTAATTTTATAAACTTAAAAAAGAGCCTGTCTTATAATTAAGATGGGCTCTTTTTTGTTTAGCGTCATTTTACTTTTATATCCTGATAGTCTTTACTAATAAAGTTGCCTTATTCTAAAAGATCTAAAAATTTAATACCAAAAATAATCCCGTCCGTTTTAAAACCACTTTGGTAAGAGCGTACATAATCCAGGCGCAAAACCCTAAATTTACCAAACCCCAGGTTGTTCAGGCCTATACCCACTTCAGAATAGGGTTTCCTGTCCGGAACAGCTAAATTGTGGTAACTTATAATCAGATTGGTCCGTAAAAGGTTCAGCAACGGAATTTTGTTCATGATAAACCCATTATCATTGTACTGAAAGTGGCTTTCAGCGTAAGCATCATTAGTACTGTTAGAATAATAAGGTAATAAATTAAATACCCTGAACCCTTGCCCAATCCGTGTTTGGTTGCCTGTAAAATGTTTATAATCAATAAATGCAATCTTATCAGCATTAAAAAACTTTCCTACTTTTGAATCAATAGTAAAATTTCCTTTATTCCCTGCCGAAAGCGTATAAGAAACACGCGCAGTAGCCAACTGGTATTCATAATTTTTTTCGCTGGCGGCAAAAGCACTTTCATAGCTTAAGAACAGCGTAGGGAATTTGCTGTTTCTTAAATTTAGCTTTCCGTCAGGGCGCGTAATGTATTTATTGCTAAAATTAATCCTGGTAGAAAAAGTGCCTTTCGTTAAATGATGTTGTTGGAATGCAGGTAACAGGTCATTATCCGGCATAAGCGGATTGTTTGAAGTGTAAAGATCATCACTTTTTATCAGCGTATAATGAGTATTGTTAAACAACGGCTTGCGTTGCTGGTACTCCAGTTTACCTGACATAGTAATGCCATTGGCCACTTCCTGCTGGTAATTAATCGATGCAAATTCTTTATTGTACAGTTTCATAAAATTGTTCTTAAAAAACAAGGTGCTTATTGTATTAATGAATTTGCTAATAGGTTCATCAGGATTAAACTGTGCCGCTTTTGTTCCTCCGGATATAGTAATCGTTGCATAGTTCTGATTATTAAAGCGATGGGAAAAATTTCCTGTAAAACGGGCACGTTCTTCAGCAAAACCATAATTCGCATTTAAACCGACAGTAGTGGATTTTCCTTTTTGTTCATTTTTCCAGGTCTTAAAAGTCACACCCGAATCAATAGTATAGCCTTGTACTGTATTAAAACCAAATGCTCCTATATTAATTAGCCCAGGGTACTCAAAACTATATTTTTCAAAACTATTTTTATACGTATATCCTTTAACAAGACGTAACAATTTAAACCTATTATTTTTTCTGTCAACAGAATCCAGGTAGGTTTTTGAATTCCTTACTTTATAAATACTATCCTTTTTGATATAATCATTTTTTTCTTCTTCGGTTAATGGTATTGGCCTGTACTGGTTCCAGAATATAGTGTCTTTTTTATTCGAATTTTCTTCAAAACTAACGATTTCATTAGTAAAAGTTTTTTTGGCAAAAGCATCCTGAAATTCATAATTACTATATACATATGAGAATTTTCCATTAAACTTAATACCAAAAGCACCCGCTGTAAATTCAAGGTTTTGAGTGTTTTTAGCCCAAATCCCTGCTTGTTTGTTGTAGTTAAAATTTTGTTTCAGGTTCATGACATCCATAAATTCCTGGTGCATCCTGTACCCTTTTATATCTAAATCAACAGCATAAATGGCCCAGGAATCTTCAACGATGTAAATATAACCTTCAAAAACAGGTTCTGCATCTCTTTTGGGGATGACCTTTATTTTATTGATCATCTGGTTGTTCTCATTATTAAAAGTACCTTCTAATTTGTATTTATAATAATTAAAAGCATTATCAGCAATTGGCGAAATCATTTTCATACTAAAATTTACGGTATTGTCGTAAAAATCATAAGCAGTAGATAAAGCGGTGTTATAACTGAAGCCTTTACTGTCGCCACTGGTTTTTGAAGCAATAATACGTTCCTTTAAATTATTAGGTTTTTCGAATGTAATTTTAGAAACGGTTTCTGATAAATAAACAATACCAGTTCCTGTAGAATCCAGTGCTCCATCTAAATCCCCGATTTCCTGACCTAAAATCTTCTTTGGTGCGTTTTTGAGTTTCAGGATCCCGCGTGAATAAAAATCGGCTTTAAAACGTGCCGTCTTTTCAGCATTATTTTTTTTACTTGCTATTGCATTTTTAATAATCGAATTGGCGGGATTTTCTTTAGTGTTGATAATAACTTCAGTCAAAGACAGGTTTTCTTCAGAAAGCGTTATATTTTGAGTAATAGGTAATTGAGAAGTGTTCAATGGAACGCGCTTTGTTTTATAGCCTAAATATTGGTATACAATAGTAAAATTCCCTGAAGATTTTATGGACAACTCGTACTGCCCTTTTTCATTAGATGAGGTTCCGTTATAGGTGTTTTCTATAAAAACAGAGACGGAAGGCAGGGGAGTGCCTTTATCATCGGTAATAGCACCTTTTATTTGTGCAAAGCCAGAAAAGAAAAGTAAAAAAGTAAGGAAAGTAAAAATTATTTTCATTTAATGTATTGGTTTTTCATAATAGACGCATATTAAAATGAAAAGGTTGCATGTGTCTTTTTATAATAAAGATAAAAGCCCCAATTCATAGCTTTGCATCCCAAAACCAATAATAACCCCTTTTGCATTTGGAGAAATATAAGATTGATGGCGGAAAGTTTCCCTCGAAAATGTATTGGAAATATGGACCTCTACAACCGGAGTAGTAATTGCTTTAACCGCATCGCCTATACCAACAGACGTATGCGTATATGCCCCGGCGTTAAGGATGATACCGTCATATAAAAAACCGGTTTCCTGTATTTTATCTATAATTACACCCTCGATATTACTTTGAAAATAAGTTAAGGAAACAGTAGGATAGTTGATCTGAAGCGTTTTAAAGTAATCTTCAAAAGTAGCTGCTCCATAAATATCAGGTTCCCGCTTGCCCAGCAAGTTCAGGTTCGGGCCATTAATAATAATAATATTCATCAGGTTTTTTTGGTAAAAATAGTTAATTATGGATGTTGAATTTAATTTTAAATAAAAAAACCGCTTCATAGAAACGGTTAAATAAAAAAATTCTGTGGATGCTATAAAAATCGATATCCTACAGAAAGTTGAAACACTCTATTTTTTGCATCTGAATTTTTTGTAATATCTGTAAGGCCTATAACATATCTTGCCTGCGCAAAAAAGTCATTGGTAATATTAACACTTGCACCTCCTAGAATGGCAAAATCAAAAGATTTAGATTTATAAAAAACAGGCGTATCTTCATTTACAAGAAATGAAAACTGTGGGCCGGCTTCTAATGCTACTTTCCCCGGAATCAGGTAAAATTTTCCTAATACAGGAACTGAAATATAATCCAGTTTAAAATCTTCTCTTTCTATAGTTGCTCCCTGAGAAGAATACATAAGTTCAGGCTGTATGGCAAAACCAGGTAAAATTTTGGCTTCTAGGACAGCCCCTAAATGATAACTGGTAATATTGTCTGTATTGATCTCTGATTCAAGGTTAGCAAAATTGGCACCTGCTTTTACCCCAAACTTAATAAGTTGTGCTTGGGAAGTGATACCTAATAAAAAAACGGATAATAAAATAATTTTCTTCATAAGTTTAATTTGTTATACTGTTAAGCGATAACGAATTTACATTGTTTTAATGTTATTGCTATTAAAAAAGATGAAATTAACTTTTTTTTAAAATGTTAATAACTTTGTTAACAACTCTAGTTGTACGACAAATCCTGATAACTTTATTTAGATACATTTGCTCAAACTTTTAAAAACAAAAAAATGAAAAAAATTATTTTATCTATTGTAGCAGTTCTTGGATTAGGATTTGCTAATGCTCAGGACACAGCAACAGAAGGCGGTTTTGCTAACGGAGATGCTTTTATTTCTGGTGGATTCAGTTTTGGAAGTACTAAAAATGGCGATTTCAAAGAGAGTTCATTTCAAATTGCACCAAGTGTTGGATTTTTTGTTACTCCTAATATTGCATTGGGTGGTAGAGTAGGTTATGCGTCTGAATCTGAGAATGATCTTGTTGGAGCATCTCTAGTTGAAACTACAGTAAGTACATTTGGAGTTGGCGTTTTTGGTAGATATTACACAACCCCAGCTTCAAAATTCTCTATTTTTGGAGAGCTTGGTTTTGTCTATGAAACTGCTAAAGTAGGGGATGATAGTCCAGGATCAGAAGATTCTAAAGCCAATGGGTTTGGTATTGAGCTTGCCCCGGGTGTTAGCTACTTTTTATCAAAAAACTTTGCTTTAGAAGCTAAATGGGGAGTACTTGGGTATTCTTCTGCAAAAGCAGATGTTGAAGGTGCAGAAGCAACTAATAATTTCAGTATTGGTCTTAATTTAAGCGATATCAGCTTCGGTTTGGTTTATAAGTTCTAATAACTTATAATTTTGATTAAATAAAAACCACGCGATCCGCGTGGTTTTTTTATTTAAAAACATTTTCTTTGTATTATGAACTGGACTACCTATATCAAAGAATATGCGTCTTATCTTAAGATCGAACGGGGTTTGTCCCGTAATACAATCGAAAATTATACATTAGATATAGAAAAATTATGTTCTTTTTTAGAACAGAACACTATTGAGGTTTCACCGGTCAATATTACCGAGGAAACTATCCAGCAGTTTATTTATGATATCTCAAAAGACGTCAACCCACGTTCCCAAGCCAGGATTATTTCAGGGCTTAAAAGCTTTTTTAGCTACCTTAATTTTGAAGAATACAGAAAAGACAACCCTCTTGTATTGATAGAAACCCCTAAACTGGGGCGTAAATTACCTGATACTCTTTCGGTAGAAGAAATAGATGCACTTATTGATGCCATAGATTTGTCAAGTGATGAAGGTGAAAGAAACCGTGCGATCCTCGAAACACTTTACGGATGCGGGTTACGGGTATCTGAGTTAGTGGAACTTAAAATATCCGATTTATTTTTTGACGAAGGTTTTATAAAAGTAACAGGGAAAGGCAATAAGCAACGTTTTGTTCCTATAGGCGGAATGACACAAAAATATATCAAAATATATAGAGAAGTACGTAACCTTCAGGATGTGCATAAAGGCCATAAAGACACACTATTTCTAAACAGAAGGGGAAAACAGCTGACGCGTGCTATGATTTTTACCATTATCAAAAGGCTTGCCGTCAAAATTAATTTGCAAAAAACGATAAGCCCGCATACTTTCCGACATTCATTTGCTACACATTTGCTACAAAATGGTGCTGATTTACGCTCGATCCAGCTTATGCTCGGCCATGAATCCATTACTACCACTGAAGTATATGTACATCTTGACAGGGCGTATTTAAACACTATTATCAATACGTACCATCCCAGGAAGTAATAGTAAAGCCAATCAAATTAACATCAAAAAAAATCACCTGAAGATTTAGGTGATTTTTTAAATTTATAAATAATATAGTATTACTTAGCAATATTTACAGCTCTTGTTTCTCTGATTACTGTAACTTTTACTTGTCCTGGATATGTCATTTCGGTTTGGATCTTTTGAGAAATGTCGAAAGATAAATTGGCTGCATTTTCATCAGACACTTTTTCACTTTCAACTATAACCCTTAATTCACGACCTGCCTGGATGGCATAAGCATTTTTTACACCGTTAAAACCAAAAGCAACTTCTTCTAAGTCTTTTAAACGCTGAATGTATGAATCCAATACCTGACGCCTTGCACCCGGCCTTGCACCCGAGATGGCATCACAAACCTGAACAATTGGTGATAAGAGCGATTTCATTTCAATTTCATCATGGTGGGCACCGATTGCGTTACACACTTCTTCTTTTTCACCATATTTTTCAGCCCATTGCATTCCCAATAAGGCATGTGGCAAATCGCTTTCTGCATCTGGAACTTTTCCTATATCATGAAGTAGTCCTGCTCTTTTGGCTAATTTAACGTTCAAGCCTAATTCAGCGGCCATGATACCGCAAAGTTTAGATACTTCGCGTGAGTGCTGTAAAAGGTTTTGTCCGTAAGAAGACCTGTATTTCATTCTGCCTACTACTTTTATCAATTCAGGATGCAGTCCGTGAATACCTAGATCAATTACGGTCCGTTTCCCTACTTCAATAATTTCATCATCAATTTGTTTGGTGGTTTTTGCCACTACTTCTTCAATTCGGGCTGGGTGTATCCTTCCGTCCGTTACTAATTTATGTAATGCCAGCCGTGCAATTTCTCTTCTTACCGGGTCAAAACAGGAAAGGATAATAGCTTCCGGTGTATCATCTACAATAATTTCTACGCCTGTTGCTGCTTCAATTGCTCTGATGTTACGGCCTTCGCGGCCAATAATACGCCCTTTTACATCATCTGACTCAATATTAAAAACAGAAACACAATTTTCTACGGCTTCTTCTGTTCCTACCCGCTGTATGGTATTAATGATGATTTTCTTAGCTTCCTGTTGTGCGGTAAGTTTTGCCTCTTCAAGAGTGTCCTGTATGTAGGACATGGCATTACTTTTGGCTTCTGATTTTAAACTTTCGAAAAGTTGGTTCTTAGCTTCTTCTGTAGATAGTCCTGAAATGGTTTCCAATTGTTCTAGCTGGCTCTTGTGCATTTTTTCCAGTTCGGCCTGCTTTTTGTCCAGCAACTCTATTTTTTGTTCGTATTCTTTAGTTTTAATTTCAAAATCGTCATTGATTTTTTTAGCTTTAGAAAGTTCGTTGGATACAAGGGATTCTTTATCACGTATTCTTTTTTCAACTTCTGCCACTTTCTTGTCCCTGGCTAAAATGACCTGCTCATGTTCGGACTTAAGCTCTATGAATTTTTCTTTTGCCTGAAGTATTTTATCTTTTTTAATGTTTTCGGCTTCAACATTAGCATCTCTGAGGATCGATGCAGCTTCTTTTTTCGCATTTTTAATAAGATTGGAGATATTGCTTTTTTCTATTAGTTTTGCGATACCAAAACCGGCTACAATGCCTACTATTCCTGCTAAAATTAGTATTAAATTACTGTCCATTTTTTAAAGTTTATATATAAAAAAGCCTACATTAGGGTAATGAATAAACTCTGAATGACAAGTTTTAAGCTAACTCACTGTTCAAGGATCTGCTCGGTGGCAGCTTGCTTTAGTAGTGATGATTCGCTCATTCTAAGTTGTTAGTGTTGAGTTTACCAAATATGAACTAATGTAGGCAGTATCTTAGTTATTGTAAAGAACGTTTATTTATCGAGATATTGAGCTAATAAATCATTTAATTTATGAAGCCTTTCATTAGTTTCGAGATGATCTGTCGACTGGTCAATTTGTTTTTGTTCCAATTGTGATGCAAATTGTAACGCACACATGGCCAACACATCTTGTTTGTCCCTAACGGCATAGTTTTCTTCAAATTGCTTTATCATAATATCAATTTTTTTGGAAGCGCTTCTAAGGGCTTCTTCCTGAGACATGTTTACGGTTAAAGGGTATACCCTGTCTGCAATAGATATTTTGATTTTAAGCTTTTCGTCCATAATTTACTAGTCAGAAAGTTGCGCAATGCAATAATCTATTTCCCGGATCAATGAATTTATTTTTAGCTTAGTATCTTTTTTATTATCATCACTGCCAAGCAATGAACTGGCTATTTTAAGTGAATTATACCGGCTTTTTAAAGCTTCAATCTCCTGCGACTGATTTTCTATAATTACGGCAGCTTTTTCAATATCCTTGTTTAATTTTTCGGATTCCTGTTCCAGGTTTTTTAATTTAGAAACTAATTTTCCGATCCTAATTTCAAGAGTATTAACTATTTCTGCTATTTCACTCATTAGTCAATTCCATTACTTAATTCACAAAGTTACTATTCCTTTTTATTATCGCAATATTTTTTTCGGTTTTTTACATTTTTGTGCTAAACTAATACGAACCTGTATCGGAATTAAAATAGAATATAACAATCGTGGGGTTATGGATTATTCTTTAGATTTTGTGTGTCTTTTTTTGAAACCCGAGAAAAGAAGGCTTCACTTTGAGGCAAACTTTACGCGTTTTGCAGAAAAACGATACCATTAATCATTATTACTACAGCATATTTTATACTGATTTATTTTTATTGTTTTTAATTCCTCGCAAAGGCGCGAAGACGCAAAGCTATAGGGGGAATGTATTAGGTGCCTGCCTATTTTTTTAAAGTTATACCGATACACCTCTGTTCCTGTGTTCTTAAAAAACGAATTTTTTTTATAGCCGCGATTGCAGCGACATCCTGCGCTTTTTTGCGCAGATAGAGCGGAAAGCGGGACAAAAGTAACGGAAATAGTAAGTTTTGTGCTCCTGACAAAATTCATTGGATTGAAAAAAACTGTACATTTTTCGAGATCCTTATCCTCTTTTTTAAAATTAAATAGGACTCATTATTTTAATTTAGCTGTAGTTTAGAATTTAAATAAAATATAAGAAAATGAACGGATTTATTTATATTCGCAAAAATGTTCTACAATGAAATGGAAACTTCTTTTATTGCTTTTTATCAACTTACTCCAGGCGCAGACAGATTATCCCAAAGATTATTTTAGGTCACCACTAGATATCCCGCTTTCTTTATCGGGTAATTTTGGAGAATTGCGTTCTAATCATTTTCACTCCGGACTGGATTTCAGGACACAGCAAAAAGAAGGTTTAAATGTATATGCCAGTGCTGATGGTTATATTGCAAGGATAAAAATATCTTCTTTTGGAAACGGTAAAACCATTTATATCAACCATCCCAACGGATATACAACAGTGTATTGCCACTTGTCTAAAACCAATGCTATAATAGACCAATATATAAAAGCGATTCACTACAAACGGGAATCTTATGAAATAGAGGTGTTCCCGGGTACAACAGAATTAACGGTAAAGAAAGGGGACATTATTGCATTTTCAGGAAATTCAGGCGGATCAGGCGGGCCACATTTGCATTTTGAAATACGGAATACTAAAACAGAACAAATCATTAACCCTTTATTATTTGGTTTCGATAAGATGATTCCCGATTCCAGGAAACCAATTCTTACTTCATTACTCGTATATCCTTTAAGTGATAATACTGTAGTAAACGAATCACAAAAACCTGTTTTAGTGAATATGGTACAGCAAAGCGATGGATCTTATACTTCAGAAAAAGTACTGGCTAATGGCAAGATCGGTTTTGGCATTGTTGCTTATGATGTATTCGACCGGGCATTTGGTAAAAACGGAATATATAAAATAGCCACCTTCTCTAACGGGAATCCTTCTTTTTCTTTTCAGTTTGACCGTTTTACTTTTGATGAAACGCGGTATATTAATGCCTTACTCGATTATCCAAGGTTAGTAGGCATGGGTGCAAAAGTTCAGAAATTGTTTATGGTTAACCCCTATAAATTAAGTATTATAAACACAGGGCAGGAAAACGGTATTTTAGATATACAGCCTAATCTTAGTTATACTTATAAAATAGAGGTAGCCGATTTTAATAATAATAAAGTTGTTGTTAATGTTCCCATTGCATATGCTGACGTTCCTGCTAAAGTGTTGAAGAAAGAAGAGAAGAAAGGTTATTTTTTAAACTCTAACAATGACAATAATTACAAGAAAGATAATGTTACGGTATTTATTCCGGCCAAAACTTTTTACGAAGATTTTTATATTAATTTTGATGTAAAAAATGACACGCTTATTTTGCACAATAATATTGTGGGTGTTCATAACACGATGGCAATAACTTTCCTGGATACAACTGCCAGCGAAGCCGACAAACAAAAAATGTTTATTGCCACTATTAACAATAAAAAAATAAAATACAATCCTACACGAAGAAATGGTGTTGAGTTTATAACGTATACTAAAAACCTTGGTAGGTTTGCTTTAGCCAAAGATACTGTTGCCCCGGTAGTTTTACCTGTAAATTTTAAAGAAGGGCTTTGGTTAACCAAACAAACAGGGTTAGTTTTTACCATTAGTGATGCTTTATCAGGTATAAAAGAATATAAAGGGTATCTGAACGGGAAATGGGTATTATTCGAGTACGATTATAAAACACGGAAAATGGTACATGATTTTGATGATGCTTTTTTAACAGATGGCAAAAACGATATTAAAGTTATTGTAACTGATAATGTTGGAAATTCTACTATATTTGAATCTTATTTTTATAGAAAAAGCAATTAAAATACCATACTTGAAAACACTCCATACTTCCATTCTCATTATTAGTTTGTTTTTTTGCATTACTATTTCAGCACAAAATGCTATTATTCAAGGCGTTATTCTCAATGAGAAAAATGAACCTGTAGAGGGGGTTAATGTAAAATACACTGATGGTGCAACAACAACAAATAGTAATGGATATTACAGACTAAATGTTCCTGCTAACAAAAAAATCACCATTACTTTTACACATATTAATTTAAAACAGGCGAGGCAGGTTATTGAACTCTCTCCCAATGAAAGTTTTGAATTTAATATTGTTTTAAAAGAGAACGAGGAACAACTCAGTGAGATTGTGATTAACTCACGAACCAGAAAAAGGATGGAAGGAATTGTAACAATCGATCCTGCTGTTATAAGAAAGATCCCGGGGGCCAATGCAGGAGTAGAAAATATACTGAAATCGTTTGCCGGGGTAAATTCTAATAATGAATTAAGTACACAATATGCGGTACGGGGTGGAAATTATGATGAGAACCTGGTATATGTTAATGAAATAGAAATCTACAGGCCGTTTCTAATCCGTTCGGGCCAACAGGAAGGCTTAAGTTTTACAAATACTGATCTTGTGCAGAATGTGGATTTTTCTGCAGGGGGTTTTCAGGCAAAATATGGCGATAAACTTTCTTCCGTCCTGGACATTACGTACAGGATTCCGAAAACCTTTGGTGCAGTAGCCGAAGCCAGTTTTTTAGGCGGAAGCATTGCTGTTGATGCCGTATCTAAAGATGCAAAATGGACTTCTATTACCGGGGTCCGTTACCGGGACAATAGCCTTTTTGTAAACAGCCAGGATGTAGAAACCAACTTTAGGCCGGTATTTGCAGATGCTCAGACCTACACTACTTTTACACCTTCTGCCAAATGGCAATGGAGTTTTTTAGGAAATATATCTCAAAACCGTTATAATTATGAGCCTACTTCACGGCAAACTAATTTTGGTACTATAGATTCCCCTATTGCCCTGGTAGTCGATTATGAAGGACAGGAAAAAGACAAATACACTACGTATTTCGGTGCTTTAAAATCAGACTTTAAAGTATCGGATGCTTTTATGTTAAAATTTATAGGTTCTGCTTATCATACGCAGGAACAGGAATATTTTGACATTGTATCGAATTATGGTTTTGGAGAATTGGATACTAATATTGGTTCAGAAAACTTTGGTCAGGTAGGATATGTGACCAATATCGGGACAGAAATTAATCATGCCCGGAACAATCTTGATGCCCTCATTGTAAATGCTGAAGTTAAAGGTGTCCATACTCTTGCAGCGAATACTATAGAATGGGGTTTTAAATATACCAGGGAAAACATACGCGACCGTATTGTAGAGTGGCAGGTAATAGATTCGGCAGGGTTTTCGATTGATCCGCCTTTATTTGATTTTCCGGATTATCAACCGGAAGTACCCAATGTAGGGCCATTAGTGCCATTTCAATATGTGCGTGCCACTAATTTCGTTACGATAAACAGGTGGTCAGGATATGCACAATGGCTCCGAAAGGATACTATTGGTCCACATGAAATGACTTATAATTTCGGTATACGCGCCCACCAATGGAAAGTAAATCCGGAGGATCAGGAAGGAAGAAGCCAAATGACTTTTAGCCCGAGGGCACAAGTGGCGATAAAACCTGACTGGGAAAAAGATATGGTATTCCGGTTTTCGACAGGATTATACCATCAGCCGCCGTTTTACAGGGAATTGCGCGATGCTTCCGGGGCCGTTCGTACCAATGTAAAAGCGCAACAGTCCATTCACTTTGTATTTAGTAATGATTATAGTTTCAAAATGTGGGAGCGCCCTTTTAAACTGGTATCTGAACTCTATTATAAATCGCTTTCCGATGTTAACACCTATACTATAGATAATGTCCGTATACGATATGCCGCCAACAATGATGCAAAAGCGTATGCACAGGGGTTTGATGTACGTATGAACGGGGAATTTGTTCCCGGAACAGAATCATGGCTAAGTTTCGGATACATGAAAACAGAAGAAAACAGCAATAACAGAGGCTACATAGCCAGGCCAACAGACCAGAGGTTGAAATTTGGAATTTTATTCCAGGATTTTATGCCCATGGTGCCCAGTGTAAAATTATATCTGAACCTGGTGTATAATACAGGGCTCCCGGGAGGGTCACCTGCTTATGCTGACCCGTATGTTTTTCAATCCCGTCTTCGTGATTACCGTAGGGCAGATGTGGGGTTTTCTTATGTACTGACAGAAAATAATTTTAAGCGGCAAGAGACACACTGGTTAAAGAAGTTTAAAGACCTGTCTGTAGGACTTGAAATTTTTAATGTCTTTAATAATCAAAATGCCATTACAAATACATGGGTAAGAGATATTTACAGTAAACTCCAATATGGTATTCCTAATTATCTTACCACACGTGTTTTTAATGTAAAAGTAAGTACAAAATTCTGATTCTTTTTTAACAGGCGGGAAATTCAAAAATTACTATATTTGAATTGAATTTTGAAAATTATGAGAAATACATTAATTATATATAGCACTTTGGCTTTGATGCTACTAATGTCAAGCTGTAAAGAAAATACAAACACGCCTAAAAAAGTTATTTACGAAAATAGGGCTAAAGAAAAGGAAAAACCAGTTATTGAAGACACAGCAAAAATACAAATTGCCGATTTGCCTATACAAATGGACGGTACTAAATACCTGATTCATCCCATAGGTGATTTCAGGATATATGAGGGAAGGTCAAAACCTGCTTATGGCTCATCCAATACAGATAATGTTAGTTTTTCTATATCCAATCATGACCGGTTTGAAATTACAGGTTTTCTTCAAAATATAAAATTCCAGCATATCGATTCTACTACTATCAGGCCTTTGACAGATAAACCTATACTGATCCAGACCGCCAGTTACCTCAATACTATTTATGATAAAACCAGGCAACAGATCATTGTGTATAACATAGTAGATATGGATACCAACAAAGATAATAAACTGGACTTAAGTGATATTAAATCACTATACATTAGTGACATCAGTGGAAAAAATTTCATTAAACTTTCGGAGGATTTTCAGGAATTAATAGATTGGAACCTGATTGAATCTAAAAACCGTTTGTATTTCAGGACTATTGATGATACTAATAAAAATGGACAGTTTGATAAACAGGACAATCTTCATTATTATTATGTAGACCTGCTTTCTGTCGATAAAAAACCACAAACATATAAGCCGGTTTAAATAATTCTTATTTAGTTTGGATTATTGTTCAGTATTAATATTAGCTTATAATAATTACTTTAGCATAAAATTATGCCCAATTATACAGAAACACACTAATCGACAGTATCGTGGATAAAATAAAGACTTATATAAAGTCGCAGATAAACATTGACGAAGCCGACTTAATAACAATTATTTCAAATTTCAAGGAATTTAAAATTGCAAAGGAAGGTTTGTTTTAAAGCAAGGACAAATAGCAACAAATTTTTATTTCTTAAAGTTTGGGGGCTTCGCCGCATCTATTTTGACCATAATGAAAAACAAATAACAAGTTGGATAGCATTAAAAATGATTTTTACGGATTTGACCAGCCTAAAAATCCACTAACATCGAAATTTAATATACAAGCATTGGAAGATACCGTTTTACTTATCATAAAGTCAGATAAAATGAAACAACTATACAAACAGTTTCCTAATTGGCAACAATTTGGAAGACAAATTTGAGAAGCGAATTTCATGAAATTAGTTGAAGGTGTCATTGGTTTTCAAAAATACACAGCAGAAGAACGCTATCTTTCCTTAATGAAAGACCAGTTTTTTAAAGCACGGACCAACCCTCCCGAAGCCTGCTTAAACACGTTACATAATGGGAAAGCGAACAATTAAGATTATCAGCCATAAAAAGTTTGCAACTGATTACTTTGATCATGAGGCCATAAGAAAGTCTGGAGTGGATGTGAGAAAACTTGTGCCTCAGGAAGATTGCTGCTTCTTTTCTATCAGTTCGATACAGGCCACCAACAAGTTTATCAATTTTCCAAAAGACAGTTTTAAAAGTACATTTTATAGCTTATTATTTATTACTAAAGGATTTTGCAGGGTAATAGACAATCTAAATGTATTAACCCAAAAGCAGAGCCAAATACGTTTTACAGGTCCTGGGAAGGTGATGTCGATTGTTGAAATATCGGAAGACATTGAGGGCTTTCACTGCTTGTTTGATCAGGAATTTATTGACACTTATTCCGGTAAAAGCGGCATCTTAAATTCTTTGCCTTTTTTTGATTTGGATGCTTTCCCATTGATTGAATTACCTGCCCCGATCGCCGATTTTTTTAGAGTAGTCCTGTCAAAACTGCTAATCGACTTTGACAATGACTATGCAAACTTAAAAAGCGCTATATGCCAGTACCTGGTTGGTGTTTTAAGAGAATGTGAGCATTACTACACAAATGAAGTACAGGATATAAAGTCTTTGCTGTCAGCTGATAAAATTTCTTATCAGTTTGTGAAGCTGGTGAATACCCATTACCTTACTAAACGCAGCCTGACTGACTACGCAGAATTATTAAATATTACGCCCCAGCACCTAACCAAGTGCATCAAGCAAGCCACAGGTAAAACTCCTACCGCTTACATCAATCAAATGTTGGTGCTGGAAGCAAAAGTCCTGCTTAAAGAGACCCGGCTGACGATTTCTGAAATTGCTTATCAATTAAACTTCGAAGATCCCGCTTATTTTAATCGGTTCTTTAAAAAGCACGTGGCACAAACTCCGTCTATGTTCCGAAAATTGGCGTGAATCGTCCAGTTTGTAGCATTAATTGTCCTAGTTAAAGGCACTCTAAGAGTCTAATTTTGCTTTACAATAAAATAAAGCAAGATGAATGAAGCAATAGCCATTCTAGAAAACGCGGGCAAAGAGTACCAGACCGGTGATCAGACCATTATCGCTTTACAGCCTACTAGTCTAAGCTTATTTGCAGGAGAGCTTACATTGATTATAGGGCCTTCCGGGTCGGGAAAAACCACGCTGCTATCGCTGTTAGGCTGTGTCATCTATCCCTCCCATGGCAAGGTCTGGATAGATGGGCAAGATGTAACCCAATTAAAAACCGATGCCTTAGCTCGGATCAGGCTTAAAACTATTGGCTTTGTTTTTCAGAGCTTTAACCTGTTGGCGCCACTGTCTGCAGAAGACAATGTAGGCGTTCCCTTGCGCTTGCAAAACGAACCAAGCGGATTGATTAAGGATAAAGTTGAAAAAGCTCTTGCCATGGTTGGAATGACAGACAGAAGAAAAAACCTCCCTAAACAATTGTCTGGCGGACAACAACAGCGCGTAGCCATTGCCCGGGCTTTAGTTACCAATCCCAAGCTTATCCTATGCGATGAGCCTACCGCCTCTTTAGACAAAAATTCGCTGAATGTGGTGATGGACGAATTGAAAGTACTGGCAGATAGTGGCAAATGCATCGTGGTAGTTACACACGATCCCCGCCTAAAACAGTATGCCCATCGGGTAATAGAAGTAGAAAACGGCTATGCCACGGATGTAACTGCTGCTACTGACCATCAATCATTACACTAAATTTTAATCTTTAAACCATATGAAAAAAGTTTTCATCTTTTTAATAACAGCACTAACACTGTCAGGGTGCGGAAAAGAAAAACCCAAACAGGAAGAAACGAAGACTATGCCCATAAATACAGAGGTTAGTACCGTACAAGGCATTGCCATAATTGAACCTGCTAAACGCATTTCGAGTATTTCAGCAGAAACCCCGGGCATTGTAAAGGAAATAAAAGCAACCCTCGGTCAAAAAATTACTAAGGGCCAGGTGTTGGTGGTACTCTCTTCCAGCACAGAAGCATCACAATTACAGCAGGCGCGATCCAGAACCCTAACGCAAAATAAAGCGGTAGTAGCAGCACAGGCCGACTTAGGATCTCTGAAAGTACAGCTAAATCAAGCCCGAGCTGACCTTGAACGCAATAAAAGATTGTTTGCCGGTGATGCCCTCACCAAAAAAGAGCTGGACGATTCACAGTTTGAATTGGAAGATTTAACCAAAAAAATAGAAGCTATTGAAGCACAGGTCGCCCAGCAAAGGGCCAAAATTTCTGAGCAGCAGGCAGATGAGAAGTACTACAGCACACTTTTAAACAACAAAACCGTTACGGCACCGGATAATGGAACCTTATTGTCGCTAGAGGTGAAAGCAGGCGAATATTTAGATGCGAATTCATCTATCGGAGAGTTTGCGCCTGAAGGCTCGTTAATAGCGATAACCGAAATAGACGAGCTGTTTGCCCATAAGGTAAAGGTCGGGCAAAAGGCAGTAATAAGAGCCCAGGGAGGCGGAGAGACTCTTGCTACCGGCACCGTTATTCTTACCTCTCCCTATCTCCGTAAAAAATCCTTGTTTTCCGACAGTCCTGATGATTTAGAAGACAGGCGGGTCAGAGAAGTAAGGATTCAATTAAGTAATCCGGGACAGGTTCTGTTAGGATCAAAAGTAGAGTGTATTATACAAGTAAAGTAGCCATTAAGGTCAATTATTTATAATCCTAATTAATATGTTACGCACCGCTATAAAATT
The DNA here is from genome assembly GCA_036386975.1 of Flavobacterium sp. Lineage (GTDB taxonomy): Bacteria > Bacteroidota > Bacteroidia > Flavobacteriales > Flavobacteriaceae > Flavobacterium. The sequence goes on along the minus strand of DASVUQ010000019.1, from coordinate 2,574 downwards.
TATATTTTTTGATAAGCCAAAATCAATTGGTGCCCTAGCTGGTATTATCATCTCTTTGTTTTTGATTGGTCAGCAGTCTGGTATTCTGATTTTCCTTACAGACGCTATGGCGCCACTTCCCCTTAATAATAAAGAATATATCTGGGTTACAGACAATAAAACCAAGGATATAAACGCCATTACCAGTCTGGATATCCGAATAGGGCATCAGATTAAAAGTATTGCAGGGGTTGAACAAGTGTACCCTTTGGTTATTGCTGGAGGTACTGCAAAGTTCAGTAGCGGAAAATCCAGCGGTATTACGCTGGTGGGTAGCCAGGCACCGGATTTTGCGGGAGGCCCCTGGCGCAAATACACAGCCCGTGAGGCTGACATGATGGAGGAAGGAGGCGTGATTACAGAGTATTTTGATCAGGATATTTTAGGAGGTATACAGGAAGGAGATTTCTTTGAAATCAATGGCAAGCGGGTTAGGAATGTGGGGTTAACCAAGGGAATCCGAAGCTTTGGGGGAGCTTCCTTGGCGTTTACCAATATCGAAAGAGCCAGGTATCTCACCGGCTTCTCCCGTGATGAAGCAAGTGTATTTTTAGTAAAGATAAAAGCGGGAGCCGAAGAAGAATTCATCATCTGGGCCATCACTAAACAGATGAATGGGGTAAGGGCCTGGAATGCAGAAGAACTGGCTTTATCCAGCATCAAATCGGTTATAAAAACAAGCGGCATAGCCACTTCTTTTGGAACCCTGATAGTTTTTGCCATCGTTTCAGGCCTGGTCATTATTGGCTTAACCTTATACTCGGCAGCTATCGACCGGATAAAAGATTACGGCACCCTCAAAGCGATAGGAGCTACCAACAGCTACATCACCAGGTTGATACTTATTCAGGCCGCTTTATTTTCTATCGTCGGGTTTGCCGTTGGCTATATTTTAATGGAGGCCTTCAGGATTGGGATGCAGCAGACTGGAACCTATTTTAGCTACACCCTCTGGATGCAAGCCTTATTTCTGGTTATAACCGTTCTCATATCCTTAGGTGGCAGTTTGTTTGCTATTCGCCGCATTAATTCATTAGAGCCCGCTCAAGTATTCAGGGGATAAAAAATTAAACGTTAAAAATGAAACCATCATGAGTATGCCATTAGCAAACCGAAATGGATACTCATAATAGCCCTGCCCGAAGTAGGCGGGTTCATCACCATTAAAATAAATTATATTCGATGAAAAAGTTCTTAATTATAGCAGGTTTGCTAATAGTGAGTAAAAGCTATGCTCAAACCATCACCTTAAATCAAGCAATTGAAACCGGTTTAAAGAACCGTATCGAGCTTAAAACGCAAAATATAGAAACAGATATTGCGCGTGCTCAAAACAAACAGCTTAACAGTACCTGGCACCCCCAAATTGCTTTTGATGCAGATGCCCGGTGGAATACTAAATTACAGCAAAGCCTAATTCCTATTGGGGAGTTTGGCTTGCCGGGTACTCCGCCCGACGCTACAAGAAACATAGCATTTGGAGCTCCTTTCAATAACCAGCTTAATTTGAATATCGATCAGAAGATATTTGATGCCAGAACCAGTTATGAAAGACGGATAAACCGGAACAAAACTTCCATTGAGGCGAATAAATCAGAGCAGGAAAAAACTAATATCAAACAATCTATTACAGAGGTTTACTACGCCGCAGTATATAACAAAGAGAAACTGCAACTATCATTAAAAGCCTACGAGCGTGCTAAAGCAAACTCAGAAACGGCAACCACTAAGTTTAAGGCAGGCACTCTCTTGAAAAACGACTTAAACCGGTTTGTGCTCGACCTAGCCAATGCGAAGCTTGCTTATGAAAACGATTTGCAAAACTATGAACTAAGTCTGGAAGAGTTGCGCTACCAGTTAAATACAACAGAAAAGATGGTTCCGGCAGAAGATATTGCTATGATTATTTCAGGTACTACTCCTACCAATAGTAACAACATAGACCGGCGTCCGGAAATCATTGCAGAAGAATTGAGAAAAGAAGATAACGCCTTAAACCGGGCAATGGAAAATAGCCGCTATATTCCGGCAATATCAGCATACGGTTCTTATGGAGCCTTACAGTTATCTCAGAAATTAGATCTGCTTAAAAGTGACAACTGGTCTTCTTTCAATTATTTAGGTATAAAATTATCATGGACCCTTTACGATGGAAGGCAAGGGAAATATAACAAGGATGAGTTTTTGCAAAGAGAGAAAATCAATGAATTAAACATGGAGAAATTAAAAAAAGACTTTAAGTATGACTTAAAAGCACTTGCAGTACAGCTACATCAGGCCCGGGAAGGAATGAAAGACGCACAGCAAAATATTGTGCTGGCTAAGGAGATTGTAGTTACAGACCAACTGCGATTTAAAGAAGGTGTAAAGACAAGTGTGGATTTAATTGAATCTGAATATTCACTTATACAGACAGAAAATACCTACTTAGTTCAGGCATACAATTACCTTGTGGCTGCGGTTAAATACCAGAAAGCATTAGGCAACCTTTAAATAATTCCGAATGCACATAAAAAGGAAAGAATATGAAGCTAC
>DASVUQ010000018.1:0-1591 GCA_036386975.1 Flavobacterium sp. | reverse complement strand
AATGTTGACAAGAAACAGTGACAAGAAAGAGGAGAACATCAATCAATTTGTTGCTAAAATTTTAGAGCAATATCCTCCTAAAAGAAAATAACCGTAATTTGGAAATAAAAAACCGCAATTGTCCATTGCGGTTTTTTTATTGGTATCTTAATCTTCGGGATACTTGTGATAGTTCTTATTATTGATTTAATTTACTCGTTTTTGTACTAGCCCGGATTGTAATGAAAAGCTTTTTGTGCAGATGGCATAAAAAATTTTATTCCTTTAAAGCGACCAACGGAAGCTTTTGAAGGAATTTTAAATTTTTTGCCGGATGGATAAAAACTTGTAATGAAAAGCCGGAAACAGCTCCAAAATTCTTATATTTACGTAAATGAAATAAAGTTTGAATTATGGAATCTAATTTTGAAAGCAATCCGCTGATTGACAGGCTCCCTAAGCATTTAAAGCAATTTATTAAACCGCAGGACTATGCAGATTATACTCCGATCAACCAAGCGGTCTGGAGGTATGTAATGCGTAAAAACGTAAATTATCTCTCAAAAGTAGCTCATGATTCCTATCTGGAAGGATTAAAAAAGACTGGTCTTGAAGTAGACAATATACCCAATATGTACGGAATGAATCGTATCCTGAAAGAAATTGGTTGGGCTGCCGTTGCTGTAGACGGCTTTATTCCGCCTAATGCGTTTATGGAATTTCAGGCTTATAATGTGCTGGTAATTGCAAGCGATATCCGTCAGTTAGAACATATAGAATACACTCCTGCACCCGATATTATTCATGAAGGTGCCGGTCATGCGCCTATTATTGCCAATCCGGAATATGCGGAATACCTGCGGCGTTTTGGTGAAATAGGATGTAAAGCGATTTCTTCTCATAAAGATTATGAAATGTATGAGGCGATTCGGTTGCTATCTATCCTTAAAGAAGCTGAAGGTACTCCAAAAGCAACCATTGATGCTGCCGAAAAGGCAGTAGAAGATTTACAGAATAATATGGGGGAAATGTCAGAAATGGCAAAAATACGTAACCTTCACTGGTGGACTGTAGAATATGGACTAATTGGTGAGGTAGACAACCCTAAGATTTATGGTGCGGGTTTACTTTCTTCTATTGGTGAAAGTGCTTGGTGCATGACCGATAAAGTTAAAAAAATACCTTATTCGCTTGAGGCTGCCGAACAAAGCTTTGATATTACAAAACCGCAACCCCAATTGTATGTTACTCCTGACTTTGCTTTTTTAAGCCAAGTGTTGGAAGAATTCGCTAATACTATGGCATTGCGTACCGGAGGTTTATCGGGGGTTCAAAAATTGATTGATTCTAACGCTATCGGTACAATAGAATTGAGTACGGGATTGCAGATTTCGGGTGTTTTTACAAATGTAATTAAGCATGAAGGTAAACCCATCTACATACAAACTACCGGAAAAACTGCACTTGCAAACAGAGAAAAAGAATTGGTAGGGCATAGTACTAAAACTCATGCGGAAGGTTTTGGAAGTCCGATTGGGAAGCTAAAAGGCATAAATATCGCTATTGAAGATATGAGCCCCAGGGATTTAAAAGCATATAACATCTATGAGTC
>DASVUQ010000017.1:0-16532 GCA_036386975.1 Flavobacterium sp. | reverse complement strand
CTTTGATCTTCCTGGAATCAAAATCTATGGTGTCAATAGCAATTTCTGTTGTTCCTTTTACAGCTTCGATACTTACTTTATATAATATGTCTTTTAGAACAATCACGATAATTCTAGTATTATAGTTGTGTTTTTAATTACCCTTTCTCCCGGCAATACGGATTGTTTTTTTACTTTTCCTATTCCTATTGCTTTTACTTTTACACCCATATTCTCTAAAAGGGCTATCGCATCCATTCCCGGCATTCCTTTTACATTAGGTATGATTTTGCTTTTAGCATCTGCTTTTGCATAAAAACTATTGAAGTTTTCTTCCTGAACAAAATTCTTCTTCTGTAAATTTTTTATCACATTCATTGATGGGGAGTCCGTAAATATTTTCTGTGCGATTCTTTTGAAGACGGGCCCTGCTACATCTGCACCATAATAATTATTTTTTGAAGCATTAGGTTTATGTACTACTACAATACAAGAATATTTAGGCTCATCGGCGGGAAAATACCCTACAAAAGAAGAAGCATAATACATTCTTCCCTGTCCCTTATGATAATTTACCTTTGCTGTCCCTGTTTTTCCGGCCATAGAAAAATCCTTGGAATACAAACTCCTCCCTGTTCCCTTCTTTACAACATTTTTCAATACAGCTTTCACTTTTTTGATAGTCTCTTCAGAGCATATACTCGGATTAATAACTTCTTTATTAAAAACTTTAATTGATTTATTCCATTCTTTGATTTCTTTTACAAAAAGAGGCTTTATCATTTCTCCGTTATTGGCAACAGCATTGTATAAGGTTAGCGTCTGTAATGGTGTTACTGATACTCCGTACCCAAAAGCCATCCACGGTAGTGTTATGGCAGACCATCTTTGATCAGTGGGCTGTGGGATATATGGCCTTCCTTCTCCTTCAAAAGGAAGCCCTAATTTTTTATTGAGCCCGTAGCTATTGATCCTGCTGACAAACTTTTCAGGATTATTTTTATAATTATTATAAACAGCCTGTGCCATTACTGTATTAGAAGAAACTTCGAACCCTCTTGCCAATGAGATTTTTCCATATCCTCTTTTATTAGAATCATTAACATGCTTGCCCCTATAGGTTATCCTTCCGCCAAAACTGTTAAATACGGCACTGGTATCAACCAATTTATCATCCAGCAAAGCAATTAAATCTATCAGTTTAAAAGTGGATCCGGGTTCATGGGATTCCCCAATGGCATAATTGAGTTTTTCATAATAACTGCCGTCAACATCCCTGCCGAGATTAGAAATGGCTTTTACCTCCCCCGTCTTGGTTTCCATTACTATAACGCACCCATGATCTGCCTCATAGGCTTCTAATTGTTTCAATAAAGCGTGATGTGCTATGTCCTGAATGTAAACATCGATAGTAGAAATGACATCATATCCATCCTGAGGCTCTACTTCATTATTATCACGTAATGGTTTCCACTGCCCTTTCGCAATTTTTTGTTTTAAAATCCTTCCGTCCTTACCATTTAAATATTCGCTAAAAGCACCTTCTATACCTGCCTGGCGTGCATTTCCATTTTCATCCAAACGTTCATAACCAATTGTTCGCTCTGCGACTTTTCCTATAGGATGCTCCCGGACCGTTTGCTGTTCTGTTATGATGCCCCCTTTATAAGCGCCCAGATTAAACAGCGGAAAACTTTTGATCTTCATATAATCTGTATAACTCAGGTCGCGTGCCACAAGATAATATCTGTTGCGGTTGTTACGCGCCCTTGTTAGTTCTGATTGAAAGAAGCTGGCGGGTTTTCCTAATAATAAGGAAAGTGAATCTGAAAGGGCTCTGATATTTTTATTAAAATCTTCTGATTTTGGTGCCAGCCCGTCAAACCTGACTTTATAGCTCGGGATTGATGTAGCCAGTAAGCTTCCGTCAGCAGAATATAAGTTGCCTTTATTGGCAGGGATTACAAATGTTTTTACAGTTCTTTCTTTGGCTAGTTTCCTGTAATAATCACCTTCCACCCATTGGATGTTAGTGAGTTTTACTATAATTGCAACAGCCATTACAAAGATGGCAAATGCCACTAAGTATATTTTGTAAGGACTATTTCTATTATCTACTGCCATAATTTTGCAAAGAAACCTTTAGGCTCTTCTTTTTTAATTTTTATTTTCACCGGGGGTACTGCTGAAGGAAAAATTTCTTTTTCTTCCATTTTCTTCGATACCGCAGACTCCATTTTTAATTTCATTAGTTCAGAACGGCGGTCTACGAATTCTGACCTTAGTTCTTTTACTTCGCTTGTTAAAGCTATTATTTTAAATACTTTTTGCTCGTAACGATTGGTATTTCCAATCATTATAATTGACAGTAGAATGATAAACACAATAAATCTCCAGTTCCTGTTGGCATCTTCATTAACAAGAAACCGTGCTTTTAAAATATTGTATATCTTATTCTTCATCGGTTATGCTTTTTCTGCTATTCTTAATTTGGCACTCCTGGCCCTGTTATTTATTTTTATTTCTTCGTTATCCGGTACTACCAGCTTACCAATAGTTTTAAATGGTACGGAGAAATTACCAAAAAAGTCACGCTCCGGCTCTCCTTCGAACATACCACTTTTGATGTATCTTTTTACCAGTCGGTCTTCTAATGAATGGTATGAAATCACACTCAACCGTCCTCCCGGATTTAAAATTTCTAATGACTGTTCTAAAAATTCTTTGAGCACTTCTATTTCCTGATTCACTTCGATCCGTATGGCCTGATACATCTGCGCCAAAATTTTATGGCTTTTATGAGCGGGCAAAAAACGGCTTAATACCATTTTCAATTGTTCTGTATTTTTTATCGGTTCGGATTCCCTTGCTTCTATAATTACCCTGGCAATTGCAGGTGCATTTTTTAATTCTCCGTAATCAAGAAAAATCCTTTTCAGATTTGCTTCATCATATTCATTGACTATCCGATAGGCATTTAAATCATTTTTCTGGCTCATCCGCATATCAAGCCCTGCATCAAAACGGGTAGAAAAACCACGCGCTGCAACATCAAACTGATGGGACGAAACGCCAAGGTCTGCGAGGATCCCATCGACTGACCTGATATTATAGAAGCGTAAAAAGCGTTTTATAAACCGGAAGTTTTCGTTAATCAAAACAAACCTTTCGTCAGCCAAAGTATTCGCCAAAGCATCTTCATCCTGATCAAAAGCAAAAAGCTTTCCATCCGGACCAAGCCTTCTCAGGATTTCTTTAGAATGCCCGCCGCCGCCAAATGTAACATCGACATAAACCCCGTTTGGCTTAATATTTAAACCATCTACAGATGCCGTAAGCAAAACCGGATTATGATATTCCATTGTCATCATCATTTAAATTCCCCATTACTTCTTCCGCTAAATCTGCAAAATCGATATCATTATTAGCAATTGATTTTTCATATAATTCCTTATCCCAAATCTCTACTATGTTTACTTTGGATGATAATACTACATCTTTATCAATCTGGCTAAAACCAATCAGGTCTTTAGGAACCAGCACTCTCCCTAAATCATCTATTTCAATCATTTTTACACCAGCCATAAATTTTCTGATGAAATCATTATTTTTTTTATTGAAGCGGTTTAGCTTGTTTATTTTAAGCATCATCAAATTCCATTCACTCATTGGCCATAACTCGAGGCAAGGATCAAAAACAGAACGTTTTAGAACAAAACCTTCCTGTAACGAAACAGTAAGTTGCTTTTTTAAAGGCGCTGGTAAAAGCAACCTTCCTTTAGCATCGACCTTACATTCGTATGTTCCGATTATGGTGTTCACCTATCTAATTTTGATTTACGAGCAAATATAGAAAAATATTTACCACTTTTTACCACAAAATACCACTTTGTTGATAAGTTTTAGCACCATAAACAGAAAATGCTTACTGATTTATGCACAGTAAGTTGTGATTCTTATTGTAAAAGGCGAACGTCAAATACTACTTTTCCGAGTACAAAAAAATACCTTGTGGGTTATAAGATAAAACCATGGGCAAAAAATAATTTTTATCTATAAAATCATATATTTGCGTGAATTAGAAAATGCCATAAATCATAATGCAAAACGAATTAAAAAAAGAAGGAAAATATAAATATTACGAAGCAGGAGAAGGGACACCTATCATCATTTTACATGGATTAATGGGTGGGTTAAGTAACTTTGACGGTGTCGCCAGTTTTTTTCCGGAAAAAGGATACAAAGTAGTTATTCCTGAATTGCCGATTTATACACAGAGCTTATTAAAAACTAATGTAAAAGCATTTGCACGTTATGTAAAGGATTTTATCACGTATAAGGGATATGACAGGGTTATTTTGTTAGGCAATTCCCTTGGAGGCCATATTGCGCTGTACCACACAAAAATGTACCCTGAAAAAATGCTTGGATTGGTTATTACCGGCAGTTCCGGCCTTTATGAAAGTGCCATGGGGGACAGTTATCCCAGAAGAGGTGATTACGACTATATTCAAAGAAAAGCAGAGGATGTTTTTTATGACCCTAAGATTGCTACAAAAGAAATTATAGACGAAGTTTATGCGATGGCCAATGACAGGATTAAACTAATAAAGACACTTACTATTGCAAAAAGTGCTATCCGGCATAATATGGCCAAGGATTTGCCAAAAATGCATGTCCCTACCTGTATCATCTGGGGAAAAAATGATAAAGTGACCCCACCGGAAGTCGCTATAGAATTTGATAAACTATTGCCTAATTCCTCTCTATACTGGATTGATAAATGTGGGCATGCCGCTATGATGGAACATCCGGATGAATTTAATGAACTGATGTATGACTGGTTAAAGAAAGTGCATTTGTAGAAAGAAATACTTTATAACAGCTACTATAACCATTATTTCCTGAACCTTCTTAAGGAAAATAATGGTTATTTTTTTACCTACATTTGCAAAAATTTTTAGTTATGAAGATTAACACTGCCGAATTTGTTGTAAGTAATTCCGATGTAAGCTTATGCCCAAAAGATTTTCTTCCGGAATATGCTTTTATTGGAAGGTCAAATGTAGGTAAATCTTCTTTGATCAATATGATTACCAACCACAAGAACCTGGCAAAAACTTCCGGAAGGCCGGGGAAAACCCAGTTAATCAATCACTTTAAAATCAACAATAACTGGTTCCTTGTGGATTTGCCGGGATATGGTTATGCAAAAGTTTCTAAAAAGACGAAATCTGTTTTTCAGGCTTTTATTACGGATTATTTTGAGACACGCGAACAATTAGTATGTGCTTTTGTTCTGATCGACATACGCCATGAGGCACAAAATATAGATATTGAATTTATGTCGTATATGGGCGAAAGCGAAATCCCGTTTTGTATTATTTTTACTAAAGCCGATAAAATCAGCAAAGTTAAAATCGATTCGCATATTGCGGCTTATAAGAAGCAAATGTTTGCCAACAACTGGGCCGAAATGCCACCATATTTTGTTACTTCATCTACAGAAGGCACCGGTAAAGAAGAATTGTTGCAGTATATTGACGAAGTAAACCAGGAAGTTTTTAAAAATAACAATGAATTTTAATAAACATTGTAAATAGAAAGGATTTAAACTTTTTTTAATTGGCTGCAAATGGTTTTTCGGCCCTGAATTTTCCTTTTATATTAAAGTGATTGAAGTAATAATCCAAAAGTACTTAAAGATGTAACTGTACCGGCATATTTTTAGTTGACTTAGGCTTAGTTCCAATCTAAATACAAAAATTCAGCTCAGCAAATATAGTGCTGATTAGTTGTTCCTAATGGTAGTATAAGTATATTTATCTATATTATTTTCTCCTGCAAGGTTTTTGGAATCTTGTAGGCATTATTGATTTTATTTCTATTATTTTAATTATACCTACAAGGTTCCAAAAACCTTGCAGGATTGCAGTTAGTACTACCCGAATGTATGTTTTTGTGTTTGTAACCCATTTTTTTAGTTGGCTTAGGCTTAGTTCCAATCTAAATACAAAAATTCAGCTCAGCAAATATAGTGCTGATTAGTTATTCCTAATGGTAGTATAAGTATATTTATCTATATTATTTTCTCCTGCAAGGTTTTTGGAACCTTGTAGGCATTATTGATTTTATTCCTATTATTTTAATTATACCTACAAGGTTCCAAAACCTTGCAGGATTGCAGTTAGTACTACCCGAATGTATGTTTTTGTGTTTGTAACCCATTTTTTTAGTTGGGTTAGGGCCGGTCCAAATGGTAACATAAAATCCGGATTAGCGAACATGGCCTGATTGTTTATTTGCAATAGGATTATTCCATATTGAAAAAACTTATTGCTTCAGGTTCAGCTTTTCTGCAAAATAATCACAGAAATCCTTCATTGTGGCTGTCATTTTTTCGTCGCCAGTAGCCCGCTCAAAAGTATCGGCCATAGCGACCAGGGTCTGATGAAAAAAAAGTTTCATCTCGTCTACAGGCATATCTTTGGTCCATAGATCTATTCGTAATGTTTCTTTAGCCTTGCTGTCCCAGATAGAAAGCATAATTGCCTTAGCTTCTTCTGCATCAATACCTCCGTCTTTAGCGGACCATGATAAGTTTTCCGGCACCCGGTTTTCGTCAAGTGCTATAAAAAAATTAATTTCAGAGTTTATTTTTCCGCTCATCCTTTCTTGGGTTTGTATTTTGATTTATTAAATAGTGTTGTAGCATCCATATCCAGCATTTGTTGCAACGTTACTTCATTATTTTTCATAAAAGACCGCACGATTTGCCAGCCCACCCATGTCCCTACGCGTCCGGGGGTCTCATTATCGATTTCTAAATAAAATTTAGAAAAGGGTGCGGGATTGATGAAGCGGTTTCCTAATTTGGATTCTGTACTATACAATAACTTTTCTTCAATAAAAAAAGTCCATATATAACTTTCATTTTCCACGCACCAGGCTTGCTGCTCCGGCGTATATCCTATTTTATCAGCGTCTGGATATTCCGGCAAAAAAAGATCTTTCATATATAGTTCTTTGCCCTTATGTATCATTTGTCCCAATAACGTTTTGTCTTTTAACGGAGGGATTTTAGTTTCGCAAAAACCCGAAACAATGTCGGGAAGGATCTGGCTTTCTGTAAAATTTTGCTTTTGATATTCTGGAAATTCATAAAATTTATGATCTTTCCCCAGGTACATTTCTAATGAAATTAAAACAATACTATCGGCATAAATTGCTTTTGTATTGTAATCCATTTCATAAATCAGTGTGATAAGTTTTGGCGTTTTTGTTTTAGGGTAATAAAATTTGATATGCCGGAATAAGTCTTCCGTTTCTTTTCTTTTTGGTTCAAAATTACTATACTTTTTCTGCACTTCGGCATACAATTCTCTCCAAAGCGGATGTTTCATTTTATTAATCCAGACACTATCGGGAACCTCCGGTGGAAAAAATTTAGGGTACTTCTTTTTTAGTTGTGGCAGGTTTTGGGGAGGTGTTTCAAAAAAAGCTTTATCAAAACGTTCTACTTTTATTTCGACAGGAATAGCCTCTACTTTTTCCTCTATTTTAGATTTCTTTTCACAGGATATAATAAAAATTAAAAGTATAAGAAGAAAAATATTTTTTTTCATGGAATTGTTTTTTAGACTGAACGAAAAGTATAATTCTGATAAACAGATAATCAGACGCAATAATATCCTGTATAAATAATACAATTATATTATAAAAAATATTTAAGGTTAGAAAACATACAAACGAATTGTTTTTTTAATTTTACCGTTTGCAAATATACATTATGATTTTTTAAACTTTTAAAAAAAAATGGCTAAAAAAAGTACTATTCAGGTAGAAGATGTAAACAACTATATTGTAAGCTGGCTTAGAGAATATGCTGAAAATGCCAGGGTAAATGGCTATGTCATTGGTATTTCAGGAGGTATTGATTCTGCTGTGACTTCTGCACTTTGCGCCCAGACAGGATTGCAGGTTTTATGTGTTGAAATGCCTATACACCAAGCTGAAAATCAGATAAGCCGGGGACAGGAACATATTGAAGCACTTAAAGCTAAATATCCTAATGTATCAAATGTTATAACTAACCTGACTCCCGTATTTGATAGTTTTAAAAAAGAAGTGCCCGACAATGCCGAAGAATGGAGGATTAATTTATCCCTTGCCAATACAAGGGCCAGGTTACGAATGACTACACTATATTATTTTGCAGGCATACACCAGCTCCTTGTTGCAGGTACAGGAAATAAAGTGGAAGATTTCGGGGTTGGATTTTATACTAAATATGGTGATGGTGGCGTTGATATAAGCCCGATTGCCGATTTGATGAAATCTGATGTATATGCATTAGCAGAGTATCTTGATATACCCGCATCTATTCAGGAAGCTGCACCTACAGATGGTTTGTTTGGCGACAGCAGGACCGATGAAGACCAGTTAGGTGCCAGTTATGACGAATTAGAATGGGCCATGTTATTTGTAGCATCATCAAAAAATGAACTACATCTCTCTGAGCGTGAGAAAGAAATCGTAGCTATTTATAAAAAACTAAATAAAGTTAATCAGCACAAAATGAATCCTATTCCTGTTTGTTTGATCCCTGAAGGTTTCAAATAGAAATTTCTTAGGCTTTTTAGGCAAAACATCCATTTTTTTAATTATTTTTGTAAAAAATTTTCCATAACATTTTAAATCCTAATTTATGATTAAAGTCTGTTTAGCTGACAACCAACCTGTCGTGCACATAGGAGTACAATCCTATATGAAAAAAAACGAAACTATTGATATATTCAATAATTCGTACAATTATGAATCTGTACTAGACCTGCTTAAAAATGAAAAAGTAGATGTTCTTGTAGTAGATCTTGAACTTGAAGGTCTTTTAAGTATTAATATGATCAAGTATTTGTCTAAGAATTTTCCTGACACGAAAATTGTTATTTACACTAACTTATCTGATAATATTTATACTTCTAATGCTATCAAAGCCGGAGCCTCTGCTTATGTTCATAAAACAAAGGACCTTGAAACACTTGAATATGCAATTGAAAAAGTTGTTGATGGCGACATTATTTTCGATGACGATGTAAAGAAGAAATTACAACTCATTGCGAAACAGAACAAAAACGAGCGGCTTTATAGAAAATTATCTTCAAGAGAAATTGAAGTATTGCGTTATTTCTCTGATGGTAAGCGAAACAAAGAAATTGCTGACTTACTTAACCTAAATGAGAAAACAATTAGTACCTATAAGTTAAGGTTACTTACCAAGCTTAATGTTACTAATCTTGTTGATCTTGTAAATAAAGCAAAAACCCTGGATATTGTTTAACAGATTTAATTGTTTAATGATATCTTAACCCTCCCAAATCTAGACGAAAAGAAATTGATTAATTTATTGTAATCCATCACCATTGACAGTACTTCGGAATTGTCTGTTCCCGGTCCATGATGTATTGATTCTTTTAATTCTTCAATAATTTTATCTACTAAAAACCATCTCATGGTCAGTATTGTTTCTGAAACATATTGGCTAACTGAATGGTTTTTCTGTTTTACAATAATATCTTGCGCTTCCCAGTTATGAAGTATTACTTTTTCCTCTTCCATTAAAATATCTGTCACTACCTGAGCAAATTCTGGTTGTAATTGTGTCAGGTAATGTTCGACATTCAACTGTTCGTTTTGGTTAAAATAATTAATTAAATCATCATAAATGGCTTTAAAAAGGGGATCGGCTAACTCTACCTCATCTTCCTGAAGGCTTAGGTAAATACGTTCGTATACTTTGTAAGTTGTTTTTTCTATAGTATTTTCTATTTCTCCGTCTTCATTTGCTTTTAACAATATGTCTTCAAATTCTTCTTCCATATTTCCATAGAGCAACAGGATTTCTATAATTTTACGTTCGAGACCGTATAAAATATCTACTTTTTCGACAGCAACAGGGTCTTCATTTTTTACAATTTCAAATGCCTTTTGTTCCTGTTTTTGTTTTTTACCTGTTTCGGCAACGTCTTTCTGCACGATTTGCGCCAGTGTACTTACCAATACCTGTTCAGAAATATCCATAATCCTTGAACATTCCTGGATGTATATCTCCCGCTGTATCCTGTCGGGTATTTTAGAAATGCTGATAACCATGTCCCGGATAAGATCTGCTTTTTTGATAGGGTCATTTTTAGCATCAGCCATTAATAATGATGCTTTAAACTGAATAAAATCTTTTGCATTGTTTTCCAGATAATCTACTAAATCTTCATAAGATGTTTTTTTTGCAAAACTATCCGGGTCATCTCCGTCAGGGAAAGTACACACTTTTACATTCATCCCTTCTTCAAGGATCAGATCGATTCCGCGGATTGAAGCCCGAAGCCCTGCAGCATCTCCGTCAAAAAGAACCGTTATATTTTTAGTTAGTCTGTTGATTAACCTGATCTGGTCCGGTGTCAGAGCAGTGCCGGAAGAAGCAACCACATTTTCTATTCCTGCCTGGTTCAACTGGATTACATCTGTATACCCTTCGACCAGATAACAATTATTTTGTTTAGCAATGGCCTGTTTGGCCTGAAAAATCCCATACAGTACTTTGCTTTTATGATAAATGTCACTTTCCGGTGAATTTAGGTATTTCGCCGCTTTTTTATCGCCGGATAGTATCCTTCCTCCAAAACCTAAAGTCCTCCCGGACATGCTCTGGATCGGAAACATGACACGCCCTTTGAACCTGTCAAATGACTTCTCCTCTTTTGTAATTGTTAAGCCGGTACTTTCTAAAAATTCCAATTGATAGCCTTTCCCTAAAGCTTCTTTTGTAAAAGCATCCCAGGATTCGGGTGAGTAGCCGAGACTAAATTTTTTAATAGTTGCATTAGTAAAACCTCTTTCTTTAAAATAGGAATAACCTATAGCTTTACCTTCTTCTGAATGTAGTAAGGTATCATGAAAATAACCTTTAGCAAATTCTGACACCAGGTACATACTCTCACGAACGTCGGTATTTATTTTTTCTTCAGCAGTTTGTTCTGTTTCTTCAATTTCAATGTTGTATTTCTTCGCCAGGTACCGAATGGCTTCGGGGTATGTAAAATGTTCATGTTCCATAAGGAAAGCCACTGCATTCCCTCCTTTTCCGGAACTAAAATCTTTCCAGATCTGTTTTACCGGAGAGACCATAAAGGATGGGGAGCGTTCGTCTGAAAAAGGGCTTAATCCTTTAAAATTACTTCCGGCGCGTTTAAGTTGTACAAAATCGCCAATAACTTCCTCTACACGAGCGGTTTCGAAAACAGTATCTATTGTGTTTTTGGATATCATTTTTTAAGGAAAATCTTAAGGGTTTTGTAGTTCAAATATACAAAGTTTTTACTTAAAGAAGGCTTTTCCAACGGCTCTGAAATGTATATATAACTAGAAGAAAAAAGTGCTCCTACCGGAACACCTTAACTATAGTTACCTCAAAAAAAATTAATTTATGTCGAATCTTATGCCAAGAGAAATATTATTTTGTTTGATTGTATTATTTTTGAATAAAGGGTTTAAATCATATTTAAAGTATAAGCTGGTTGCCCTGTATCCTATATAAGTGCTTAACCCGTATATGAAATTGCTTGTGTTAAAATCTCCTTTGGTAACTTCTTTGGTTTTATAATCTACCAGGTCGTACTTAATTATTTGCTTTGATTTTAAATTAATCCCTCCATAACCGCCTAAACCGAAACGAAAACTTTTATGTGTCCTGAATAAAGGTTTCCCATTCTTTGTTTCAGTTCCTGAAAAATCAAATTCTAAATGAAGGGGTACTACAAGGTATACATTTCGAAAGCGAACATCATCCATCTGAACCGGGTTTACTTCAAGAGTGGTCTGATTGCCATTTACTACAAAACGCCTGTTATCTGTAGGCCGTAAATCATTGTACATCATAGATAATCCGTATTTAGCATGTAATAAGTTATTGTTCTCTGCTAATCTTGTATTGTACGACAGGCCCCATTCGTAAAAACGTGATCCTGAGAATTTGTAGTCTGAATTTTCGAAATTTCTGTCTGTAATAACATTATTAAACCCAATAGCAAAAACAAACTGTGATGTGGTTCTTAATTCACTTATTCTGGCTGTATCTTTCTTGCTATTCCAAACAATTTTAAACATACGTGTGGAGTCTTTTTCTCTTATCTTGCCATCTACCTTTTCCTGTACCAGTTCTTTTAGCTCCTCTTGTGCCGTGCTTACACGGGTTTCTATATTTTTTGCCCGTATCCCGGAAAGGCGTATTTTTTCTTTTGTTGCTTCTTCTTTGGAAATAGATTGTTTTTCCAGTTTTTTATTAATGGCTTCTACTTCAGCTTTTAAGGCGGCTTTTTCTTCTTTTGTAATGGCCTCTATTTTTTTTGCAATATATTTTGCACGAATTTCGAATGTATCCTGGGCAAAGGCTTTGCTGACTAAAAGGCCGGATAATAGTACTAAATAGATAATAAAATTCCTCATGATGATTGATATTGATTAATGATGATTATTGTTGGTTACGGGCAGACACCGCTACTTTGACACTTTTGTAGTTCTTTTTTAGTATTTTTATTGCTTTCTCCCTAAAGGACAGTTCCAGTTCGCCATCGACCTGCGAAAGCAACGCGTTGGCATCTACTTTTAATGATGTACTTTTTGCCGGGGCAGTTGTCTCGGAGGCCTGATTTCCAATTGAATGATCTTCGTCATTAATTACAAGTGATTGATTGTTGATTGATTTTTCTGTTTTTTGATTGTTGATTGAAACCCGGCTTTCTGTTACTTTTACTACACTTGCTGATTCTGAAACTGCTGTGGTACTTTGTTTTTTGATATTATTATTTTTATTTTTAATAGCAACAGCATGCCCTGTTTTTGGTACTGTCGGTGTTATAGCTGGTATTGTTATAGCTGGCTGATTTTTAATAATTTTTTCCCTGTTAACTGTACTTTTTTCTACATCTGCCACATCTTGCGTCTGAGTTAGGAAAACGGTTGCAATAACGATAAAACCGGTTATACTTGCTGCTATATACATCCATCCGAAACGGGGCTTTACTTTTTTCTCTTCTGCTACAGAAAGCATGGCGTCCAACCGGTCCCAGGCCATTTCTGAAGGCTGGATTTCACGGGAGTTTAACTTGTCCCTAAATTGTTTTTCTATTTTATTGGGTTCCATTACTGTAATTTTTTAGTTTGTGAATTTGCTCCTGCAACATTTTCCTTGCGTGCGATAATTGTGATTTTGATGTGCCTTCATTTATTCCTAACATGGTAGCGATTTCTTTATGTTTGAAACCTTCAACAGCATAAAGGTTAAAGATCATTTTATATCCTTCCGGCAAAGCATCTATTAAAAATTGAATGTCTGCTACAGAAAACTCACTTTCGATATTATTAAAGCTTGCTTCAAAATAAGTTTCGTCTTCTGTAAATCTTATCTTTTTTTGTACTCGGATAAAAGAAATACATTCATTAACCATAATCCTTCTGATCCAGCCTTCAAAACTGCCCTTGTATTCAAAAGTTTTAAGATGAGTAAACACTTTCATAAAAGCAGTGATCATGATATCTTCTGCCTGGTGCAGGTCTTTAATATATTGCCGGCAGACGCTTAACATTTTTGAAGAATACTTAGAATACAACTGATGTTGTGCATGCCGGTTACCAGCAATGGCTAATCGTATGGTTTCCTGTTCTTCCTGATGTAAACTAATTACCTTCATTCCTGATGTTGTGCTGAAATAATAAAATCAAATACTTATTTGTTGCTATTACCATAGACGAGACCAATCCTAAAATGGTTGTATCTGCATCTTAAAAATAATAATAATACCGTTTGATTCTTAATTAATATACTGATAATCAATATTTAAAAAATAAAATAATTTAAATTTTTCTGTCAATGACATAATTGACCATCAGTATTAATGCCTCTTTGTATTCGGATTTGGGGAATTGGTCCAGGAGCTGAAGTGCTTTCTGCTGGAATTCAACCATTTTATTTTCGGCATAAGCCAAACCATTATTGTCTTTGACGAATGCAATAACTTCTTTGACCCGCTTTTTATCTTTATTATGGTTTTTGATAGCATTAATGACCCAGCTTTTTTCTTTTGATGTACAATTGTTCAGTACATAGATTAGCGGCAATGTCATTTTTTGTTCTTTGATGTCGATTCCTGTGGGTTTGCCAATCGCATCATCGGTATAATCAAATAGGTCGTCTTTGATCTGGAATGCCATACCAATTAGTTCACCAAATTTACGCATGTTCTCTACTGTTGCCTCATCTTTATCTTCGATCATGGACCGCGCACCTAATGCACAACAGGCGGCAATTAGTGTCGCTGTTTTCTGGCGGATGATTTCGTAATACACCGCTTCTGTAATGTCAAGTTTTCGGGCTTTTTCAATTTGCAGTAATTCGCCTTCACTCATTTCCCGAACGGCAACAGAAATAATCTTCAGCAGGTCAAAATCCCCATTATCTATGGAAAGCAATAGGCCTTTTGATAATAAATAATCCCCGACAAGAACAGCAATTTTATTTTTCCAGAGTGCATTAATGGAGAAAAACCCACGGCGACGGTTACTATCATCGACCACATCATCGTGCACTAAGGTAGCGGTATGGATTAACTCGATCACAGAAGCACCACGGTACGTACGTTCGTTTACATGGCCGCCGGAAACCATTTTAGCAGTTAAGAAAACAAACATCGGGCGCATTTGTTTTCCTTTACGGTTTACAATATAGTAGGTAATCCGGTTGAGCAAAGCTATTTTTGAAGTCATGGAATCATAAAACTTTTTTTCAAAAAGTTCCATTTCCTGAAATATAGGCTGCTTGATTTGCTCTGTTATTTTCATTGTGGTTTCAAAAGTACAAAATTACAGAGAGATTTGCCTGATGTGCATCCAAATTACTAAGATTTGAGATTAGCCAATATAGAATTTACCCTTCTTTATTGGCCAACTGACCGCACGCAGCATCAATGTCCTTGCCCCTACTGCGCCTTACCTTAACGACAATATTGTTAGCCTCCAATGCTTTTATGTAATCATTAATAGCAGCTTCTGAAGCTTGCTGGAACGCACCATCATCGATAGGATTATACTCAATAAGATTAACTTTACAAGGGACATATTTACAGAATTTAACCAGTGCATCAATGGAAGCTTTGTTGTCGTTAATATCTTTCCAGACTACATACTCATATGTAATTTTACTTTTGGTTTTCTGGTACCAGTATTCTAATGCTTCCCGCAGGTCTGCCAACGGAAAATTAGCACTAAAAGGCATAATATGGGAACGAATTTCGTCGATAGCAGAATGTAGTGAAACGGCCAGTTTGAATTTTACTTCATCATCTGCCAGTTTTTTTATCATTTTAGGTACTCCTGATGTGGAAAGGGTAATTCTTTTTGGCGACATCCCAAGGCCTTCGGGGGCCGTTATTTTTTCGATGGCTTTAATGACATTGTTATAATTCATTAAAGGTTCCCCCATGCCCATAAAAACAATATTAGAAAGCGGGCGGTTGTGGTGTAACCTGCTTTCATTATCGATAGCCAGTACCTGATCATAGATTTCATCGGGGTTCAGGTTGCGCATTCTTTTTAATCTTGCGGTGGCACAAAAATTACAATCGAGGCTACATCCTACCTGGCTGGAGACACAGGCTGTTGTTCTTGTATTTGTTGGGATTAGAACGGATTCTACAACTAGTCCGTCATGAAGGCGTACGGCATTTTTGACTGTACCGTCTGTACTGCGCTGCATCTGGTCGACTTTGATGTGGTTGATCACAAAGTTTTCTTCGAGCCTATTGCGGGTCGTCTTTGCCAGGTTGGTCATGTCGTTAAAACTATGCGCACCTTTGGCCCAGAGCCATTCATACACCTGATCGCCGCGAAAGGCTTTATCGCCATTCGTTACAAAAAATTCGCGTAGCTGTTCTTTTGATAAAGTGCGGATGTCTTTTTTCCCGGTTTCCATGGTGCAAAGTTAGATATAGAACTAATAATTACCTAATTCGTTATACTTTTTTATGATTTGTAAAAAATGGATGTTTTTGAAAATTAAAGATGTATCCAAATTTTTGTATTTTTGCTTAAACAATTTAAAAGATGGGACTTTTAGAATTAAAAGAAAAAATAAAGCTTCAGATTGAAGATGCAGATGAAAGGCTATTAAAGATTGTTTCTTCTGTTTTTGACAATTATTTAGGTTCTACTGAAAATAGAGATCAACTTTCGAATGAAGAGAAAGAAGCTATTGATGCCGCAATTTATCAAATTGACGATCAAATGACTCAATCTCACGACATAGTAATGGAAGAAACTAAAGCGAAATATTCAAAATATTTTAAGAGTGAAGATTGAATGGACGTTTTTAGCAAAGAATGATTTTTGGCAAAATATTGAATATCTTGAGGAGCATTGGACAGAAAATGATGTCGTGAATTTTATTGCGGCTGTTGAAAATGCAATCGCACTACTTCAATCACAATCCATATCTTTTCAAAATCTGA
>DASVUQ010000016.1:0-2558 GCA_036386975.1 Flavobacterium sp. | reverse complement strand
GTAACAAGAGAAAGCAGATTTGATATTTTAGATGACTGTGGTGGCAATTATAAGTATGAGACCAATACGACGCGATTGGTTTCTAAAAACCCAACCTTTCAAGGCAGCTTTACAATGAAAAATTCCCGTAAAGATGACTCGGCAATTGATATACAATTTGGGCGCCGTTCTGTTTATTTAAATACCAAAACAAACGTTAGTTATACGGTGAAACAAAATGATTCTGTTTACAATGAGGTGTTTAAGTTAAAGTTGGAGGCCTATAAAGATACGAATAATATATATATCGACAGCATATATTTTAAACTCCATAAAGGGATTCTTCAAATCATCTTGAGCGACAAAGAACGGTATTACCTGCAAGAAAAAGAGTAAAATCCCCACTATCACGTAGTCTTTTCGACTACGGATTATAAATGAAAAATAGTGTCTCTGACACGGGTTGTGAAGACAAATATTTGCGATATTTATTTTTTATTATGGCAGATGTGGGGTATAAATTAGGGACCAATATGCTATTCACTTTCTAACCTTTGCAGTAGTGGTTTATGCACGACTCGAATAAAATAAATTATCCAAATGTCAATTAAAAAATTTTTGGATATCTATTTTTTGTTTTTTCACTTATTTTAACATTAGTATTTATTTTACAAATACCACGTGTCCTTAAAGAGGTCTTTGAATTCTTCAAAATCTTCACTCAAGCGCTAGAACCATATGAGGCTGCCAAAGCCACAACTAAATTCGTATTTTGGATTATTTACATTGTTCTAATTGCTGTGAGTTGGAAATATGCGAAGAAATGGACTGGGAAAATTAGTTGACTTTTATCATCTTACCCACTATCCCTATACCTGCCGATTCAAAATAAAAACTAGTGTCTCCGACACGGTTGTAGTCAAATATTAGGTGATATTTATTTTTTATTATGGCAGATGGGTATAAATTAGGGACCAATATGCTATTCATTTTCTAACACCAATGGTACTGATCATAAATGAAATCAGTTTCTCTGAGGCGAGTTGTGTAATGAAATATCCTAAAGTATATTTATAATAATCACAGAGTGCTTCCCAACTCTACGAATGGTTGTAGCCGTTCAATAATCTAACACATTTTTGCTTTGCATGATAAAGGAGCTTTAATTTGTGGAAATTCTTTTATGAAAGCACATTTAATCTTTTCTCTTTTTTGCATTGTGTCTTTAGTTACACAGGCACAATTGCCTGAAAGGTACTCCCAAAAAATAGATTCCCTATTTAAAAAAGTTACTTCAAAAACTCCTGGCTATGCGGTGGCTGTATTGAAGGATAATGAAGTTATTTACAAAAAAACCTTCGGAATGTCTGATCTGGCGAGAAGAAGACCAATTACTTCAAAAACCAGCTTTGATATGGCGTCAATTTCAAAACAATTTACTGCTATGTGCATCCTCTTGCTGGAAGAGCGGGGAAAGCTAGCGGTAGAGGATGACGTAAGGATATATCTCCCTGAATTACCTCAATATGGCGATACCATCAAAATCAAACATTTGTTGCTACACACCAGTGGGATAAAAGATGATCTATTTACATTCGCGGGAAATACTAGTCGCGATGGAATAAATGAGAAGTCTTTATTAGCAACTGTCGCTGCTCAAAAGAGCTTAAACTTTAAACCAGGGGAAGAAATGGTCTATTGTAACATAGGGCTATGACTTACTAGGAATCATCGTTGGGAGGGTTGCAGGTGTGAGCTTGAAAAAGTTTGCCTTTGAAAATATATTTAAGCCTCTAGGAATGCACGATACACAGTTTTCTGAAACCTATGAGGGAGTCAATAATGAAGATAAGGCATGGGGATACCACAAATGGTCAAAACGAAAATATAAGCTGGTGCCAAGTTCAAAGCAATATTATCCACTGATGGGGCCCACAGGTTTATATTCTACGTTAGACGACTTAATTTTATGGCAGAAGAATTTTGATCATAATATTTTGGGATCTAACGGGCAAAGAATTGTAGAGAAAATGTATACTGTAGGAAAGCTGAATAACGGGGGCTACAATAACGCAGGCTATGGATTATTTATCAACTGGTACCTGGGAAAAGTTATGATTGGCCATGACGGAGGGGCTGAGGGATTTTCAACAGATATTCAGAAGCTATCTAAAGAAAGACTTGCTGTGATTTGTTTGAGCAATACAACCCAAGGAGCTCCCTCTCATTTTATTCACACTATATTTAGCATCTTTTTTCCTTCTCCCAAATCCTTTAATGTAGTTAACTTTTCAGAAGTTCCTCCTACGACAACTAGCTACTTAATGCAGTATAAAAGGGGCAATGAGGGAGTTTACTATGATGGTATTCGCAAAAAAATTAAAATAATTTCTGTCAAGAATGATACCTTATTGAGCTACGATTATCCAGGCGATTGGGCTCATTAGTTCCTTCCTATCGATAGCACAACTTTTAAATACATTTACAACTATGTTAGCTTACAGTTCAAAGAATCATCTAAGGGTAATAAATATCTCCAGGAAAATAACGCTGAAAGAATTTATTATAAAATGGATCCT
>DASVUQ010000015.1:0-5354 GCA_036386975.1 Flavobacterium sp. | reverse complement strand
AGCCTTTTCTTAACATGAAAAAAATTAATACTTGTATGCAATCCCTTTTTTGATGGCCTGTGAGCCTCCTATTGTGTTAGAATTAGCACCTACTGTAGTTACATCAGAAGTTAATAAAATAAAAGGACAGCCTAATGCCGCCGCTGCCATTTTTAACTTTTTTTCTGCTTTTTTATCCCCGGTATTCCCTGTTTGGAAATTAATCAATCCCGTTTTTCCACGAACTTCTTCGCTTTTTTTTAAACCGGCAGTAAATGCTTTGTCTTCAAGAATAACTACTTTTTCCCAGTCTTTTTCACCGTTTACAACTATTTTTTCTGTTACTTCTTCTATTCTGCCGCTTTTTCCATATACAATTTTTTCAATAGCATACTTGCCTATGGTGTATTCAGCATCTTCACCATCATATCGGAATACCACTGTGTATTCTTCGAGGCGGATTACTTTTCCATTTACGGTTTCGCCACTGTGTTTTGTAATAACATCTACCTGGGCATTTCCTAAATTCGCTGCTATAATTGTAGTAAACAATAAAATAAATTTTTTCATTTTTTTAGTTTTTATTATTTTTTAATTTTTCAAATATAATTTACAATTATCATACCAGCAACTATCCATTAATAATCTTTTCCTGATGGTTTATACTTTCCTGATGGATAGCTTTGAATAATTTTAAAATAAATTCTTCACTTAGGCCTTTTTCTTCACCATCAAGGATCATTCTGCCCAGGATTTCATTCCATCTTTTATTCTGAAGAACAGCTATATTTCTTGATTTTTTTAATGCCCCTATCTGTTCCGCCACTTTCATCCTATTGCCTAGGATTTCTAATAATTTACTATCCGCAACGTCAATATTAGCCCGAAGCTTTAGCATTTCTGTATTAAAGTCTTCTTCTTCAGTAGTGATTTTTTTTACTTTCAGGTCTTCAAAAATTTGTTTCAGGACTATTGGTGTTACCTGTTGTGCCGCATCGCTCCAGGCATTATCAGGGTCTGTATGTGTTTCTATAATTAAACCGTCATAATTTAAATCCAGTGCTTGTTGCGACACTTCTTGTATCATGTCCCTTCGTCCCGTAATATGAGAAGGGTCGCATATAAGTACCAAATCAGGGAAACGGCTTTGCAGTTCTATAGCTATCTGCCATTCGGGAATATTCCTGTATTTTGTTTTTTCGTAAGTCGAGAATCCTCTGTGTATAACCCCTAATTTTTTAATACCGGCATTATATAAACGCTCTACTCCCCCAATCCACAATGCCAGATCCGGGTTTACAGGGTTTTTTACCAAAACAATTTTATCGGTATCTTTTAAAGCGTCTGCTATTTCCTGTACGGCAAAAGGGTTTACTGTGGTGCGGGCACCAATCCATAAAACATCTATATCATGTTCTAATGCTAGTTTTACGTGAGTTGCATTGGCTACTTCTGTAGCTATTAAAAGACCGGTTTCTGCTTTTGCTTTCTGAAGCCATTTTAACCCGATGGCACCAACGCCTTCAAAACCTCCCGGACGTGTTCTTGGTTTCCAGATTCCTGCTCTGTAAATAGTGACATCAGAATTTTTTAGTTCCCGTGCAATTTTCAATACCTGATCTTCTGTTTCTGCACTACAGGGACCTGCAATAACAAGCGGGTGTGTTAATTTAAAATCATTTAACCAGGACTTGTTTTCTATAGTAATGTTCATATATGTGTTGTTTAGTTGAATCGATATAATGCCTCTTTAATTTTTTCTTCTTCTATGCAAAGTGAAAACCGGATATACCGCTCGCCATTGGTTCCAAAAATAGTTCCCGGTGTAATGAAGATGTCTTTTTCGTATAATAGCTGCTCTACAAAAGCTGTCGCACTCAGGACAGTTTCTGGCAATTTTGCCCATACAAACAAGCCTACACTATTTTTATCATAGGTACAATGTAGCCGGTCTGCTAATTGAAAAACAACTGCTCTTCTTGCTTTGTAAATTGCATTTTGTTCATCGAACCAGGATTGTGATGATTGTAGAGCGGCGATTGCGCCTTTTTGAATGCCGTAAAACATCCCACTATCCATATTACTTTTTACTTTTAATATGGCATTTATCAAATCAGGATTACCTAAAACCATCCCTACGCGCCATCCGGACATATTAAATGTTTTGCTTAATGAATTTAGTTCTATTGCTACTTCCTTTGCGCCTTTTGCCTGGAGAATAGATATAGGGTTATGGTTGAGTACAAAACTATATGGATTATCATTTACAATTAAAATAGTATTCTTATTTGCAAACGTAATTAATTTTTGAAATACCGCTAAGCTCCCACTGGCACCAGTTGGCATGTTAGGATAATTGGCCCACATTAATTTAACTTTTGATAAATCCTGTTGTTCTAAAATTTCGAAATCGGGTTCCCAGTTATTTTCTGCTGTTAGGTCATAAAAAACAGGCTTTGCACCTACCAAGTTAGTTACCGAAGTGTAGGTTGCATAACCGGGATTTGGAATTAAAACTTCGTCACCTTCATTTAAAAAAGCTAATGAAATATGCATAATCCCTTCTTTAGACCCCATTAACGGGAGAATTTCTGTAGCAGGATTTACATCTACAGTAAAAAATTTTTTGTAAAAAGCGGCTATGCTATTTCTTAATTCGGGTAGTCCCTGGTAACTCTGATACTGGTGGGCATTTTCATCATGCATAGCTTCCTGAATGGCGCGGACAACAGCTGGTGAAGGCCTCAAGTCCGGACTGCCGATACCCATATTGATAATGGGTTTTCCGATGGCTATGAGTTCCCGGACTTCCCGTAATTTAGAAGAAAAATAATATTCTTCCACCGTATTTAACCTGTTTGCTTTAACAATCATAACTTTCCGTTTGTATATTCTCCCAAAACTTTGAAGTGTGTGGTCATAAGCTCCAGGATTTTCTTTGCTTTTTCATAATGTTTGTATTTTTCAAAAACGACATCTACAAAAAATGAATATTGAAAAGGGGTTTCAATAATAGGCATAGACTGTATTTTACTTAAATTAAGTTTGCAATTGTTCATGACATTAAGTATCGTTGCGAGGTTACCGGGTGTGTCATCAAGTTCAAATTTTATAGATGCTTTATTGATTACTTCTTTTGGTAATACTTTATTATGTGTTTTCAAAATTACAAAACGCGTCTTATTACTTTTTATAGTATGTATTCCCGATGCCAGGATCTCAAGGTCATACATTTCTGCTGCAATAGGGCTGGCAACGGCACCAATACCTGTGAGTTGTTGTTCCTGTATTCTTCTGGCCGTTTCTGCGGTATCGCCACTTTCTACCAGTTTAATGTGCGGATATTGTTTAAAAAAAACGGCACACTGTAGAAGTGCAATGGGATGCGAATGGACTTCCCTAATCTCTTCAATTCTCTGACCTTTGAGCACCATAAGGTTCATGTGGATGTCCAGATAATACTCACCGATAATATGAAGGTCATTATTGTCAATCAGGGCATAATTAGGAATAATTGAACCCGCTATAGAATTCTCTAAAGCCATTACTGCTTTTTGCGACCTGTTTTCTTTAAGGCTTTGCACCAAGTTTTCAAATGACATACATTCATCAAGTGGGCCTTTTTCGTTGAAAAATGCTTCTGCCACCTGGTGGTGGAACGATCCTTTAATTCCCTGAATGGCGATTGTTTTTATTTCGGTTTCCATAATGAACAAAAAAATCCCGACTTTCATCGGGATTTTATATACTAGTTTGAATTAATAATAATCAAATAACAATATAACAATCCCTATCTCCTTTCCAGAAGAAATAAAATGAATTGCTATAATAAAAACTGTTGTTGAACATTTTCTTGTTTTGTTACCTGGCTAAAGTAGAAAATTTTATCTTAGGTTCGACAAAATAGTTGCTTTTTTTAAAATTGAGGTATTCTTTACTTACTTTTGTATAAAAGCAACGCTATGTCAATCGAAGTCAATAATATTTCAAAAAGTTATGGTGCACAAAAAGCACTTGACACTATTTCATTTTCTGTAAAAAAAGGAGAAATTGTTGGTTTTCTTGGCCCTAACGGAGCAGGAAAATCTACACTAATGAAAATCCTGACTACGTATATTGATGCTGATGAAGGTACAGCAATTGTAAACGGGCACGATGTTACACTAAAGCAAAAAGCAGTACAACAATCTGTAGGCTACCTGCCGGAACATAATCCGTTATACCTGGATTTATATGTGCGCGAATACCTGGCTTTTAATGCCGATGTATATAAAGTAGCCAAATCCAGAATTGAAGAAGTGATTGAACTGACCGGTTTAACTACGGAAAGCCACAAAAAAATAGGCCAGTTATCCAAAGGGTACCGCCAACGTGTAGGGCTTGCCAATGCTTTACTGCACCATCCGGAAGTACTAATCCTTGATGAACCTACTACAGGTTTAGATCCTAACCAGCTGGTAGAAATACGGAATGTGATTAAGAACGTAGGCAGAGACAAGACGGTTTTTCTGTCTACACATATTATGCAGGAAGTGGAAGCTATTTGTGACCGCGTTATTATTATCAACCATGGTAAGATTGTGGCCGATAAAAAATTAGATACATTGATTTCTGCCGATAAGGAACAGGTTATCGAAGTAGAATTTGATTATAAAATTGAAGAAGTGGCTATTTCCAGGATCCCACATTTAAAGTCCTATAAAAATATCCATGATATGACATGGGAACTTACCTTTCTGTCTGATAAAGATATGCGCCCTGCGGTTTTTGACTTTGCCCATGACAATGGATTACGCACGCTGCAACTGAACCAGAAGAATAAAAATTTAGAAGCTGTTTTTAGGGAAATAACTAAATAATTGGTACTTGATTTAGAACACTTCTTTTGCAATAGCTTTTATATTGTCCGGTTTTCCCATAGAATAGTAATGCAGTACCGGAATACCGGCAGCCACAAGTTCTTTACTTTGTTGTGTACACCATTCTGTTCCCACTTGTTTTACAGCTTCATTATCTTTGGCTTTTACAACTGCCATAATCAGATCGTCCGGAAGTTCTACGCTAAAACGGTGCGGGATCAGGTTAAGCTGTTTTTTAGTCGCTATAGGTTTTAACCCCGGAATTATAGGTACTGTTATGCCTGCTGCACGGCATTTGTCAACGAAACTAAAAAATTTTTTGTTATCAAAAAACATTTGGGTAATGATATAATCCGCGCCATTTTTTATTTTTTGTTTTAAAAAATGAATGTCACTGTCAAGGCTTGGTGCTTCCATGTGTTTTTCCGGATAACCCGCTACACCAATACAAAAGTTGGTACAGGAAGAATTTTGGAGGTCTTCGTCCAGATAAATCCCTTTGTTAAGATTATTAAT
>DASVUQ010000014.1:0-2993 GCA_036386975.1 Flavobacterium sp. | reverse complement strand
CGGGACAAATGCCAAATTTGCAGATATTATTTCCGGTACTGCAGGTATTACTTTTCGTGTACTTAATGATGGGTTCAATGCAGGTACAACTTACATGCAAGCCAACCGGTCTGGGGCAGGTATTAGCAGTGTTACCTTTCCGAGTGGCAATGTAGGTATTGGTATAGCAAGTCCAATTGCAAAACTGCATGTTGTTTATAATGGTACTACTGCGAATTATCCAATTGCCCGATTTTCAAGAGTAGGAACAGGTCCGTTGTTGGGCAGCATGCTATTTTATTCAGGTTTAGATATGCCTGAAGGTGGCTTTACTTTCAATTCTATTTTAAGAACAGGGGACAAATTGATGTTATTTACCAACGATGATGATAATGAACAGGATGCCGACTCTGGTTTAGTCATTGCACCATATAGTACTACTGCTCTGGGAACAGGAATTAAAATAATGGAAAACGGCAATGTAGGAATTGGCGTAAAGAATCCTGAAGTCATGCTACATCTAAGAGGTACTGCACGTATCAATACTTTAGCGGGTGCGGGCAACCGCTACGTAGGAGTCAGAGCTGATGGAACATTGTATGCAGTACCACAAGTCTCCCCTGCCATAGTCTCCCCTGGCGGAGGTGGAGATGGTGAAGCAGATAAACCCGCCATTAATTTTGATATCCTGGTACAGGAACTGCATCAATTATTCCCCACTGCTGTCGATAATGCAAAGCACAGTAGCAAAGAAGCCGGGCCTGTAGATTACAGCCTTTTTAGCTCCTACTTGTTAAAAGGTATAAAGCAGCAGGAAATCACAAGGCAACAAGAAACCATAAAGCAACAAGAAACGATAAAGCAACAGGAAGCAGAAATAAAAAACCTGACAGACCGCTATACTGCGTTATTGGAAAGGGTAGAAAAACTCGAAAAAAAATAATATAAATGTATGGCATGAGCCCTTTGTGCATTTACAGTTTAACATACTAAAACAATACCTTTGAAATAATAAGCTTTTAATTTTCATAAAAAATGCCCCAAATAGTGTCTAACTTTTTGGGGCATGTTCAATAGTAAGGCGGTTTTTTTTAAGAGATAGTTCAGTTGTTATTTTAGCTGTTGTACAATTATAATTTTGATATATAGCTGAACTATAATAATCTGTCATATTTTATGATTTTGAAAGAGTTGATAAGGATCACTTCTGAATTTCTTTCTGATACTCTTGGCCTGTGCCATTTCTTTTCAATTAGGATTTAGATTAGATGAATAAGGGGGTAAGAACAGAATCTCGTGTCCATGGCCTATTATCGCCTCTATACTATCAGCCCGTTTAATGGAAGGTATAGCCAAATTAAAATAATCTGTCTTATTTTAACTTTAAAAGTGAATAGGACCCCAAAAAATGTACAGTTTTTTTAATCCAATGAATTATCAGGAGCACAAAAGGTACTGTTGCCACAGCTTTTGTCCCGCTTTCCGCTCTATCTGCGCAAAAAAGCGCAGGATGCCGCTACAATCGCGGCTATTAAAAAAACTTTCGTATTTTTAGAAATACGAGAACAGTGGTGTGCTGGTATAACTTTTAAAAAAATAGGCAGGCACCTGATACATTCCGCTATAGCTTTGCGTCCTAGCATCTTTGCAAGAAATCAAAAACACACAATAATGGATTAGTATAAAATATGTTTCAGCAATAGTAATTAATGATATCATTTTCTTGCAAAACGGGTAAAGTTTGCCTCAAAGGGGGACCTTCTTTTTCTGGATTTCAAATACACAGATATGAAAACCTAAAAATAACTCATAATCAAAATTATGATATTTTAATTTGACTATAGTATCAAAATCAGCCCAATGTTTCTGTTATATACATATAAAATTAACTAAAGTGCCTAAATCAGATAAATACTATTTTTAAAAATAATCGTTCTAATACAATTCTAAAGTTTATCTTAATATTTTGATTAGTACTACAAAATGGATAGCAAAAGGAATATATATCCTTAAAAACAACTATTAAGGCCCAAATATTCATAAAATTTACTGTATTGAAAATAATAACTACACCAGCCATTCTGTTACTTACTATAACAACAAAATTTTCTTTTGGCATCGACTGGGCGTTAATAGCATTTCCGGCTGCTAATGGCATAGTTGGTATCAACTGAATTAAATTTTTCTTTGTATTAATTCAAATTAATGTAATAATTTAAATAGTATACATCGTTCTGTTTATGCTCCGCTACCTAGGTTGAATAGGCACTATTTATTTATATAAATCCTTTTTATGTTATTTAAAGAATAGGTAAAGCTCACACAGACTCTTTAAAAGATTATCCCATCCTATTAGTATAATAAAAATAGTATCAATTCATACAAATGGCCTTTCTTGAATTACCCTATAATTCTATAACCTAATCTTAAATGTAATTTAATTAAAAAATAAGAGATCATAATTACTACAACTTATTAGTTCTTAAAAATTTAAGATTTCAATATTTTACTGATTATTATTGTAGCTATTGTAATAAAAAAATAAATAAATATGCTTTTTAACCACTATAAACTGTATATTTAAAAAATATTATGATTATAACAAGAATATACTTAAATTTAAGAAATAAATAACACCTGTTAAGCGTTATTGTTATTCTATTATACAATAAATTTGTAATAGGACTAAACTTAATTTGACACTCTTTATGAAAAAGAATTCTAACTTCGAAAAGGCTTTGCAAGCTTGCTACTTGTTATTTATGATGATGACAGGAACAAATATATTGGCACAGGTAGGAATCGGGACTACTACACCAAATGCAGCTTTAGAGATTACTTCGGCCAATGAAGGGCTTTTGATACCGCGTGTATCTTTAACATCTACCAATTCATTATCTACCACTTCAGGATCTATTGATAGTCCCAGGGAATCTGAATTAGTATACAATATTAATACTGCTGGTAGTGGCAGTACGGCGGTAACCCCGGGTTATTATTATTTAAACCCGGCT
>DASVUQ010000013.1:0-2359 GCA_036386975.1 Flavobacterium sp. | reverse complement strand
TTTTGCGATTCTTTGCTTATCGTCATATAGAGAATTTAAAATCTCCAGTGGATAAATTTTTAGATGAATATTTAAAACAAGCAAATAACTATTCAGATCAAACGATTGAAAATCTTGAAAATATTTTCCAAGAAACTATTCACTTAATTTATTCTATATTGGGAGGTTCAGCTTTCATCCCTCCAAAAGAACAGCGTGATAGAAAAACACCATTAAAAACTATTTATGATCCAATAATGCAGGTGTTTGCAAATAATATTTCCCATAAGGAAAGTCTACTCAGAAATAAAGCTGACATTAAAAGTAATCTATATTCAAATAAAGGATTGCTATATATCAAAGAAGAAAATAATAGATCGCTTTTTGATGGTAGATACAATAACAAAAAGGATGTAGAAACACGCATTGAGTATTTTCATAATTTCTTAAAAAACTATATTTAATTATTGATATAAATTATGAATATACAATCATTGGAAAACTTCAAAAGAGAATTAAATCAAATTAAAGAATATTTAAAACACATTCAATATGTAAATGATTTAACAGCTTATGCCATTAGAGACACTGATAATGGACAAATCAAGGAATTACTTAATAGACTAAAAGAGCATGATAGGGGTTTTAGAACAGATAAACGAATATTTGAATATAAAGCTTCTATTATTTCACTTTATGGACTGCTAGAAAAATATGTAGAAATCTGGATTAAAGAATATCTTGATTCCCTCTCTAAAGTAGTACCTGAATATAATCAAGTGGATGAAAAAATTAGAATTAATCATTTTGAACTGTCTTTAAAATTGATAAATACTATTATAACTAGGGAAAGTGTTAAATATCAGCATATTACAAAAGAGGAAGTATTAAATAAGTTAAATGAATGTATCGTTAATCCTAGCAACTATCAAATTAACACAGAAGCGTTTGTTCTTTTATCAGGTAATTTAAAACATAATAAAATTGTAGAAATATTCAATAAGTTAAGTTTAGATTTAAACGATGAATTACTGAAGAATGAAGAACTTAATAATGAGATCGGTTTAACACCAGAAAGAATTTCTACAATAGGAAAAGATATTTTGTACAATAAAATCAATGATTTAGTTGAAAGACGAAACCAAATTGCTCACGGTTCAGAAAACGTAGAGGCTATCAAAAGCATATCTGAATTAGAACCTTATATTCAATTTTTAGAAAAATATTGTCAAGCTATTTTTCAAGCATTATTTGAACAATTTATCAAACAAGAATCAATACATACTTTTCAAAAAATAGAAAAGGTGATTAAAGTTTTTAATGATGAAATATTAGCATTTGAGATTGAAAATTATACAATAAAAATTAAAGAGATGCTAATTATTGAAACTAAAGAAGGAAGATTTTATAAAAAGCCTATTTTGACCATTCAATTAGATAATCAATCATATCTAGAACTGCCAGTTATAGAAAAAACAAATATTGGTATTAGCGTTGAGCCTAAAATAAAGCCTAACCAAACATTTTATATAATCAAAAAATAGTGCGATCACTATGAAAAAAACAAGTTGAAAATCCCCAAGCTTTGTTAATGCTGGTTTCTCTGACTGGCATATTTAGTCTTTCATATCGTAAATCAGCAACGCCAACAATCCATATCTTGACCCAGAGTCTAGCGAGTCAGGTTACTTCCCAAATCGTAGGGCCAGAGATAAACGTTACATTCCGTTACAATCCCAAAAAGGTTAGGCGGGCATGGGGTATTTCCTAGGTAATCATTGATCTGATTTTAGGTTAGTTTTTAAAAACCGTTTAGATGCAAACCAGGGGAAGCACAGAATTACTTTTTAAAAACCTTTTATACGATGTTCACAAGGAAAAAGTTTGGCGATCGTAACGAAGATGATAGATTTCAGGCGATGGCATCCAGCACAAGCTTATACAATGTTCGCCTCAGAAAAAGTTTCAGAGCGGAACGAAAATTGTAGGTTTCAGCCAGCGTATGTGAGAAACGCGATCGCCGAGAAAAGTTGTCAGGTTCGAGAGATTAGGCGGGGATATGGGTATTTCCCCATCTACGCACTGCAATCCCCACAACTCCGTCAGGATACGTTAAGCTGACACAGCGTTTAGAACTGCTACAGCTTCGTTATCCATTACCATTTCCATAAATGGCTGATTCCTCTACCTAACCATTTCTATAAACGGGTGCCACATACTAAGCAGGACAGACAATCGAGGCAAAGGTCGGATAGTAGACAGTCTGTCCCCTTGGAAAAAAAGGGCGGTTTAGAAGCTTTTGAACCCTTACTGCTGAGCTATGATCATTTTTGCTTTTCCTTTTTCCGGTTTTTAGGGTCTTTTGTGTGCCTTGTTCTGC
>DASVUQ010000012.1:0-7567 GCA_036386975.1 Flavobacterium sp. | reverse complement strand
ATTTTGTTAAAGATTCGGTAGTGTCGTTTCAGACAAAAATAAATGCTGAATTTGCCAACAGGGACATAAGCCCTTTAACTACCGAAGATTTTAAAGACTTTAAAAATTTAAAATTTTATGCTATTGACAGTTCCTTTTTTGTTACTGCCAGATTGGTAAGGACCCCAGATGAAAAGCCTTTTAAAATGAAAACTACTACTGACAGGGCACCTTTATATATAAAATATGGAGAAGTCCTGTTTACATTAAAAGGAAAACAATGTAAGCTTAACATATACAGGAACCTGGAGCTGGCAAAGAAAGAAAAATATAAAGCCTACTTGTTCTTGCCCTTTACGGATCTAACTTCTGGTGTTGACAGCTATGGAGGAGGTAGGTATATTGATTTAACAATGCCTAAGACAGATACAATAGCAATCGATTTTAATACATCCTATAATCCTTATTGTGCCTATAATCACAGATATTCCTGTCCTATTCCACCAAAAGAGAATGATCTGAAAGTTAAAGTAGCAGCCGGCGTTAAAAAATTTCATGACTAATGCGATATATTAATCTTCATACCCATCAAAGCACCAATCCAAAAGATGCTATTGAAATAGTAAATCAATACCCAAAAGAAGTAGATGACACGATACCTCATTATTCTGTGGGTATTCATCCATGGTACATAGATACAGCAACGATCGATGAAGATTTAGAAATTATGGAGCACCAATTAAAATTAGAGAATTGTTTAGCGGTTGGAGAATGTGGATTGGATAAACGTATTACAATCCCTTTGGAATTGCAGGAAACCGTTTTTGAAAAACAACTGCTTTTGGCCCAAAAGTATAACAAACCGGTTATTATTCATTGTGTAGCTGCTTTTCAGGAAGTTATTACCATTAAGAAAAAAATGAAAATGACAGTTCCTATGATAATACACGGTTTTTCTAAGCACCAGCAGGTCGCCACGAGCCTTATAGATAATGGTTTTTATATTTCTTTTGGTAAATATCTGCTGCGAAACCCGGATCTTGAACCTGTTTTTAAAAGTGTTCCTGATGAAAAAATTTTTCTGGAAACGGATACCGTTGAAGAGGGAATTACAGCAGTATATGCCCTGGCTTCACAATATAAGAGTATGGAGGAGAAAGAATTGCAGCAGATTATCTGTAGTAATTTTGAAACTGTTTTTAATAAAAAAATTTAATTAAGTTATATCATAATAATGAGTGAGTGGACAGAAAGGGCCGAACTTTTATTTAAAAAAGAAGGGTTAGAAAAATTAAGGAAAGCAAATATCCTTATTGTTGGAGTAGGGGGCGTTGGCTCTTTTGCCGCCGAGTTTATTGCAAGGGCCGGCATTGGCAATATTACTATTGTTGATGGAGATGTAGTAGATATTACTAATATTAACCGACAATTGCCTGCATTGCATTCTACAGTTGGTTTACCTAAAATAGATGTTGTGGGAGATCGTCTACTCGATATTAACCCTGAATTAAAGTTAACCAAAATCAAAGAGTTCCTTTCTCCGGAACGTGCTTTCGAAATCATTTCGGATGAATATGATTATATTATGGACTGTATTGATAGTGTAACGCCAAAACTAAATTTAATGATTTCGGCCAAACGCAAGAGAGTAAAGATTATCAGTAGTATGGGCGCAGGAGGAAAGATGGATGCTGCAAAAGTTAAAGTGGCTGACATTAGCAGAACACAAAACTGCTTTTTAGCTAAAGCTATCAAAAAAAGACTAAAAGAAGTAAAAATTGATAAAGGGATCAAAGTAATATTTTCTTCGGAAATCCAGGATGAAAATAGCCTAAAAATAACTGACGGTAAAAATTATAAAAAGTCATTTTATGGCACCAATAGTTATATGCCCGGATTATTTGGCCTTTATGCTGCTGAAACAGTGATCAGATATATAATAGATAAATAAAAATATCGGTATCACAGTTCTGGATTGCTATTCCAAGGTATAATACCGAACAAATTAGAATAACAAAAGGGGCTGTTTAACGGGTTGTGAAATAGCCTCTTTTTTTACTCTTTTTCCTTTTCTACCGTAATTGGCTTTGGAACTGCCGGTGTTCCGGAAACCGAAGGTTTTTCTGTTACGGGAGCTGCAACAGCAGCGGGTTTGGCTGTTGTTGTAGCTGGTTTTGTAGTCTTAGTTGATTTTGTTGTTGTAGCTGGGTTTGTTGTTGTTGTAGCCGGTTTTGTTATTGTTGTAGCCGGTTTTGTTGCTGTTGTAGTTGGTTTTGTTGTTGTTGTTGCTGGTTTAATTGCTGTTGTAGCTGGTTTTGTTATTGTTGTAGCGGGTTTTATTGTTGTAGTAGCTGGTTTTATTGTAGTCGTAGTTGGTTTTGTTGTTTTTGTAGCTGGTTTTGTATCAGCAGGTTTAGCTACTGGCGGAATACTGTCTAAGACTTGAGGTTGAGGAACAGCTACATCAACAGGTATTAAAATTTCAGTAACCCATTTAGAAGGATTTTTTTCTTCTGGGGTACTTTTTGCTAATATTTCAATACTGTTTATAGCGTAATACCTATTGAGTTTATTAGCCATAATATAATCATTGGCTTTTGCATAAGCATTGGCTTTGTGTGAATAATCCCCCGTAAGTACTGCTTTTACAGCAGCAAAAGGAGGGAAAAAGCCCGTACTCATATCACTTCCAGGCGATATAAAAATTTCTTCTTTTAAAGGGGCACAAACAGAAAAACGTAAAGAATCGGCACCATTCTTTTCATAAATGATAAAAGGTTTACCATTCATAACCATATTATTTTCCTTGAAAAAAATAAATATTTTTGGAAGTATATTGTGTAGTTTATTATCTAATTCGGATGTTTTACAAGCTACCGTTTGCTTGATATAAAAACCTCCTTTTTCCTGAACCAGGCCGTCTACTTTGACGTTAAAAATATTTTTTTCTTTTGTAATAATGTTATTCAGGTTATTTAGATTCCTCTCCAGCATAATTCCCATAAAATTGTTGACCCCACCGGTAAGTGTTGCATATATCTTAGTCATAAAACCTACTTTCCCACGAATAGACCAGCTCATTTTTGTCCCGCCAACAGTATCTTTAAATTTCATATAAGAAAAATAATTAGTTCCTGAATGTGCTACCTTTTGTGCTATACTATCATTTTCTTTTACAAATACAGTCTGTGATTTACCATCACCTTTTTTCCCATACCAGGTATAAACGGCATTTAAACCTATC
Organism: Flavobacterium sp.; assembly: GCA_036386975.1. Lineage (GTDB taxonomy): Bacteria > Bacteroidota > Bacteroidia > Flavobacteriales > Flavobacteriaceae > Flavobacterium. The sequence continues at coordinate 4,344 of DASVUQ010000012.1, read as the reverse complement.
GTATTTTCAGGATATATGACTTGCATTTGCGGATCATCTTCCTTCCGCGAATCCCACATTTCCCAGTTTTTATAATCGTTAACATAATTAAAAAGTATGGTTTTGGGAACTGCAATAACTGCCGAACGAGTTACAGTAAAATCACCTTTTTGTGTCGCGATATAAACAAATACTCCTATCAAAGCTAATAGCAGTAATAGTAAAAGGTACTTTATGATTCTCATTTGGTTGGTTTTAGGTATGTAAATTTAAAAAATATATTGATAATCCTCCTGTTGTAATCCCAAAATTACTTTACGTTTTATTATGTATAAAACGGCACAAAAGAAGTTGTATTTTATATTTAGCGTTTCAAAAATATTTTAATCAGAAACAATAGTCCAATAAAAAGAAGAAACCCCATCAGGATTTTATAGTTCCCTTTATAGAATACCCGGTGTAAATTAACGTCTTTTCTATAGCTGTATACCATAGCTATTATAAAAAGTATTATAAAAAAACCGGCAAAAATCCATTGGCCCTGGCTAAACATAATTATAAATTTGTACAAATTTAAGCAATTCCAAATTCAAAAGTTTGTATTTTGCATTGTATTTAAATATAGAAAATATGCAGCAACAACTCGAAGCCGTTCAATTATTTCATGAAGTGTTTAAGATTGGTTACAGCAAAGAACCAACATCATATATTAGTGAAGCCAAAGGTGTTTTGCGTTATAATTTAATGAAAGAAGAAAATGAAGAATACCTGGAAGCAGTGCAGAATAATGATTTAGTTGAGATTGCAGATGCTTTAGGCGATATGCTCTACATCCTTTGCGGCACCATTATAGAACACGGATTGCAGCACAAAATTGAAGCTATTTTTAATGAAATCCAGCAAAGCAACATGAGTAAGTTAGGTGAAAATGGGGAACCAATCTACAGGGAAGATGGTAAAGTGCTAAAAGGACCTCATTATTTTAAGCCTGATTTTGAAAAAATTTTGCGGTAAGAATTGAAGTGGTTTAAACTTTTTGATGAAGATAAAAATGAGGATTTTTGTTTTGAATAATCCCATTACCAATAGACAATCAGTCACATATTCGCTAATCCGGATTTTATGTTACCATTTGGACCGGCCCTAACCCAACTAAAAAAAATGGATTTACAAACACATAAATATACATTTGGGTAGTACTAACTGCAATCCTGCAAGGTTTTCTAACCTTGTAGGCATAATTAAAATAATAGGAATAAAATGAAAAATACCTACAAGGTTAGAAAAACCTTGCAGGAGAAAATAATACAGATAAATATACTTGTACTACCATTGTCAATAAACAATCAGCCCTATATTTGCTAAGCTGAATTTTTGTATTTAGATTGGAACTAACTCTAAGCCAACTAAAAAATATGCCGAGACAGTTACCCTTTAAGTACTTTTGGACTATTATTTCAATCACTTTAATATAAATAAGGTAAAAACCCAAGGCCGAAAAACCATTTTGTAGCCAATTAGAAAAAGTTTAAATCACTTCATTATATAAAAAGGCAATAAAAAAGAGCACTCTCTAAATTCAAGAACTGTCTTTTTAAGATATCAAAGTAAGCTATATTTTTACTGTCCAGCCAAAAGTATCTTCGGCAAGTTTATGTTGTATTTTAGTCAATGCTTCTTTTAGTTGTAAAGCTATAGAAATATCATCTTTAGGCAATTCATAATATACGTCCTGGTAAGAGAAACCAATAATAGGATTTACTACTGCTGCGGTTCCGGCACCGAAAATTTCTTTTAAAGTTCCGTTTTGTGCTGCTTCAACAATTTCAGATACTAAAACAGATTGCACTTTAACAGGTATACCGTTTCTTTCTGCAATAGCGATTAAACTTTTCCTTGTCACACCATCGAGGATCCTTTCACTTGTAGGTGCTGTAAAAAGCGTATCATTAATCCTAAAGAAAACGTTCATCGTTCCGGCTTCTTCCAATTTAGTATGCGTAGCATCATCGGTCCAGATAATCTGCTGAAACCCTTTTTCGTTGGCTAATTTGGTCGGATAAAACTGTGCAGAATAATTTCCTGCGGCTTTTGCAGCTCCAATACCACCGTTAGCTGCACGGCTATAATGTTCTGCAATAATTACTTTTACATCTCCAGAATAATAAGATTTGGCAGGCGAAAGTATAATCATAAAACGGTATTGCGTAGACGGGGCCGCAATAACGCCGGTACCTATGGCAATCATAAATGGCCTGATATATAATGTATTTCCAACTCCTTTTTTTACCCAGTCCCGGTCTAAATGAATTAATTGGTGCAGGCCACTCATAAAAATGGCTTCCTCCACTTCTGGCATGGCCATTCTTTTAGCTGATGTATTAAAACGTTCGAAATTTTGGTCGGGACGGAACAACCATACATCATCATTTTCATCTTTATACGCTTTCATTCCTTCAAAAATGGCTTGCCCGTAATGAAAAACTTTCGCTGAAGGATCTAGTAAGAAAGGCTCATAAGGTGTAATGTGAGGTTTTTGCCATTCCCCGTTTTTAAAATCACAAACAAACATATGATCTGTAAAAGTGGTCCCGAAAGCAAGGTTATCGAAATCAACAGTATCGATTTTAGAACTTGATACTTTTCTAATTTCTATTTCCTGAGTAGTGGTTGAACTCATTAGTTTTTTTTTGAATGAATAGGCCGGAAATCAATTTAAGAATTCAACCGGACGAATTCATGTATTAATGAATAATATTTTGTATTTGGCTAAAATAATAAAATTAACCTAATTCTATTTCATTTTAAAGATGAATATATTTTATGATTTTTTACATCTTGTAATTATTGGTTTAGGATAATAATCACAACCTGTTATAATTTAAGTTTGATGTATTTTTGCATCATAAAAAACAAACCATTGGAAAGAAAAATTGTTACTACTAAAGATGGTTCAACTACCATTTATCTTCCTGAATGGGAAGAAAACTATCATTCCCGGCATGGTGCCATTCAGGAAGCAAAACATGTTTTTATTAAAAATGGATTTTCTTTATTTGCCCATACAAAATCGGTTTCAATTTTAGAAATGGGTTTTGGGACTGGGCTTAATGCCTTTATTACTTTCTTAGAAGCAAAAAAAACAAATCAGGATATTGATTATGTTGGTATAGACGCTTATCCTGTTACCAGAGAAGAAATAACGCTAATGAACTATGTTGCAGCACTTGAAGCAGATGAATATAAGGCTGTTTTTGAAGCTATGCACTCTACTGATTGGAATATAAAAAATGTGTTGGATCAGCAGTTTAACTTAACAAAACGCAAGCAATTGTTTGAAGATATTAATGATGTAAACGCTTTTGATCTTATTTATTTTGATTGTTTTGGTTATCGTGTTCAACCGGATTCATGGAGTACTACTATGTTTCGGAAAATGTTTAATGCATTAAAACCAAAAGGTGTTTTAGTTACTTATGCCGCTCGCGGTGTTGTAAAAAGGAGTATGATAGAAGTAGGTTTTACAGTAGAAAAGCTGGAAGGGCCGCCAGGGAAACGGGAAATGTTCAGGGCAACAAAAAAATAAACTAAATATAGAATTATGGTTATATTTTTAACGTATTAAATATGATTTATGAAAAATAAATTTTATATTTTTGATATACCCTAAATTAACCTAACAATTAATTAAACTCTTTTTTTATGAAAACATCTATGTTTAGTTACACCAAAAGTATATTAGAAAGAGTCAGTTTTGATCCAAAGCTATTTTGTAAAGAACTTGAAAAAGCCCTTAAAATGTTATTGCCTTCAGAAATTGAAGCCTTGACAGAATGGGTATTAAGCTTTATTAAAGAAAAACCGGAACTAAAGGAATGTGAGTTTTTTTTAAAACTAACGTAAACGAAAAGGGAGTAATTTACTCCTTTTTTATTTTTAGCTACTACTAATAAATACGTTAAATAATTTTAGAAATAATGGTGCAGCGGTTGCGTTAAGGATGGTAGCGGAAATCCTTTTATTCCTGCACCTGACCTGTCGTGACAACAAGAGGTATTGGAATAAAAGATTGTAGTGTACAGGTACTATCTTGAAATTCTAATTTTTTCTCTATTATTTTTTTATATTTTGTTAAACTATAGAAAGCATTTCATTCTCAAAAATGCATTGTTTATCTGGTGTAGCCTCAACTTGATTGGGGCTACTTTTTTTTGTTAAAGTCGTTGAGGTATCTTCTGGAAATTTGTTTCTTTTTTCTATATAACTGGAATCATATTGTTCATTTTTTTTCCAAATATGATAAATTAGCACCAATAGTTTTTTTTGAACAGCAACGTAACTTTTCATTTTAATACCGTGCTTTTC
>DASVUQ010000011.1:0-17301 GCA_036386975.1 Flavobacterium sp. | reverse complement strand
TTTATGTATTTGCATTTTTTGTAATACAATACCGCGTTGAAGTATTTATTTATCGGCGTGTAAAAAAAATATACGACGATGTATCCTTCCTGGAGTCCGCTTCTTTCAGGAACCAGCCTATTACTACAGACATGGCTACGTTAACCAGAGAAGTTAAAAAATTTGCCACTGATAAGAAAATGGAAATTGAAACCCTTAAGGTACGGGAAGAATACCGCCGTGAATTTTTGGGCAATGTGTCCCATGAATTAAAAACACCACTTTTCACAGTTCAGGGTTATTTGTTAACGCTTCTGGATGGGGCTATGGACGATAAGAACATTCGGAAAAAATATCTGCAACGCGCAGAAAAAGGAGTGGAAAGACTCATTTTTATAGTGCAGGATCTGGATATGATCACCAGGCTCGAAATGGGTGACCTGAACCTGAATCTATCGACATTTAATATTGTCGAGGTGGTACAGAATGTATTCGACTTACTCGAAATGAAAGCAGAGAAAAAAAATATAATCCTGTCTTTTGATAATAAATATTCTAAACCAATTATGGTCTTTGCAGATAAGGAAAAAATCCAGCAGGTCATGACCAATTTAGTAGTAAATTCCATAAAATACGGAAAAGTAAATGGCTTTACCGAAGTAGGTATTGAAGATCTTGTAGACAGTAAAGTAATTGTACGCGTTAAAGATAATGGGGAAGGAATAGAGAAACAGTATATCCCTAGATTATTCGAACGTTTTTACCGGGTAGACAAAAGTGGTGCACGTGCCGAAGGAGGTTCCGGATTAGGCCTTTCAATAGTCAAACATATTATTGAAGCCCATGGTGAGAAAATATATGTCGAAAGCCAGTTTGGTGTGGGATCAGAGTTCTCTATTACGCTCGAAAAGTCGAAATAGCAAACTAAAATCAATTGTATTTTCAAAACTTTTTAGTCCTTTATAAAAATCAGTTTCCAGTAAATCCTCCACTTTAAATTTGTCTTGTTTGGCATAAGGTACCAAACCTTCTTTTTTTAATTTCTTTGCGAGGTATTCCTGCTCATACTGGCCGGGAGTAGGTATGAAAAAGGCTTTTTTTCCTAATTTCGCTAAATCCATTACCGTAGTATAACCGGAGCGGCAAAGGACCAATTGGCTTTCGTTAAATGTTCTTTCAAGTTCAGCAGTAGTCATAAAATTATAAAAAGTAACATTTTCAATCTCTTCTCTCTTTTGTTCCGGCTCCACTTTACCTTTAATAAAAACGACTTTACCTTTAAATTTTAAAACTTCTTCCTTTAACTGTTCTTCAAGCATCCCCCTTTGAGGTTCCGGCCCCGAAAGGATAACCATTAAATCATAGGCTATGGGCAATTCTCTTTTTTGCAGCCTGCTTAGCGGCCCAATATATTTTATTTTAAATAAAGGATGTGTCAGGTGCCCCAGTTTTCCCGTAAGATTGGAAGTTGTTTCTACATCCGGGACCCAGCATTCCGTAAATTTTTTTATAATAAACTGATGTAATTTGCTTGTGATCCACGACGTGTTTCCGGTAAGGACATTCAACTGATGGGTAATAAAAACGGATGGTACTTTTTTATTAAAAACCCCCAGGCGGTTGTCTGAAATAATACCTGACAATTGGTATGTCTTAATCCATTCTTTTACGATCTTCTTTTCGTTCAGTATCGCTTTAACCATTTTTGGGCAATTCTTCAACATTTTCCATTTAAAGTTATTACCGTTTTTAGCATATTCAATTTCATACGATGGTAATTCCAGGAAGAGTAAGTTAGGAAACTCTTTCTTTAACATGGCAAGTGCCACACCATCGGAAGCAATAATAGGATTAAACTGATTGTCAATAAGGGCCTGGATTATCGGTATGCATCGTGTAGCATGTCCCAAACCCCAGTTTAGAGGTGCTACCAGAATGTTGTTATAAATTGATACCAAACAGTTTTCTGTTATATTAAATAAATGTAAAGCAAAGATAAAACTATTTAAGGTCTTATATATTTCCTTAGTTTTACCAAAATATTAAGTCATATCGTGGGAAGTAAAAATAAGTTAAAAAGATTTGAAGAAAACGAAACGTTTGACAACGTTTTTCAGCCAACAAGAGAGGAAGTTACAACAGGGATGTTTCCGCTAAAAGGAAAATGGGATTCCGATTTCTTTCATAATGAAAACCCGTTAATTTTAGAATTAGGTTGCGGCAAAGGTGAATATTCTGTTGGCCTGGCCGAAAAAAATCCCAACAAAAATTTTATAGGTATCGATATCAAAGGAGCAAGGTTTTGGCGTGGTGCAAAAACGGCCGTAGAAAACGGAATGCATAATGTCGCTTTTGTGCGTACGCAGATAGAACTCATTCATCATATTTTTGCCGAAAACGAAGTCGACGAAATCTGGATTACTTTTCCGGACCCGCAAATAAAATACAAGCGTACCAAGCACAGGATGACAAATACTGATTTTTTACAGTTGTATAAAAAAATCCTTAAAAAAGATGGCGTTGTTCACCTTAAAACCGATAGCGAGTTCATGCATGGGTACACCCTTGGTTTGCTTCACGGGGAAGGCCATGAGGTTTTGTACGCCAATCATAATATATATACAAATGAGGGAAGCCCTCCCGAAGTAACTGAAATCCAAACATTTTACGAAAAACAATATTTGGAAATTAACAAGGCAATTACGTATATTCGTTTTAAGATTAAATGATATGGACTTCGGGCTGGCTTTATTTTTAGGTTTTATTACTGCGGTGGTAAGTGTTTTACTTCCAGGGCTCATTAATATGACGGCAGCAAAAATCAGCCTGGAAGAAGGGCGTACAAGAGCAGTAGTTTTCGCTGCAGGGGCAAGCACCATTGTTTTTGTACAGACATTAATAGCAGTACTTTTTGCGCGGTTTGTCGGGAAGAATCCCAATGTTATGATCGTACTACGGGAAGCCGGTCTGGTAGTGTTCTTTACACTCACCGTTTATTTTTTCTGGACTCCCAGAAAATTAAAGCCAAGAAATAAAAATGTAAAATCAAAGAGTAAGAAAAGCCGTTTTTTCCTGGGCATGCTACTCTCCACCCTCAATTTTTTCCCCATCCCGTTTTATATTTTTATTAGTCTTACCCTTGCTTCCTATCATTATTTTTCTTTCGAAAAACCCTTTATTTACCCCTTTGTTTCCGGTTCCGCATTAGGTGCTTTTTTTACCTTTTATTGCTACATAGCCTATTTCAATAAAATGCAGGCTAAAACCAATTTCCTGATGAACAATATGAACTACATCATTGGAACCATTACAGGTATTATATCTATAATCACATTAATCAATGTAATTAAATATTACTTTGGTTAAACCACCATATGTCATGGATAAAAAAACAGATGCTAATGATAATTTTTTCGAAAGAGTATATGAAATTGTACGACAGATTCCTTACGGCAAAGTAACCTCATACGGTGCCATTGCAAAATGCCTGGGAACAGCCCGTTCCGCCAGAATGGTAGGTTGGGCCATGAATGCATGCCATAATACCGAAGATGTCCCCGCACACCGGGTAGTAAACCGGAAAGGCTTGTTAACGGGAAAGCATCATTTCGACGGCACCAACCTAATGCAGCAATTACTGGAAAATGAAGGCATAAAAGTCGTCGACAATCAAATTATAGACTTCGATAAAGTTTTCTGGCAGCCCGAAGTAAAAGGATAACTTCCTTCAAAACAAGGCAGATAAGTAATCTATCAACCCATAAACATTTTCAATCCTTTAACTATGGTTTCTTTATTTTTCCTGTTATCTTTGTAATCTAAAATCAGTCTTAATAAACGATTAAAATTGATTACAAATCTTTAGTAATGAAATTAGACAGAAAAGAAATCCTTAAAGCGTTAGAAACAATCACTATTGCAGGCGAAGGAAAAAATATGGTCGAAAGCGGTGCCGTAAAAAACGTAATCACTTTTGGCGATGAAGTTGTGGTTGATCTTATCATTGCCACACCGGCAATGCACATTAAGAAAAGGGCCGAAGACGATATCAGGAAATTAATCCACCAGCAGTTTTCGCCGGACGCCAAAGTGAAAGTCAATATCAAAGTCGAAGCACCGGAGAAAGGCGCAGACCCCAATCAAATCAAAGGAAAAGCCATTCCCGGGATCAAAAATATAATCGCCGTAGCTTCCGGAAAAGGAGGCGTAGGAAAATCTACCGTTACCGCCAATTTAGCCGTTACATTAGCTAAAATGGGATTTTCAGTTGGCGTTTTAGATGCCGATATTTACGGGCCATCCATGCCTATCATGTTCGATGTAGAATCCGAAAAACCCATCTCCGTAACCGTAGACGGAAAATCTAAAATGAAACCCGTAGAAAGCTACGAAGTAAAAATACTTTCCATCGGGTTTTTTACGGCTCCGAGCCAGGCCGTAATCTGGCGTGGGCCAATGGCTTCCAAAGCATTGAACCAAATGATTTTTGATGCCGATTGGGGAGAACTGGACTTTATGCTTATCGATCTACCACCCGGAACCGGAGATATCCATCTATCGATCATGCAGTCTTTGCCCATTACAGGTGCCGTAGTAGTAAGTACGCCACAGGCCGTAGCACTGGCCGATGCCAAAAAAGGCGTTTCCATGTTCCTTTCAGACAGCATCAAAGTCCCCGTATTAGGCATCATAGAAAATATGGCCTATTTCACACCAGAAGAACTGCCCGATAACAAATACTATATCTTCGGAAAAGAAGGCGCCAAAAATCTGGCAGAAGACCTCGAAGTACCGTTCTTAGGCGAAGTGCCGTTGGTACAAAGTATCCGTGAAGCAGGAGATTACGGGCGTCCGGCAGCATTACAGGCCGGTTCCGTTATCGAACATGTTTTCGAAGCAGTAACACGTAACGTAGTACAGGAAGTAGTCAACCGAAACGAAAATTTAGCCCCAACCGAAGCCATAAAAATCACAACAATGGCCGGTTGTTCAGCAGTAAAAAAATAGATCATTAGTATAGGCAGCATCAGGAAATCCTGATAAGCCAATCTAAATCCAAAATCGCAGTTATGACCACAGAAGAATTAACCAACAACGTCCAGAAAGCACTCGAAGAAATCCGCCCATTCTTAAATTCAGATGGTGGCGACATTACACTCATAGGCATCCAGGACGACAAACACGTAACAGTCCGTCTCGAAGGCGCCTGCATTTCCTGTAGTGTAAACCAAATGACGCTAAGGGCAGGAGTAGAAACAACCATTAAAAAGTTCGCTCCGCAAATCGAGACCGTCGTTAATATTTTATAATTCGTGCGTGACCCTTTGCCTTTAAAGAATCAGGCAAAGCGTCGGGCTTTCGGCAGTCGCTTCCGGATGAAAAATCCGGAGAGCTTCAACAATGCCTCTATCCCTCACGCCAGCCAGCATAAATAATCAGCTTCATGGCACATTCGCTGAAGCCTACCACTTTTGAACCTTCAAAAAATGATTAAAACAGACATTCTAATAATTGGTGCCGGGCCCACAGGGCTTTTTGCCGTATTCGAAGCAGGATTATTAAAACTAAAATGTCACATCATAGATGCGCTGCCCCAGCCAGGCGGACAGCTCTCCGAACTATATCCCAAAAAGCCCATCTTCGATATCCCCGGTTTTCCGGAAGTACTCGCAGGAGACCTCGTCACCAATCTCATGGAACAAATAAAACAGTTCCAGCCCGGTTTTACATTAGGCGAGCGTGCAGAAACCATAGAAAAGTTAGAAGACGGCACCTTTATCGTTACCACAGACAAAGGCACAAAACACCATGCCAACTCCATTGCCATTGCCGGCGGGTTAGGCAGCTTTGAACCCAGGAAACCATTAATAGAAGATATTGCATTCTACGAAGACAAAGGCGTACAATACTTTGTAAAAAACCCCGAACAATTCAGGGACAAAAAAGTAGTGATTGCAGGTGGCGGCGACTCCGCGTTGGACTGGAGTATTTTCCTGAGCAATGTTGCTTCAGAAGTAACATTAATCCATAGAAGAAATGAATTCCGTGGTGCACTCGACTCTGTAGACAAAGTCCAGGAACTAAAAAATGAAGGCAAAATAAAACTAATCACCCCGGCCGAAGTAATAGGGCTTGACGGGGCAGAACGTTTAGAATCCATAGTTATTGAAGAAAATGGTGCCCACAGGACAATAGCTACCGATTATTTTATTCCCCTATTTGGGTTATCACCCAAACTAGGCCCTATCGCCGATTGGGGCTTAGAAATAGAAAAAAATGCGATAAAAGTTAATAATGCACTCGATTATCAAACCAATATTCCGGGTATTTATGCTATTGGCGATGTAAACACCTATCCCGGAAAATTGAAATTAATCCTCTGTGGTTTCCATGAAGCCACTTTAATGTGCCAGAGCGTGTACCAGCGCATGAACCCGGGCAAAAAATATGTAATGAAATATACCACCGTTTCCGGCGTTGATGGTTTCGACGGCACCAGAAAAGAAGCAGAAAAAGCAGTTGTAAAATCAATAGCATAACCATGGCACAGGATATAACCATAAAAATTACAGATCGGGAAGGAGTTACCCACGAAGTACAGGCACCCACAGATATGAATATGAATATCATGGAACTGGTCCGCATGTATGAACTGGCACCCGAAGGGACCATTGGTATTTGTGGTGGTATGGCGATGTGTGCTTCCTGCCAGTGTTACATACTCAATGATATTAAACTACCGGAGATGAACGACGATGAAGAGGCTATGCTGTCCGAAGCTTTTCATGTAAAAAATAACAGTCGTTTGGGCTGTCAGATACCAATAGCAGAAAACTTGAATGGCCTTGAACTTGAACTGGCCCCTGAAGATTGACACTAATACTAATTAATATAAAGTGGAACTACATTAGCTTCACTTATTTAAATTTTCAATAAATTCTTTATAAATATATTACAATCCTTAAAACTTCATCCGCTTTCCCGCTCTTCAATAAATTTTTCAGCCACTCAAAAAAGTCATCCAACACCTGCCTGATAAAAGAAGCAAAGTGATCTGCCCCTTTCTTGATAATTGCAATTAGTTTGTCTAAAGCCCTGAAAACATCATCGGCAAAATTGCCCGCTTTTTTGATAAAACCGTTAATGATCTGTGCGCTTTTGGCAAAAAGCCTTTCGATAGAAACCGAGCCCCCGGTAAAGATAATTTCTAAAACGATCTGTACAATGCCTAGAAGAACGTAGCCTGAAAAGTAAGAAAATTACAAAGCTACAGGAGCATAAATGGCCGGAATTTCTTCCGACCACTACTACTTTTACAGTGGCTTTTTAAATCAGATTAATGGTTTGCCCTCTGCCTTTAATTTGAGCAAACGCATGTTTTCCTCATATTCTGCCCTTTCTTTTGGGGTCATTAGCTTTAATTGGAGAGTTTGGATTTCTTCTTGATTATCAAAATATTCATCAAAGACATTTTTATTCTTTTCTTTATACATCTTTAATTCTATCATTGTATTAAAAGATTTAAAAATGCTAGGTTTAAGCTCTGTATTTCGTATAATTAATTTTTCTAATTTTTCTTTTTTATTTTCCATTATTTTTCTTTTAAAATTATTTCTATTACTTCTTTACTTCTATCTATAGGATGTGTAACTGGTTTTACACTTTCTACCACAAACCGCGTTTCTGATTTAAAAAGTACTTCATGCTCAAAAGGCAACATTGAAGCTTCTTCAATTAATTTACCATTTTTGCCTATCACTTTAAAAATAACGTTATGGCTAGGATTGCTAATTAACCATCTCTCTAATGCTTCTTGCGAATGAGTGGTTGACATAAATCCCTTTTCAACGAAATCTTTACCCACTTTAAACAGTTTGCTGATTTCCTCCTCAGTAAAGAAAGCCGAGCGTTGCAATAGCTGTTTATTGTATTTTGAAATTGGAAGTTTCTCCAGTGCTTCATCAAGGATTCTTTGCATTGCCTTTAGTTCTTTATCTAGCTTAATACTGTTAATTTCGCGTAACGCATTATTTAAAACTCTATAGGTATTGGCTGTATGGAGCTTAATCATTGCTTCAGATTCAATAGCCATCCATTTTTGGAAATACCTGTTTTTATTTACTAATTTAATACAATTTATAAAACTTGGATTCTCCTTTAGAATTTTTATAAAAGGCAGTAAAATAGCTTCAATTTCATCACCCAAAGCAAATTCTTTCCCGCTCTTAAAAAGCCCTTTCAGCCATTCAAAAAAGTCATCTAACACCTGCCTGATAAAAGAAGCAAAATGATCTGCGCCTTTTTTGATAATTACAATTAGTTTGTCTAAAGCCCTGAAAACATCATCGGCAAAACTACCCGCTTTCTTTATAAAACCGTTGATGATCTGTGAACTTTTGGCAAAAAGCCTTTCGATAGAAATCGAGCCCCCGGTAAAGATAATTTCTAAAACAATCTGTACAATGCCCAAAAGAACATAGCCTAAAAAGTAAGCAATTTAAGAGATTTATGAAAACGAAAAAGAGGCTGTTTAGTGTACAGCCTCTTTTTGCCATTAGAAAAACTAAGAAAGTTCTTCAGGAATTTTATATGAATTACTCTTTGTAATAACACTTATTAGTTTATTACTTTTCCTGTCAACATATACGGATGTATGTCCTCTTCTGCCATCAGGTAGCTCATAGGAAAACATAACGCTATATCTATTTTTAATTTCAGGTTCTATTTCAATTAATGTATCATTGATTTCTTTTAATACAGAAATATCTATATAATTACTATTGTAAAGTTTTAACTCTTTTAATACTCTTGTTGCTTTATCTATTATTTGTTGATCATTCATAAATATCTATTTTTTTAATTTAATAATATACTCTGGTTTTAGCTCAAATCCATTTTCTACAAGTTTTATTAGAGTTTGATTGTAATATTCTTTAGCATGTTTTAATTCATTTAAAGAAAACTTATTGGAATTTTCAAGAATTTTTTTATAAACATATTTTTCTCGAAGTAATTCATTTACTAAAATATCTTCTAAACTTCCATTGATACCTTTTAAAAAGTTTTTTTTACCAATTTTCATAAATTCTTCTAAATGATAATACTCATGCGATATTATGTATTCGGTTATGCCTTCTCTATACCAAATTATTGGAGGAATTTCGCCTGCGTCAAAAAATGCTAAGGAATCCATTTCATCTATATATTTTAGTATTCTTTTATTAGCTGTTGCTAACTTAAATCTACATTTGTTAGCTGATATAATTTTTATTTTATTTTCCCATTCAATTAATTTTTCTAAAGTTAAAGCTTCTGATCCCAAAAAGTTTTTAATATTATATTTGCCTTTTAAAACCTCATCCGCTTTCCCACTCTTAAATAAATTTTTCAGCCATTCAAAAAAATCATCCAACAACTGCCTGATAAAAGAAGCAAAGTGATCTGCCTCTTTCTTGATAAGTGATATCAGCTTGTCAAGGGCCTTGAAAATATCATCGGCAAAATTGCCCGCTTTTTTGATAAAACCGTTAATGATCTGTGCGCTTTTGGCAAAAAGCCTTTCGATAGAAACCAGCCCCTGGTAAAGATAATTTCCAAAACAATCTGTATGATGCCTAGAAGAACGTAGCCTGAAAAGCAAGAAAATTACAAAGCTACAGGAGCATAAATGGCCGGAATTTCTTCCGACCACTACTACTTTTACAGTAGCTTTTTAAACTTAAATCAATGGTTTGCCCTCTGCCTTTAATTTGAGCAGACGCATGTTTTCTTCATATTCTGCTCTATCCTGTGGTGTCATCAGTTCTAATTTAATCTGGTGAATTTGGTTTTGATTATCAAAATATTGATTAAAGACTTCTTGGTTTAATTTTTCATAATTATCTAATTCTTGATCTGTTTTAAATGATTTAAAAACGATCGGTCTTAATTCTTCATTTTTTTTAATTAAAGCATCTAATTTTTGTTTTCTATCTTCCATTTTATTTTTCTTTTAAAATTATTTCAAATACTTTTTCTCTACCCCCAATTGGATTTTTAATTTTACCAACATTTTCTACACTATATATCGTACCTGATTTAAAGCACTTCATGCTCAAAAGGCAACATTGAAGATTCTTCAATTAATTTGAAGTTTGTATAAATATTAAAAGCTACTTTTACAGTAGCTTTTTAAACTTAAATCAATGGTTTGCGCTCTGCCTTTAATTTGAGCAAACGCATGTTTTCTTCATATTCTGCTCTTTCTTTTGGAGTCATTAGCTCTAATTGGAGAGTTTGGATTTCATCAAAAAGCTTTTTACCTTCTTTGTATAAATCTTTATTTTTTTCATAATAGATATTAAGTTCTTTACTCGTTTTAAAACTTCTTGTAATAGTTGGTTCTATTTCTTTCAAACGAGCTTGTAAATGTTTTAGTTTTTCTACATTATTCATAATTATTTTTCTTTTAAAATTATTTCTGTAATCTCTCTTTCTAATTTATAATTATAACTCTTTTCTACACTTTCTACCGCAAACCGTGTTTCTGATCTAAAAAGCACTTCATGCTCAAAAGGCAACATTGAAGCTTCTTCAATTAATTTGAAGTTTGTATAAATATTAAAAGCTACTTTTACAGTAGCTTTTTAAACTTAAATCAATGGTTTGCCCTCTGCCTTTAATTTGAGCAGACGCATGTTTTCTTCATATTCTGCTCTATCCTGTGGTGTCATCAGTTCTAATTTAAGCTCTTGGATTTTTTTTTGATTATCAAAATATTGATTAAAGGCTTTTTGGTTTAATTTTTCATAGTTATCTAATTCTTGATCTGTTTTAAATGATTTAAATACGATTGGTCTTAATTCTTCATTTTTTTTAATCAAAGCATCTAATTTTTGTTTTTTATCTTCCATTTTATTTTTCTTTTAAAATTATTTCAAATACTTTTTCTATTCTCAATTTGAGAATTTAATATTTGCTAATAGTTTCCAAAAAACAGAAAAAGAGGCTATTTCACGAGTGAGACAGCCTCTTTGAAATTAAATCAGAGGTTTGCCCTCTGCCTTTAATTTAAGCAAACGCATATTTTCTTCATATTCTTCTCTTTCTTTTGGAGACATTAATTCTAATTGGAGAGTTTGGATTTTTTCTTGATTATCAAAATATTCATTTCTTTCCTTTTCTATCTTTTTTCTATATGATAAGAGTTCTTTATCAGTATTAAACCCAACAAAAATGATTGGTCTTAATTCCTCATTTCGCTTTAAGAGTTTTTCTAATCTTTCTTTTTTATTTTCCATTACTTTTCTTTTAAAATTATTTCCGTAATTAGTTTACTTCTGTTTATAGGATGGTCAATTTTTTTTATGTTTTGAACTATAAATTTAGTTTCTGATCTAAAAAGCACTTCATTCTCAAAAGGCAACATTGAAGCTTCTTCAATTAATTTACCGTTTTTGCCTATCACTTTAAAAATAACGTTATGGCTAGGATTGCTAATTAACCATCTCTCCAATGCTTCTTGCGAATGAGTAGTTGACATAAATCCTTTTTCAACGAAATCTTTACCTACTTTAAACAGTTTGCTGATTTCCTCCTCGGTAAAGAAAGCCGAACGTTGCAATAGCTGTTTATTGTATTTTGAAATTGGAAGTTTCTCCAGTGCTTCATCAAGGATTCTCTGCATTGCCTTTAGTTCTTTATCTAGCTTAATACTGTTAATTCCGCGTAACGCATTATTTAAAACTCTATAGGTATTGGCTGTATAGAGCTTAATCATTGCTTCAGATTCAATAGCCATGCATTTTTGGAAATACCTGTTTTTATTTACTAATTTAATACAATTTATAAAACTTGGATTCTCCTTTAGAATTTTTATAAAAGGCAGTAAAATAGCTTCAATTTCATCACCCAAAGCAAATTCTTTCCCACTTTTAAAAAGCCCTTTCAGCCATTCAAAAAAATCATCCAACACCTGCCTGATAAAAGAAGCAAAGTGATCTGCCCCTTTCTTGATAAGTGATATCAGCTTGTCAAGGGCCCTGAAAACATCATCGGCGAAACTGCCCGCTTTTTTGATAAAACCGTTAGTAAATGTAAGATTTACCAATGTAAAGAGGCTGTCTCACGACTTACACTGGCCACAAGTAGTGTCTAACTTTTTGGAGGCAGTGTAAGTCGCGAAATAACCTTTTCTGTTTTTTGTTCGGGCTCCTGTTGGAGACGATGCCTTAAATATTCAATTCTCAGAGGCTTGTTTTAGATATAAAACTTCTTCTTTTAAATTAATCCTGTACTTTTTTATAAAATTGAGGTCCAATTATATATAATAATTTTTTTATATCTTC
The DNA here is from genome assembly GCA_036386975.1 of Flavobacterium sp. Lineage (GTDB taxonomy): Bacteria > Bacteroidota > Bacteroidia > Flavobacteriales > Flavobacteriaceae > Flavobacterium. The sequence goes on along the minus strand of DASVUQ010000011.1, from coordinate 4,996 downwards.
ATCATAATAGGCATAATAATTAGCATCACTATCATATTGTAAATCATCTAATGAAACTAAGTAAGAAACTACGTACAAATTCCTTATATTGCCGTTTGGTTGTGGCACATTCTTTCTCAAACCTTTGAAACTAAAACTTGATTTATAGTATTTTTCTTTGTTTTTATCCAGATAGGTTTTAAGTTCTTCTATCATTTTTTTGGAATCTTCCATAATGCTTTATTTTTTTGGGATTTTTATACTTTTTTCTATAAGACTTTGTTCTATTTCATAAAAATATGCCTCAACATGCCATCTCTCTTGACTATTTAAATTATATTTATTTGCATTAGTTTTTAATTTATCATACACATATTTTTCTCTTTTATATCGTCGTATTAGGTTTTCATTTGTATAATCTAACTCCTCTATTCCTTTTAGGGGAGCGTCTTTCACATAGTTATCGAAACCAATCTTATGCATTTCCTCTGCATGAAAATGTTCGTGAGCTATAAAATATTCGGTAACATCATCTTTATAAAGAATAGTGTTAGTACTTGGATCAAATTGTGCTAAAATATTTCTACTAGAAAAGCTATCAACTTTTTTAAGTTTAGTACCGAACTTCTTAAAAAGCATTCTAGCCCAATCCTCAATCTCTAGTTTGGATAAAATCTTACCACTATAAAGCCCTTTGCCAATAACATTGTCAAAAACCTCATCGGCTTTCCCGCTCTTAAACAGCCCTTTCAGCCATTCAAAAAAATCATCCAGAACCTGCCTGATAAAAGAAGCAAGATGATCTGCGCCTTTCTTGATAAGTGATATCAGCTTGTCAAGGGCCCTGAAAACATCATCGGCGAAACTGCCCGCTTTCTTTATAAAACCATTGATAATCTGAGCACTTTTGGCAAAAAGCCTTTCGATAGAAATCGAGCCCCCGGTAAAGATAATTTCTAAAACAATCTGTAAGATGCCCAAAAGAACATAGCCTGAAAAGTAAGCAATTTTACTTAAATTTACCGATGGTAGTTTTAAATTTAATAAAAAACTATTAAAATTCAGTAAGAACTCTATGGGCAGGGTAACCATTTTTTTGAAAAACCCCAGTACATCAAATTTTGATAAAGCATCAATACCGTTTTCGATGTATTCTAAAACCAGGTTCAGGTAATAGCTTTTGTTCAGGGCAAAATCTACCGTGGCTTTAACAAATTGAAAGATAAAGGCAAAAAGGTCGAAAATGCATTTAATAAAATCCAGGAAACCGTTAATAAAACCGCATAGAAAAGCATTGACATTTTCGTTGTTCTGCTCGATGAGCTTCATAAAAACGGAACCTTTTTCTTCAAAAGCCAGAAAAAAGAGCTTTGTTTTTTCCTGTAGCATCGCAATAAACGACTGCATGGGCTTTAAAATTACGTCGGGGATCTGTTCCCGGTGCGTTTCGACGATATTTTTAAAGCCGGAAGTTATCTGTTTCAGCATCTGGCTGTTTTTATAGCGCATTTCCATAAGCCTGTTATGAGGAAGTTCAAAGAAAATAAAAGGCGCGTTTGCCGGAGAAAAATTTTCATGGGCCGTGTCCCATTCCTCGTCCTTAAACTTCCAGCTTCCGATGCCTTCGGCGATCAGGCCGAAACCTTTTGAGATGGCATCGAAAACAGTAAAGCTAAGCCTGCCTGCCAGGTCATTGAAAAGGCGCGCGGCATACTCCAGGAAATGCTGGTGCGAAAGTGCTTTTTTGATAAGGTCCTCGGTGTCTTCCCTGGAAACACGCAGCTCATTTCTTTCTAAAAAGGTAAATATCTTTTTCCAGTAATCGCCTTTGAACAGTCTTTTAACATTTTCGCCAATTACAAACTCCATGACGCTGCCAAAAGTGTTGCCGCCTTCGTCGGTTTCCATAAAAACGGCCAGCACATTGGGGTTCTTGAACCTGCTTTCATACGCGCAGCGCCTGGCCCTGATTAATTTTGCGCCGTCGGCCGAGGTAAAAAAATAAATAGCCATGTCGCCCAGGTCCAAAGGGGCCCTGCCCACGCCATAGGTCTCGATGACTACTTCTTCCAGCGGTATATTGTTTTGTTCAATTTCAGTACCATCAAAAATCGCTGTCGTGTCACAGATCGTGATGTTGTTTTTGGCCCTTACTTTGGCTTCGGGAAAAAAGTAGTCCCGGATTTCGGGCATAGTCCGGGTTTTCCATTCTTCTCTCCATCTATTGCCACTGTTGCTGTCGTCAAAGGGATTTCCCTTTTCGTCGGAACCTTTGTTTATAAGGGAGAGGAAATCGTGGTTCATCCTTTGCTGTAGCGCATCAAAATCGATCATCTTCAGGCCGTTTAAAAGGTCCCGGCTTTCTTCGTCAAAATCTTCAAATATATCTGTTGTCATTGTTTGTCATTTTTATCAATTACTATTAGTAAAAATTAATCATCTAATACGCTTTTTAGATAGCTATTAATTTGTTTTCCGGAACAACAAATCGTTATTTTAGATGAATGATTAATTACACTACAAATATAATAGAATATAATCTTAATTTTAAAATAATTTTAAGATTATTTTCTTTTATTTTGTACTACTAATTGTTCTTTTATAGCTATTATAAATAAATGCTAAAAATTATTAAAATAATAATCTAATTTTGAAGCTTTTAAAATGATTAATGAAGTATATAATCTTATATCTTAGATAAACTAAATGTTTTTTTATACGACAAAAATAGGATCTCTTAGGGTAAAGTTGTGGTGCTTTTAAAAATACCAAAGCTTTAGTATTGGGTAAAAGCAAGTGTCAGAATTATGAATTAAAAATGAGGTTGTTTAAAAACGACATAAAAGAGGCTATTTCACCAATTGTACTATCCCAAAAAGGGAGACGCTATTTGACATTTTTATAGAAAAGTCCAGTATAATGACGTATTCAGACTTAAATGTGTAGCGTTAGTTACCCATGGCCACTATTCGTGCGAATCGGTATCTCGTAAGTCAGTCTACTACTCCAAGTGGATTAGTTTTTACAGAGCCTATGGCAAAACAGGATAATTACTGCGGAAGAACCGGGTTTATATTATACTCACTTGAAGTTATCAGCTTACTCTTAATGTAACAATTGTTAATCAATGTGCAGCCAGCCAGTCTTTACCTATTCCTATTTCAACCTCTAACGGGACATCCATTATAAAAGCGTTTTCCATTTCATGCTTGATCATGGGTTGTATCTTTTCCAGTTCAGAAAGATGTACATCAAACACCAATTCATCATGTACCTGTAACAGCATTTTGGATTTCCAGTTTTCGGTAGTAAGTTTATGATGAATATTGATCATGGCTATTTTTATAATATCGGCAGCGCTTCCCTGAATAGGTGCATTTACGGCATTACGTTCCGCGCCTCCGCGTACCATGGCGTTTTGCGAATTAATATCTTTAAGGTAACGGCGCCTTCCTAAGATGGTCTGGACATACCCGTTTTCTCTGGCAGATTCAATTTGTTCGTTAATATACGATTTTAACCGGGGATAGGTTTTATAATAGGCATCAATCAGATCTTTTGATTCGCCACGGGTCAGCGAGGTTTGATTGCTTAACCCAAAAGCAGAAACGCCATAAATAATACCAAAATTAACGGTTTTTGCATGGCTTCTTTGTTCACGTGTTACCTCTTCCAGCGGGACATTAAATACATTGGCAGCCGTAGATTTATGGATATCTTCTTTTTGCTTAAAAGCATTGATCATATTTTCTTCGCCACTAAGTGCAGCAATAATCCGTAATTCTATTTGAGAATAATCGGCAGATATCAATGTATAATTATCATCCCTTGCTATAAATGCTTTTCTGATCTGCCTGCCGCGTTCTGTACGGATCGGGATATTCTGCAGGTTAGGGTTATTGGAACTTAATCGCCCGGTTGCAGCAACCGTTTGCATATAATCGGTATGGACACGGCCGGTACCTGCATCAACCTGAAGTGGTAGTGCTTCTACATACGTATTCTGTAGTTTTACCAGTTGCCGCCAGTCCAGGATATCCTGAACAAAAGGGCTTGACAGGGCGAGATACGACAGTACTTCTTCCCCAGTGGCATATTGGCCTGTTTTTGTTTTTTTCTGTTTTACGCCACCAATTTTTAGTTTATCAAACAGAATATCCCCTAATTGTTTCGGCGAAGCCAGGTTGAATTTTTCACCGGCAATGTCATATATCTTTGCTTCTAACGTTTTAATGTCATTATCCAGTTCTTCCGAAAGTGATTTTAAAAAGGGCACATCGAGGTTGATTCCTTCTGTTTCCATATCGGCAAGCACCTTTACCAGCGGGATTTCGATTTCATCAAATAATTTTCTTGTTCCTGTTTCATTCAGCACAGGCTCGAAATGCTGTTTAAGTTGTAGTGTAACATCGGCATCTTCTACAGCATATTCTTTTACGTCCTCAAGCGGTACATCGCGCATTGATTTCTGGTTCTTTCCTTTTTTACCAATGAGTTCTTCAATAGATTTAGGTTGGTATTGTAAATAGGTCTCTGATAAAATATCCATACCGTGGCGCATGTCCGGGTTGATCAGGTAGTGCGCGATCATAGTATCAAATAATCTGCCTTTTACCACAATACCATATTTTGCTAATATTTTAAGGTCATATTTTAAATTCTGGCCAATCTTTTCGATCGTTTCATTTTCAAAAAAAGGAACAAATTTTTGTACCAATAGCGTGGCTTCTTCTTTAGTTTCAGGGACAGGAACATAGAAACCTTTCCCTTTTTCATACGAGAAAGACAATCCTACTAATTCTGCTTTGAGCGTATTGATACCTGTAGTTTCGGTATCAAAACTAACAGAAGCTTGTTTTTGCAGGTTCTGTAACAATAACTTAATACCTAATTCGCCCTGAACCATTTGGTAAGCGTGTGCAGTAGTTTCTAATGTGGCATAGTACTGATGTTTCGAAGTTGTAGTTTCAGTATTGTCATCACCTTCTGATGGTGAGGGTGCAAAAAGATTGAACTG
>DASVUQ010000010.1:0-6651 GCA_036386975.1 Flavobacterium sp. | reverse complement strand
GAACGGTCGAATTCATCTGCCTCTACCACTGTAACTGTTTTTCCGTTTCCTATAAGGTTGGAATTGTAATTTTCTACAATCCCACCAAGGAATGAAGTTACATCCGTACCGCTTTGATAAAGAATGTGTCCTAAAATGCCCGATGTGGTTGTCTTACCGTGGGTCCCTGCAACGGCAAAACAAAAAGTATCTTTTGTAATTATGCCAAGCACTTCGGCCCGTTTTTTAATCTGATACTCTTTTTCGATACAATAATTCCATTCGGCATGGGCTACCGGGACTGCAGGTGTTATAATAACGAGTGTGTTTTCTATATGGAAATCTTTTGGGATCAAATCAATCCTATCTTCAAAATGAACAGCAATGCCGCTCTCTATTAGTTCATCTGTAAGTGTGGTTGGTGTTTTGTCATAACCAGATACGTTCTTGCCGATGGCTTTGAAATAACGTGCTAGAGCACTCATTCCAATTCCTCCGATACCGATGAAATACACGTTATGTACCTGATTTAAATTCATTCTATTAATTTTACTATTTCATTCACTATATCCTGTGTGGCATTTACTTTTGCCAGCTTTCTAATATTTTCTGACAAGCTGTTTTGTATATTCTCATCGTTCAGTACCTTATTGAAAGTCTTAGTAAACTGAGTATCCAGCTCTACTTCCCTCACCATAAGTGCACCGTTCTTATCCACAATAGCTTTTGCATTTTTGGTCTGATGATCTTCTGCAACGTTGGGCGACGGAATAAAAATTACGGGTTTGCCCACAATACATAATTCTGAAACGGAAGAAGCGCCTGCTCTCGAAATAACAATATTTGCTACGGCATATACGAGGTCCATCCTGTCTATAAACGACAAAACATTCACATTCGCATTTTCATTAAAACGTTTGTAATGATCAAAATACAATTTTCCACACTGCCAGATGACCTGAACATTCTGGGACGTAAAATTGAGCAGCTCTTTTGCAATAAGCTGGTTGATCCTTCTGGCGCCTAAGCTTCCGCCAAGGACAAGCAGTACTTTTTTATCTTCAGCAAGGTTAAAATATTCCCGTGCTTCTTTTTTCTTTTTTGTAATATTGATAAGATCCTCACGTACCGGATTCCCAGTTAGCACTATTTTATCCTTTGGGAAAAATTCTTCCAGATTTTCGTAAGCAACACAAATCTTATTTACTTTTTTGCCTAACCATTTATTAGTAATCCCGGGATATGAATTTTGTTCTTGGATAACTGTCGGGATCCCGGACATTGATGCTACTTTTAATAATGGGCCACTGGCGTACCCTCCGGTCCCTATAACAACATCAGGCTTAAATTTGTTTATGATCCTCTTCGATTTTAATAAACTATCGAGCAATTTTATTGGAAAAAGGGCATTATCAAATGTTAGTTTACGCTGTATACCGGCGATCCATAACCCTTTAATAGGATATCCTGCCTGAGGTACTTTTTGCATTTCCATCCTGTCCTTTGCCCCAACGAATAAAATATCACAATCAGGAAAACGCAGCTTTAATTCATTGGCAATAGCAATTGCAGGATAGATATGCCCTCCTGTTCCTCCGCCACTTAATATGAATTTTAAATTTGCCATGCTTATATTACTGCCCCTATTTATATTTTACCGCGTCCATTGGGTTACCTGCTACTTCTATTGAATAATCTTCTTCATCGAAAGCGGGCTCAGGAACATTTTCCTGTTCTTCGGTTTCCATAAGTTGCTTATCAATTAATTGTTTAAGTGCCAGTGCACGTCGTTCTTTTTCTGCCAATTCCTGGATAATGTCTTCTTCTTTTTTTGTTACGCTGATGATAATCCCTATGGCGATGCAGGTCATCCAGATAGAACTTCCCCCGCTACTTATTAGTGGTAATGTTTGTCCGGTTACCGGCAATAACTGAACCGCTACGCCCATATTAATTAATGCCTGAAATATGATAGGAAACCCTAAGCCGATTACTAATAATTTCCCAAATGGCGATTTGGCTTTGTGTGCTGCTACAATAAACCTAAAGAACAATAACAGATACAACAATAAAACCCCTAACCCTCCGAACAAGCCATATTCTTCGACAATTATGGCAAAAATAAAATCGGATGAAGATTGTGGTAAAAAGTTCTTTTGCACACTTTTCCCAGGCCCTAAACCATATACTCCTCCTGAAGCAATGGCGGTTTTTGCTTTTTCGATCTGGTAATCATCGTCTGAAATTTCTTTATCATTCCCAAAATAATTGGTTATCCTGTTTTCCCATGTTTTTACCCTTCCAAAAACTTTGGGCGTATTTTCCGGATTTGTTTTCTCTACTACTTTTGCTACTAAAATAAATAGAGTAAGAAGCCCTACTCCTATGCCCATAATCATCCCAATATATTTGACAGGGTAGTTACCAACAAATGTCAGCATTACTACCATCGCAAAGATTAAAGCGGCAGTAGAGAAGTTGTTAGGCAAAATCAGCATTAACGTTATACCAACCGGTAACCATAAATCTATAAAAGAGGATTTAAATGTTATAGGTTCTGTTTGCCTTTTAGATAAATAACGGGCTACGAAAATCATTAAAACAATGGAAGCCAATGAAGAGGTCTGGAATGAGATCCCTATAAACGGCACCTGGATCCAACGTGTGGCACTGCCCTGCTCTACCCCAAAAAATAAAGTGTAGGCTAACAATAACCAAACCATTGGTAAGAGGATTTTTGAAATGCCCCTGAAATAATGGTACGGTAGTTTTTGTATATTGTATAAAATAAAAAACCCAAAAACGACATGTACAAAATGCTTTAGTAGATAGCCGAGTGTATTTCCTGTGCCATGGTTCATATAAGCCAAATTACTGCTTGCGCTAAAAACAGGCATAAAGGAAAACAAAGCCAATAAGGCCACAAATGACCAGATCCCTTTATCCCCTTTTAAACTGCTAAGTAATTTTTTCATCTTTTGTTTCTCTATAAATTCTGTACTGCTCTTTTAAATTGATTTCCCCTGTCTTCATAACTTTCGAATAAATCAAAACTTGCACAAGCGGGAGAGAGTAAAACAGCATCTCCTTTTTCTGTTAGCCTTTGTGCTGTCCTGACGGCATCACTCATATTGGAAACTTCTACCATGACATCAACAACATTGCCAAAAGCGTCAATGATTTTTCTGTTGTCTATTCCCAGGCAAATGATTGCTTTTACTTTTTCGCGTACCAGTGCCATTAACTCCGCATAATCATTGCCTTTATCTACTCCCCCTACAATCCATACGGTTGGTGAATTCATACTGTCTAAAGCATAAAAAGTAGCATTAACATTAGTGGCTTTTGAATCATTGATATATTGTACATTCTGAATTTTAAGCACTTTTTCCAAACGATGTTCCACACCCTGAAAATTAGACATGCTTTCTCTGATGGTTTGTTTTCTTATTTTCATTAATTGCGCCACAGATGCTGCTGCCATTGCATTTTTCATATTGTGTTTCCCTTCGAGGGCTAGATGTGAGGTATCCATTGCTAATTCTTCGTTATTTATATTTAGTTTCATCGTATTCCCGTTTATTGATCCCCCAGTTTCTAATTGTTTTGTAATTGAAAATGGTATTTTGCTTGTTTGTATTGTATGGTTTGCCAACCACTTTGTAATTGCTTCGTCATCATCATCATATATTAAATAATCTGCTGCCGTCTGATTTTGTGTTATCCTGAATTTCGACGCTATGTAATTCTCATATTTATATTCGTACCTGTCGAGATGGTCCGGGCTGATGTTTGTAATTACAGCGATATGCGGATTGTAATTGTAACAACCATCGAGCTGAAAACTGCTTAACTCCAATACATACACATCAAAATCATTTTCTGCTACCTGCCAGGCAAAACTCTTTCCGATATTGCCTCCCAGCCCTACATTTAAACCTGCTGATTTTAACAGATGGTACGTGAGCATCGTGGTCGTTGTTTTTCCGTTGCTTCCTGTGATCCCAATGGTTACCGCATTTGTAAAAGGTGCAGCAAACTCAATTTCAGAAATTACCGGAATTTGTTTTTCCAACAGTTTTTTCACGGTCGGCGACTTTTCCGGGATCCCGGGGCTTTTCATGACCACATCGGCATTCAGTATTCGACTCTCCGTATGGGTTTCTTCTTCCCATTCAATTTCATTACTATTAAGAACTTCTTTATAACTATCTTTTATCTTTCCGAAATCAGAAACAAAAACATCGTATCCTTTTTTCTTTCCGAGAATGGCTGTTCCCACTCCGCTTTCACCTCCACCAAGAATAACCAGTCTTTTCATCTATCGTAATTTTAAAGTAACAATAGAAAGTATGGCCAAAAACACTCCTACAATCCAAAACCGTGTTACTATTTTGCTTTCATGGTACCCTTTCTTCTGGTAATGATGGTGTAACGGTGACATTAGAAATATCCTGCGCCCTTGTCCGGTACGCTTTTTAGTATATTTAAAATAACTGACCTGTAATACAACAGAAAAACTCTCCACCAGAAATATTCCGCATAATAATGGAATCATCATTTCTTTTCGCACGGCAATAGCTAAAACGGCAATGATCCCACCGATAGTTAAGCTTCCGGTATCACCCATAAATACAGATGCCGGATAGGAATTATACCACAAAAAACCTACTAATGCCCCAACAAAAGCGGCTATAAAAACCGTCATTTCTCCAGAATTGGGGATATACATAATATTAAGGTAATTAGAAAAAACAATGTTTCCGGACACAAATGTGAAAATCCCTAATGCGAGTACTGAAATGGCAGAAGTACCTGCTGCCAGCCCGTCGATGCCATCGGTAAGATTGGCCCCGTTAGAAACGGCAGTGATGATAAATATGACTATCGGGATGAATATCAGCCAAGCCCATTTATGATAATCGCCGCCGGTCCAAGCTAGTAATTCAGCATAGTCAAATTCGTTATTTTTAAAAAAGGGTATTGTTGTTGCTGTCGATTTTTCTTCCAGAGGTAATTTTGTAATAACTGTTTCTGTATCTTCCAGGTTATAGGTATACGATTGTGCTTTATCAGTACGTATGGTAACACCAGAATGCATGTATAAAACGGTCCCTACAATTATTCCTAATCCTACTTGTCCTATAACTTTGAAAATCCCTTTAAGCCCTTGTTTATCTTTTTTGAAAATTTTAATATAATCATCTATAAAACCAATTACCCCCATCCATAAAGTAGTAACAATCAGCAATATGATATAAATATTATCTAATCTTGTCAATAGCAAAACCGGGATTAAAGTGGCGAAAATTATAATAAGACCACCCATTGTAGGCGTACCTGCTTTTTCATTTTGTCCGGCCAAACCTAACTCACGTACCGTTTCACCCACCTGCTGTCTTCTTAAAAAGTTAATAATCCTTTTTCCGAAAATAGTCGAAACGGATAACGACATGATAATCGCTAAAGCTGACCGGAATGTAATGTATTGAAAAACGCCTGTTCCGGGAACGTTTAGTGTTTTGTGTAGGTAATCAAATAAATAATACAGCATATTTCTATTTATTGAGTTGTGCTAAAAGTTCCTTTACTATTTTCATATCATCAAAATCATAGCGTATGCCCTGGATTTCCTGATACGTTTCATGCCCTTTCCCGGCAATTAATATGATATCGTTGGGCCCGGCTAACTGACAAGCGGTTTTGATGGCCTGTTTCCTATCGGTAATAGCAATAGTCTTTTTATAATTTTGAGGCGCCACCCCTTTTTCCATTTCAGCTATAATATCATCAGGGTCTTCTGTTCTTGGATTATCCGAAGTAATAATGATTTTATCACTTAATGTGGAAGCAATATCTGCCATTACAGGACGTTTGGTTTTGTCCCTGTCACCGCCACAGCCTACAATGGTAATGAGTTGTTCATTTTTGGTACGGATATCATTAATGGTTTTTAAAACATTTTCCAGGGCATCAGGCGTATGGGCATAATCAACAATTGCCGTTATCTTTTCATCAGAAACAATAAATTGAAAACGACCTGAAACGCTTTCTAACTCTGATAATAACCGTAAAACTTCTAAATTGTCAAGGCCCAACTCGATAGCGGTTCCATATATCGCCAATAAATTATAAGCGTTGAATGTGCCTATTAAACGTACCCATACTTCATTACCGTTAATTTTTAATAATAATCCCGACAATTGGTTTTCGAGTATCTGCGCTTTATAATCGGCATACGACTTTAATGCATAGGTCAGCTTTCGCGCATGGGTATTTTGCAGCATCACCATACCATTCTTATCATCAATGTTGGATAATGCAAAAGCGGATTTTGGTAAATAATCAAAAAACGATTTTTTTACATCTCTGTACTCTGCAAATGTGGCATGATAATCTAAATGATCGTGGGACAAATTCGTAAAGATGCCGCCGACAAAAGTTAAACCTTCTGTCCTTTTTTGATGAATACCATGCGAGCTGACTTCCATAAAACAAAACTCCACGCCTACCTCGTTCATCTCCCGTAGGTAACGGTTAATAGTAAGGGAATCCGGTGTGGTATGTGTTGCTTTGTATTCGATATCATCTACAAGAATTTTTACAGTAGATAATAACCCTACTTTAAATCCTGCTTTTTTAAATAATTGGTATAATAATGATGCAATAGTT
>DASVUQ010000009.1:0-6170 GCA_036386975.1 Flavobacterium sp. | reverse complement strand
CTGTTTTTTAGGTAGTTTACAGATTCTTCAATGGCTTCACGCTCCTCTTTACCGAGTATTTTACTACCCTTTAGTTTGTTTAAAGAAACAATAGCCTGCTCAGCCTTTTCACGTTTTAAATATAAGTAACTCTCTACCATCCACACTAATTCATTTTGTAGTCCAAGTTGGTTAGCATCTTTTACAAAAAGTTCAAAATCATCAAGTGCCCGTTCTTCATCAACTTCACGCTTCATTTTTAAGCGGTCCATTCCTCTAAACAAACAATTTAAAGCATGAAAACTTGTATTTACCTGTTCATCATTTAAAGATTGCCATCCGAAAAAGGCTTTTGTAAGAGGTAAAGGAATCTGTTTGTTTTTCTCCAGCCAGTTAATATTCCTGGAAAACCCATCTTCAGATAAGTACAAAAGATTATTGTTTAAAAACAAAAACCCTCTGATAAACTCTAATAATGTCTTTTCTTCACTGTCCTGTAATTTCTCTGGTTGGGTTTTAGAGCACTCGTAAAGCGAAAATTCGGGGCCTAAACTTTTAGCGCCCAAAGTTGCCACGCTAAGTATGGCATGTTCTACATTTTGAGAATAAATCTTTGCTTCACCACTTAATAAAGTTTGTTTGATGCTCTTATCTCCATAAACCTTACTAAAACCTTCAATTGCCGTTGGAAAAATATCTTCGTCGGTCTCTTTTACAAACCCTTTTACTTTTCGGTAATCCTGGTAAATCAATAAAGCATCAACTACAGATATCGTTTTTCCGCTATCTATACTTATGTTGTTCAAGCTATTGAAAAGATGAGTAGAGTTTTTAGCAAAGGCCTGGTAACTGGCAGCACTGGTATCTTGTACAGCACTGGAACGTACCGCTATTTTTGCAAATTTATAAAACATAATCTTATCATAGTTGATGTTCTCGGCCAGGGTTTTCTTGTCTAATTCTAATAAATATTCATCAGTTTCTGTTTTAGAGCAACCCAAAAAGATAAGGGCCGTAGCCAATAGGATTAAATTTTTAACTTTCATATAAGATTTAAAGTATAAAAAATTGATATTATATTTAAGAGAAATTTTGTACTATATAAATTATTAAAAGCAAATATATACTAACACTTTATTAAAATGACATTTTAGTCTATGTTTTTTTTAAGAATTATCGTGTTTAAATGTAGTCTAACTGAAAGCTTAACTCTTACTTTAGAAAGTGTGGAAAGAAAATAATGAACAGAAATACGAATAAAGTAATCCTACTACAACTGATCCACTAACTTAGCCATCGAAATTTCTAAAGCATTGGCAATTTCGAGTAAAGTATAAAGCGTCGGGTTACTTTTCCGTTTTCTAATTTTCAATTGTCTCGCGGTCTTTATTACACGCTCTTGCTAAGTCGAATTGGCTCCAACCTTTCTACTCCCGGAATTTAATAATCCGCAGGCTAATGCATTTCTTGATTTATTGTTTTTCATAGGCCAAATATCAGTTAATTTGTTTGTCAGCTTTTAATATGACAAGGTTTTCAACAAATTAGTTGACATTTGTACTATAATTATATACTAATGTCGGAATCAAGAAAACTTAAAATTTACACAAAGTACCAGGCAAGGGCATACGGTGGGACAACAATCCCTGAAATCAGGCTTAATAGCAAATGGCTGGACAAGCTGGGTTTTAAACAAGGACAAATGATAAACATCAAACAAAATAAAAACAAGCTGACCATTACTATAGACAATGAAGAAAAGTAATTAAGCTTTAACAGCTTGCAGATGTAGGTTGTTGTAGGAAAGAGTTTTTTTTATAAGTTTGTTTAAAAAAAAAATACACAACAGATATTTTAAAAGAGACTAACAAATGAATCAAAAAATGAAAAAATTAATAATTACTATTTTATTTATTTTAGGAATAAATAAAACTTTTTCACAAATCTCAAATGTAAATATAGTAACTAAACAAAATGATACATTAAAAAATGTGGTTTTGAAAATTAACTATTTTTCTAAAGTTGAATTGAATCATAAATTACAAGAAAAATTAGTTGTTTTAGATAAAAATGGGAATAAAAAAGAGCTACTTCCTTCAGATGTAACTTCATTTAGTTTAAAATATAATAATGAAACTCTAAATTATGAAAATGTAGATAATAACTTATTTGCTTTAATAATGTATTCTAATAAATTGAAATTACTTAAGTACATTAAACGGGGTTATACCTCAATAAATATATATATAATTAAAAGGCCAAACGATGGCAAGATCTCATATATGGAAGCAATGGGATTAAGCAGATTGATATCTAAAAAAGTAATTAATAGAGAAATTACTGATTGTCAAAGTACTATTGATAAAGTTGATAATAAAGAATTAAAAATTCATGGTGAATCGGGTGTCCTAGAACTAATAAAAGATTATGAACTAAGTTGTTTTAATTGATAAAAAGGAAGCAATCAAATTGAAGTTAATAATCAAGCTGATTTGATTATTTCATTTAAGACATTAAAAATTTACATTTGAAAGTCATCTAACGACTATTTTCCAAAAAAATGAAAACTCCTATTAAAAGAACTCAACGGAAAAAGTGTAATTATTGAAACAGTAATTTCTTAAATGCGTTAAAACATTATCCTTAATTTTAAATAAAAATAATGCGTAAAATAGTTTTTATAATTTGTTTGCTTACATTTTCAAATGTTTGGTGTCAAAAAGGAAAAATTAAAGATGTTTCTTTAAAACCTATAGCGATCGAGCATGTAAGGCAAACGTTCTGGAACAATTTACCAAAACCTTTAAATTGGGTAAATGATTATGAAGGATTATATACAGAAGAACAGGAAGCCGGATTAAATAAAACTATAAATAAATTTGAAGCAGAAACTACAATAGAAATCGCAATCGTAACAATCGATACATTAAAAGTATCTAAAAATAAATTTGAGGATTTGTCACTACATATTGCTACTACCTGGGGTGTTGGAAAAAAAAATAAAGATAATGGAATTTTAATAGCCATCTCTAAAGGTTACAGGGTGATGAGAATCCAAAATGGGAATGGAATTGAAAAAATTATTACAGATGAAGAAACCAAACAAATAATTGATAATTATTTTATTCTGGCATTTAAAATGGGAAATTACTTTGAAGGAACTTTAAATGGATTACAGGAGTTAATCCGATTAATAAAAACAAAAATTAACAGGTATTGAATTGTATGGAAAAGACATTAAATGGTATAAAGATCCTGAAAGATTAATTGAGAAGAATTTCTTTAAGCTACATTATCCATATGGAAGTTATGTCATAATTCAAAACGATGGGAGTTATACATCCCGTAAGGGCGAATATAATATAAAAAAGATTTTAGGTGCTTTGCAATAGGAACTTTTAGCAACACTTCATGATCTAAATTTCTGATTTTAAACTTTTACAAAATAAGCTGTAGGTACAATTAAATATAAAAAATACAGTTAACAAAATGAAAATTAATGTAAACAATATAAAGTATGAGAATAGTCAGAAGTATCATAAATCATCTAACGCAAAAGCCTAAAACGCTTTTCTTAATTGACAGTTTAGGGGCTATGTTTACTGCATTTGTATTATTTACAGTCGTAAGAAACTTCAATCAATACTTTGGGATGCCTAAAACAATAGTGACTTATCTTTCGGCAATAGCGGGTTGTTTTTCTATCTTTTCAACTTCTTGTTTTTTGTTATTGCAACACTCTTGGATACCATTTATAAGAGGTATCAGTTTTGCCAACTCACTTTATTGTATTTTGATAATATTACTTTTAATAATTTATTATCCTCAATTAACAAGTGTTGGGATAATTTACTTTATAGCAGAAATAGTAATTATTTATGGCCTTGTTTATATTGAACTTAATGTGGCGGCAGAAATCAAGAAAAACAGAGTAGTCAAGAGCATGTAGTTCTAATTTACTTCACCAGTCGCTAACGCTCAAGTCCGCAATTGTCGCCAAGCCATAAAAGTTAATCCTTTTAAACCTGGAATCCTCACAATATAAATGAAAAACTGGACAATAGCATTGGAAAGAATAACCGAGCAGTGTTTCCTGGACTTCGGAACACTCCCGGAAGAACAATTACATTGGAAACCTAATGCAACTACCTGGAGCATTGCTCAAAATTTAGACCACCTGATAGTAGTTAATGAAAGCTATTATCCCGTTTTGGCTTCTCTAAAAGAAGGAAAATACAAACCGCCGTTTATTGCAAAAATTGGATTTTTAGTTTCTTTTTTAGGGAAGACAGTTCTAAAAGCGGTTCAGCCCGACAGGCAGAAGAAAATGAAAACATTTCCAATTTGGGAGCCAGGTATAAGTACAATCAAAAGAGATATTCTCAAAACATTTGAGGACCATCAAAAAGAATTAAAGAAAAAAATTGAAGAAGCAAAGGAATGGGTAGAAAAAGGGACTATCATAGTATCACCGGCTAACAGGAATATTGTTTACAAGTTAGAAACCGCATTCGACATTATTGTATCACACGAACAAAGGCATATGGAACAGGCAAGAGAAGTATTACTATTATTAAATAATCAATTCTAACATTTCAAGAATCATCAATAAGTAGTAGCTGTAATGAAAATTTGTAATAAAGCATGCTGAAGTATAAAACTTCAACAATAGTTCTTAGGATGAACTTTACTGAATAAATTATCCATCACGTAAAAGTAAAGGAAAGCGGTTTTGAATTGTAAAACGCCGTGCTTGTAAATTTGATGGTAAAATTACTTTCACATCTATTAAGAAGCGTATTTTTGCACAAACCCCAATCATTGTTTATTATGAGTGACCTTAGAATACACGGAAGCATCTTCTTTTTATTAAAAAAATTTGTAAATAATAATTTTCCTGAAAATACCTGGGATTTGCTAAATGAAAAAGCGGGTACCAGTTCCATCACTTTTTCTGTTACAGAAAACTATTCAATAGACTTTATGAACGCTCTTGTTAAAAATGCTTCAGAAATGACCAGTATGACAGAAGATAATTTAAAAGAGGAATTTGGGCAATATTTAGTAAATGATTTATTTGCTTTATATGCCGATTATATTAAACCGGAATGGCGCACTTTTGATGTTATTCTCAACACTGAACCAGTGATGCACGGTGCCGTACGAAGATTAAATAGTACGGCTAACCCTCCTATATTACATGTTCACAAGGTCAATGATAAGTTACTGGTTATAGATTATCATTCGCGTAGAAAAATGGCTTCACTGGCAATTGGGATAATAAAGGGTATAGCGAATTATTATGGAGAAAGTGAGTCCATTACTATTACTCCTATGAGTAATCCTAATGATGAAAGGGTTCAGATCCGTATACACTTTTTGTGATTAAGTCGCATTACATATTAGGTTTCAATATTAAAAGATGTATTTTTTATCCTTGTAACTTAATAAAAATAATTCACTTTGTTTTAAAATTATTAAGCAATTGTCGTTAACCCACAAACTTTATGAGCTATTGTTAGTATAAAATTATCATTTCGAAAAACGAATGATTGATTGAGTTAAAATTTTCCAATGATTTCTAACTTGTCTTTTTAATTCTGGAGAATGCATTTCATCTGCAGCTCTATAAACATATCTTATATAATTACCTCTAAACTTTCTTTTAAATCTTTTTACCATAAATTTATTATTAATTAATTCAATTTTTTTTGCTGGCAAATACCGTGATTTTTGACCTTTAAAACTATAAAGGCGATATACTTTTCTTTTATAAAAAATCACTTCATCATTTAATATTTTTTCATTTCTCTTTTTAATCTGTTTTGATTTTCTGCGAATGGTACTTTTCATTTCCCTATAAAATGAAGCTAAATTTTTTGATTTTAGAAGGGTTTGATATCCATAAAATTCAAAACCTAAATAAGTCATGGGAACATTAAATATCAAATCGTCGTCAATTACTTTGAAACTTTGTAAGCGTCCATCTTCATTTTTAAAAAGTGTTACTTCTGTCTTGGGAATTGAAATAGTCAATTCTATTTTTTGTATTTCTTTTTCTATAAAATTTTTTACTAAATCTACTTGATCTTCTTGACAAAGGATAACAATATCATCCGAATATCTTCTGTAAAAAATATTATGTTTTAGTGTAAGACCATTAATTATAGCTTCATCAAAAGGCAACATAT
>DASVUQ010000008.1:0-4372 GCA_036386975.1 Flavobacterium sp. | reverse complement strand
GAACATATTAAATTAATTGCAGAAGTTGCAGCGGGATTCCAACCAAGAAGAGTTGTTGGTTTTTAGTTGTAGGTTTTAATGGTTTATAATAAACAGATATGGAGTATAAAAAGTTAGAGATCTGGGTTGAAGCAAGAAAATTAACAAATATGGTTTACGATGCAATTAAAGTTTTTCCAAAGGAAGAGCTATTTGCGCTGACAAATCAAATAAGAAGATGTGCAATTTCAATTCCTTCAAATATTGCAGAAGGTTGTGGCAGGCAAACTTCAAAAGATACCATTCACTTTTTACATATTTCAAGAGGATCTTTATATGAATTAGAAACACAATTCTATTTAGCATTAGATCAAAAATATCTAACTGAGGAAGATTTTGAGTTAATTATGAAACAAATTCAAACGAGTAAACGTTTGGTTAATGGTTTCATCAATTATTATAAAAAACTGTAATTATGACAATTGAAACAACCAACAACCAACAACCAACAACCAAAAACTACCTCAAGCTCTCCGGCTTAGAACCGCTTATTGTTACACCGGAATCTAATTTTATCAATGTAGGCGAAAGAACCAATGTAACCGGTTCCCGCAAATTTTTACGCCTCATTAAAGAAGAAAAATACAATGAAGCCCTTTCAGTAGCCAGGGAACAGGTAGAAGGCGGTGCCCAGATCATCGATGTCAACATGGATGAAGGGATGCTCGACGGCGTATATGCCATGACCAAATTCCTGAACCTTATTGCAGCCGAACCGGACATTGCAAGAGTTCCTGTCATGATTGACAGTTCAAAATGGGAAATTATAGAAGCCGGGCTAAAAGTAATACAGGGCAAAGGCGTCGTTAATTCTATATCTTTGAAAGAAGGGGAAGAAGCATTTATTCGCCATGCCCGGTTAATCAAACGCTATGGTGCCGCAGTAATTGTAATGGCATTTGACGAGAATGGACAGGCCGATACGTATGAAAGACGTATCGAAATATGCAAGCGTTCCTATGATATTCTGGTGGATAAAGTAGGTTTCCCTCCTCAGGATATTATTTTTGACCCCAATATTTTTCCCGTTGCCACAGGTATGGAAGAACATAAATTAAACGCACTCGATTTCTTTAGGGCAACACAATGGATCCGCGAAAATTTACCATATGCCGGGGTTTCCGGAGGCGTAAGTAACGTTTCTTTTTCATTCAGGGGCAATGATAAAGTACGCGAAGCCATGCATTCAGCATTTTTGTACCATGCTATAAAAAGTGGTATGACTATGGGAATTGTAAACCCGGAGATGCTCGAAATTTATGATGAAATTGACAAAAATTTACTCGAGCACGTAGAAGATGTTTTATTAAACAGAAGGGAAGATGCTACGGAACGATTGCTTGACCTGGCCGAAAGTTTTAAAGGAAATATAAAAGTCAATGAAAAACAAATCCAGGAATGGCGCAATGGTACAGTACAAGAAAGATTAACGCACTCACTCGTAAAAGGTATCGATGAATTTATAGAGATCGATGTAGAAGAAGCTCGCCTACTTTCAGAAAAAGCCATTGAAGTTATCGAAGTTAATTTAATGGCCGGGATGAATGTCGTAGGGGATTTATTCGGAAGCGGCAAAATGTTCCTGCCACAGGTAGTAAAATCCGCCAGGGTAATGAAAAAAGCCGTCGCGTATCTTTTGCCCTTTATCGAAGCTGAAAAACGTCCCCCCGCCCCCGAAGGAGGGGTCAAGACCACAGAATATTGGCAGACTGCAGATCCATTTACCTATGGCTTAATAAAAAATTATGCTAAAGAAATCAGGAATAAACCGACACAAGCGGAAAAAATTTTGTGGTTTGCTTTGAGTGGTAAAAAACTGGGAGGTTATAAATTTAGGAGAAAGCATATTATTGGAAACTACATCGCTGATTTTATATGTTTAAAAGAAAACTTAATTATAGAAGTTGATGGAGGAACTCATCAATTGCCAGAGAATAAAATTTCTGATGAAGAAAGAATAAAATGGCTAAATGCTGAAGGTTATTGTGTAATGAGATTCACAAACGAAGAAATTCTTTTTCACACAAAAAATTCCCTCGATAGGATTCTGGCAATCCTGGAAGCTCCCCCTTCGGGGGCGGGGGGGGCTGGCCGTATATTAATGGCAACGGTAAAAGGCGATGTACATGATATTGGCAAAAATATTGTGGCCGTTGTTCTGGGATGCAACAATTTTGAAATTATTGATTTAGGAGTAATGGTATCTCCGGAAAAAATCATTGAAGCGGCCATTCGCGAAAATGTAGATATTATAGGGTTAAGCGGATTAATTACGCCTTCCTTAGACGAAATGGTATATCTGGCCAAAGAAATGGACAGGCTCAACATTAAAATCCCTATTATGATCGGTGGCGCAACAACTTCACGTGCGCACACCGCAGTTAAGATAGCACCGGAATATAAGCAAACGGTAGTGCATGTTAATGATGCCTCCCGTGCGGTGACAGTAGCGAGTAATTTATTGCAAGCAGAGACCAAAGAAAATTATGCAAAAACCATCCGTGAGGAATATGATAAGTTGCGTGAAGGGTACCTCAACAGGAGCCGTGATAAAAATTATCATTCCATTACCGATGCAAGAAGGAATAAATTAAAACTGGATTGGGAAAATTTTTATCCATCAAAGCCGAATTTTATTGGAATAAAAACAATTGAAACAGCATTATCCGAATTAATTGATTTTATAGACTGGACCCCTTTTTTTAATTCCTGGCAGTTGTTCGGCAAATACCCGGCAATTTTATCGGATGAAGTAGTAGGGGAGCAAGCCACACATTTATTTTCAGATGCTAAAAAGATGTTGGATAAAATTATTGAAGAAAATTGGTTGGAAGCCAAAGGGGTAATTGGCATTTTTCCGGCCTATCAGATCAATGACGATGATATTGCAGTAACAGACGAAAAGGGAAAAGAAATAGCCCGGTTCTTAACCCTACGGCAACAGTCTCAAAAGACAGCCGGTGCACCAAACATAGCTTTGGCTGATTTTATTGCACCAAAAGATTCCGGGAAACCCGATTACATAGGCTGTTTCTGTGTCACAACAGGTTTTGGAGTTGATGAAAAAGCGGCTGTATTCGAAAAAAATTTAGACGATTATAATTCAATCATGGTAAAGGCTTTAGCCGATAGGTTAGCAGAAGCATTTGCAGAATACCTGCACCTTAAAGTGCGTAAAGAAATCTGGGGTTATATTTCCGATGAAAATTTATCCAACCAGGATTTAATTGCAGAAAAATACAAAGGCATCCGTCCTGCACCGGGTTATCCCGCCTGTCCCGATCATTTAGAGAAGCCAACGATTTTTAAATTGCTGGATGTAGAAAAAGAAATAGGCGTAACACTGACTGAAAGTATGGCCATGTGGCCGGCATCATCAGTTTCAGGATATTATTTTGCCCATCCGCAAAGTAAATATTTTGGTTTAGGAAAAATAAAAATGGATCAAGTAGAAGATTATGCCAAACGAAGAAATATAAGCATAGAAACAGCCACAAAATGGCTTAATCCTAATATAGTCCCATCCTAGCCTTCCCAAAAGGAAGGAATGATTGTGGAAATGTTTAACAATCAATAAAGCCACCCCACAAAGCCCTTTCCTTTGGAAAGGGTTGGGATAGGAAAAATGTTTAACTAATAAATCACCCCACAGAGCCCTTTCCTTTGGAAAGGGTTGGGATAGGAAAATGAAAGTAACAGAACATATAGAAAGCGCAAAAGGGAAATCACTTTTTTCTTTTGAAATATTACCACCGCTAAAAGGCCAGAATATCCAGTCTATCTTTGACAGTATTGATCCCCTGATGGAATTTAATCCGCCGTTTATAGATGTTACCTACCATCGGGAAGAATATGAGTTCAAAGAATTACCGAATGGGTTGTTACAAAAGAAGGTGGTTAAGAAGCGCCCGGGAACAGTAGGTATTTGTGCCGGTGTCCAGAATAAATACAATGTAGATGCCATTCCGCATATCCTTTGTGGCGGTTTTACAAAGGAAGACACAGAAAATTTATTAATTGATCTTGATTTTCTGGGGATCGATAATGTAGTAGCCCTTCGTGGAGATGCTTTAAAAAACGAAATTTATTTTCGACCGGAAAGGGATGGTAACGCCTATGCCACAGATCTGGTTTTACAGATTAATAATCTTAATAAAGGGATTTATCTGGACGAAGACCTTCAAAATTCTTCTTGCACCAATTTTTGTATTGGTGTAGCCGGTTATCCAGAAAAACATATGGAAGCACCAAGCCTTGATAGTGACATTCATTTTTTAAAGCAGAAAATAAAAAATGGTGCGGATTATATTATTACTCAAATGTTTTTTGATAA
>DASVUQ010000007.1:0-20281 GCA_036386975.1 Flavobacterium sp. | reverse complement strand
AAATCGACAACAACTAATGCTCTTTCAATAGCTCTTACAACACCCGATGCATGATAAATCATTTGGTCCAGAGTAATCGGCAATGTAGTTTCATGCCCTGCCATTACGTTACTTGCAGAATCACCAACAAGTATGACATCGACACCTGCTGTATCAACAATTTTTGCCATTGTATAATCATAGGCCGTCAGCATAGAAATTTTTTCACCATGAGCTTTCATTTCTATCAACGATTTAGTGGTAATACGTTTGTAATCTTTTTTTGCTACTGACATTAGTGTGGTTTTAATTCCGAATGTATGAATACAACTGTAAAAGTATAAAATACTATTTGCTTATTGAGATTGAAATAAAAATAAAATTGTTTTGTAACAAAAAATCAAATAGTTGTACTTATTATTAATCTTTATAAATATTAACATTATGGAATCTAATAAAAAATGGGTTACTATAGCTACTAAAAGTAATAATACACTAAAATATTCCTTTTCTGTAGATGAAAAACTGATAGGAACAATCGATATTATTCTTAAAAGGCTTGTTAGAAAAGAAAGCCATTTTCAAAATTTAAAGTATAAGGACAAAGATCTGAGATTAAAATACAGGAACAATCCCACGGCAGAATATGTTATTTTTGATGATGAAAAAGAAGTATTACATTATGGACTTTCAGGTACAAAAATAAAAATTGGTCTCGAAGGTACTGATGATTATCTTTTAGACTATGTGCTTTGGTATTTATTCTCAGGTATAGCCCTCGAGTCTACAGGCAATAATTTTGTTTTTACATATTAATAACAATAAGAAAAGATCACTATGAAAAAAATAATGAGCATGATAAGTTTACTTTTTACGTTCGGTATACAGGCTCAGAATCAGGAAGTCCGAAAAACAATTGACACTTTTTTTGAAGGTTTTCATGCTAAAGACAGCATCAAAATCAAATCCGTATGTGATGAAAAAATGATGCTGCAATCTGTTTCCGAAACTTCTAAAGGGAATACGCTTAATTCTCAAAAAGCATCTGAATTTATTAAAGCCATTGTTAACATCCCTAATAAAATGACTTTTCAGGAAAAATTATTAAACTACACTATTCAGGTAGACGGTGCCATGGCACATGCCTGGACCCCTTATGAATTTTATGTAAATGGAAAACTCAGCCACAAAGGGGTGAATGCTTTTACCCTGTTCAAAGATAAAGAGGGCTGGAAGATTATATATATCATTGACACCAGAAGAAAGTAATTTGTGTTGTGGAATACGCTTCATCTTAAATATAATTTTGATTCCGGGAAGTTTTTGATTAATTTTAAATGCAATTATTAAAAACAGAAACTATGAAAGTTATTTTTTCATTACTTATTGCAGCAGGTTTATTTTCTTGTGATAATAATAAATCAAATTCCATTGAATCTATAGAATCTATTACAGGGCTTCCACCTGTAGAAACAAATGCAGCCAATACCAATTATGTACCTGCTTTTGAGGGCCAGACCAGAGTTGCCGGTGTTAAAACCCGGACAGTAATTGAAAGTACAGTATTAAGCACCGGCCTTACCAGGCCATGGGGGATTACTCCATTACCAGATGGCCGCCTTTTGATTACACAAAAAGAAGGGACTATGAGAATGGCTACTACTACCGGTACATTAAGTGAGCCTATTACAGGGATTCCGGCCGTAAATGCCGCAGGGCAAGGAGGATTGCTTGGGCTTACCATAGACCCGTTGTTTCAGGATAACCGTATGGTATACTGGACTTTTTCTGAAAGTGGGCCCGAAGGAAATGTAACCGCTGTTGCAAAAGGAAGATTAGCTACAGACGAAAGAACAATTGAAAACGCTACTGTTATCTACAGGGCTACACCAGGATATCAGGGTACCTTACATTATGGTTCAAGAATACTTTTTGATAGAACAGGACACCTGGTCTTTAGTACCGGCGAACGCTCAGACCTGGTAATAAGGGCCCAGGCACAACAACTTAATTCTTCACTTGGCAAAGTAATACGAATCACCACAAGCGGAGCCGCCGCATCGGGCAACCCCCTTTTTGGTGGTAATGGGGCCAGGCCTGAATTATATAGTTATGGACATAGAAATGTACAGGGGTTGGCCATGCACCCAACAACAGGTGATATCTGGGAAAACGAACATGGGCCAAGAGGCGGTGATGAATTAAATAGGCTAACACCTGGAAAAAATTACGGATGGCCGGTAATTAGCTACGGCATCGAATACAGCGGACAAAGAATAGGGGAAGGCATTACACAAAGAGAAAGTATGGAACAGCCTGTTTATTATTGGGACCCGGTAATAGCACCAGGTGGGATGACATTTTATGATAGTGATGTTATATCCGAATGGAAGAACAATTTATTTATTGCATCGCTTGGCGGGCAACATATCGCTAGGTTGATCATTAAAGATAACAAAGTTACCGGAGAAGAAAGGCTTTTGGAGTCGGAAGGTCAACGGTTTAGGGACATAACACGAGGAAAAGACGGTGCTCTATATGCGATAAGTGATGCAGGAAAGTTGTATTGTATAAAAAAGAAATAGGCACATTTAATATTGTATTTATATAATTTTTCACCAAACTTTTATTCTAATAATAAATACTCTTATTAATGCCAACTCAGAAATTTATAATAAATCGTCTATTGTCTTTACTTAGACGGTATATTATGGTGTGCCCTGCGGGTCAGGCTTTCGGCTGTAGTCCTCGCAAAAGCTCCGGGCTGCCGCCTCTATCCTTCACACAATTCTAAGTTAATATCGTATTTCGTTTACATATACCCGGAAAGTTTCTTTTGAATAAATCCTCTTAAGGAGGTAAAGTGAAAAACCAAAAAGACCATTACGGATACCGAACTCCTGACTATGTTTACCAAAGCGCAACTACTGGAAGAGGACTACAGGAAGTATGTAAAAATCGCTTAAAGCGTTTTATTTACACAAAAAATAAATTGAAGTGATGCCTATAATAGGCAGAAAAATGAATAGTATAGGATTGAAGTTACGAACGGTATTAAGAATTTGATGCTCAAAAAAATCAGTACTATGTTTAAGTAGTAATGCAAGGGTAGAGCAACAAAAACTAATTATTAATGAAGAAACAATAAGTTTAAGATAGCCTTGGCGTTTTATTTTTTCTTTCCAATTTTCAAAAAATTAAATTCGTTGTTTACAAGAAATATTTATACATTCTTGTAAATTAAAAACTAATTTTATTCAAATTTAATACCATTATTCCTTTTCATACCTTTCCATTTCACGGTCATAAAATTCATTGGCAAGAACAATCAGCCCTTCCATTTCAGCATTGAGTTCTGCTTCGTCAAGGTCTTCGGCTTCTTCCATAAATTCAACCTCGTCATCTTTAAGATTAATAATAAAACGAGGGTAATCCAAATGAATGATAAAAATGTCTTCCGGAAAATCGGTATTATCACCCAGTAAAAATTTTGGTAATTCCATAGTATTATATTTTAGCCCCGGAAATCGGGATTAGTTAGAGGCGGTACAATGGTACCGGCAATTAATTTTCCTGTCAGGTTTTCGAAGCGAATATACAAAAATAATGCAGCAGCTGTTAATCCTGCCAGCAATCCAATCCAGATACCTACTGCGCCAAGTTTTGTATATAGCCCTAAATAAATAGAAATTGGAAAACCTATGACCCAATAGGCCAGGAAGGTAATATACATAGGGATTTTTACATCCTGAATACCACGTAGTGCACCCAGGACAACTACCTGGATCCCATCGGAAATCTGAAAAACAGCAGCTACTAAAAGTAGTTGTGAAGCAATATAAATTACCTCTGTATTGTCTTTTAAATTAACATCATTCTTAATGCTAACAAATATTTCCGGTAGGTATTGATGAAAGGCAACAAATACAACGGCAAAAATAATTTCTAAAATAACAGCCAGTAAAAATATAGACCTTGCTACTACCTGTAGTTTATGGTAATCCTTGAGCCCTTTTTGGTTCCCCACCCGGACCATAGCGGCAATACTAAGGCCCATAGCAAACATAAACGTCATCGATGCTAAACTAAGTGCAATCTGATTGGCCGCCTGGCTTGTCGTACCTAAAGCTCCGGAAAGCCATATGGCCCCGGTAAACAAAGCTACTTCAAAAAACATTTGCATAGAAGATGGTGTTCCTAATTGTATAATTTTGACGAGCATATTTTTTTTGATTTCGCTAAAGCTAAAATTTTTAAAATAAGAATGCAGTTTTTGATTTCTATTTAAAGCATAATGCATATAAATAAGCATGGCAATTCTTGATGCTATTGTGCCTATTGCAGCACCAACAATACCCAATTTAGGAAAGAACCAGATTCCGTAAATCAGCAAATAATTAATCACCACATTTACTGTATTGGCAATAATAGTAGCCCACATAGAATATTTAGTTGCAGATTTTCCATCGGCAAACTGCTTGTAAGCCTGGAACATAATTAAAGGAATAAGCGAAAAAGCAACAATGTCAAGATAAGGTTTAGCCAGTGCAACAACGGCTTCCGGCTGGCCCATATATACAATAAGAGGCTTCGAGAAAAAGATGAGTAGAAAGAGTGAAACACCTAGAATAGTACATAAGAATAATCCGTGATGAAAAATGCTTCTTCCTTTTGTCACATCATTTTCACCATCAGCTTCAGCAATCATTGGCGTTATAGCAGTAGAAAAACCAATTCCTAAAGACATAGCTATAAAAACAAAACTATTTCCAAGAGATACTGCGGCCAGTTCTGTAGGGCCCAGTTTACCTACCATGATATTATCTATGATTCCAACCAGTGTGTGGCCGATCATGCCTAATATAATTGGGTAAGCTAATTTTATATTATAAGAAAATTCTTTTAAATATTTTAATAAATTCATGATAAACGGTATTTATAGCAAAAATATATAGTTAAAAAAGAGAAATTAGTATTACAGTCACAGTTATTTTTTTACGTTTGTAAAAATACAAATTTAAATTATGAGAAAACCTATACTTTTATTGTGCTTACTTGTGTTCAATTTCGTGCAATCACAATCAATCTTTAAAGATGATTTGTCAGCTTATACTGTAGATGCTACTTTAAACTCACAAGGGCCCTGGACAAATAATCCTAATACATTTGGTCTTGGCCAGTGTGCCGGCGTTGGTTGCACCTATGCCATTGTGATTGTTCAAAACATGAGTTATGCCAATTATGGTACTACAACCAAAGCATTAAAAATAGAGTTAGGAAAAGACGGGGTTGGCAGGGCAATTCCTGCCATTGGTGCCACCGGAGACATATATGTATCATTAGTTTTGAACTTAACCAATGCAGCAAGTGCAAACGGAAACGATTTTTTAAGGGCTGTAGGCAGCGATTTAACATACGTTAAGTTCAGGCTGAATGCACAAGCCAATGCAAATGGTACTTATAGTATTGGGATAAAAAAAGGAGAATCGGCAAATCCAACATTGTATGCTCCGAATCAATTACCATTTGGCACAGATCATTTAATTGTTTTAAAATATTCCCATTTGCCCGGGGCTTCAGACGATGCCTTAAATGTATATGTTAATCCGGTTTATGAATCTGGTGAACCTACAGTTCCATCAGCAACAATAAATACAGGTAATGACCAGGCAGCAGCTATAGACCGGTTGGCATTTAGGCTCAATCAAAATAATTTTATGCCTACTGGGGCGGCAAGTTTAATAAGTGCTGCAAAAGATTGGGCTTCTTTAGGTTTTGTTCCATTAAATGTTAATAATAATGCTGCTGAAAACCCATTTACAATTATTGCAAAAGAAGCTAAAAATGGGATTTTAAGCATCAATTCTTCTAAAGAACTGAATAACGCTACCCTTACTATGTATACCATTACAGGCATGTTAATAGAAAACAGCAAAGTCAGCATTCAAAATGGAAACTCCCGCATTTCAATTTCGCCAATTCAGGCTTCAGGTATTTATATTGTTCAACTTATAGATAATACAGGTAAAAAATATTCTCAAAAAATTATTATTAATTAAAAACCAAATCTAAAATGAAAAAAAGAATTACCCTTTTAACGTTATCATTACTCTCTTTTTATTATTCTGACGCCCAGAATCTGTTCAAAGATGATTTTTCAACTTACAATACGGCACGATTATCAGGTCAAGGTTCCTGGGATCATAATTCCTCTACTTCAGGATTAGGACAATGTGCTGGAACTAGTTGCACATTTGCTAATATTACTGCTAATACAGTTAGTTATCCCAATTACGGTTCTTCTTCAAAGGCACTATCCATAACTCCAAATTCAGATGGTGTAGGCACTTTTTTTCCTGCTGTAACAACGGGAGATATTTATGTAGCGCTAGTATTGAATCTCAGTATAGTTCAGGCCAATAATAATAGTGATTTCTTTAGAGTTGCCAGTGGCGGTAACTACACTACATCTTTTAGATTGTATGTAATACCTGCCGGTGAAGGTGCTTTTTATATAGGAACAGCAAAAGGAGGCAATACAGCTGCTACTTTATTTTCTACTAATGCATACAATACAAATCAGGATCATTTAGTAGTTATAAAATATTCACAGCTCTCTGGTAGTAATGATGATATAGTATCGGTTTATGTTGATCCGGTTTTTGCCAATGGTGTACCTACTACCCCTGCTGTAACTACATCTGTTGGTACAGATCAAAGCGGCAGTTTAGACCGTTTGTTTTTTAGGCTTAACTCCACTAATGGTATGCCCACAGGAAGGGCAGGTTTGGTTAGTGTAGCCAGAACTTGGGCAGATTTAGCATTTTCACCTTTGTCGACAAATAATTTTGAAAAATCTACATTTTCTATAATTAGCAATGATATCAAGAATGGTTCTTTATCAATTAAATCTAATATAAATTTAGAAAAAGCTTCCTTAAGAATATTTGATATTCAAGGGAAGAATGTAGTAACTAAAAATGTTTCTTTGCTTCAAGACATTAATGAAATTTTTGTAAACCCAATCTCAAGCAGTGGCATTTATATTATTGAAATTTCAGGAGATAACAAAAAGTTTGTGCAAAAGATTGTAGTTGATTAATATTATAAAAAAGGTAACAAATACAAGTATTAGTAAAGGAATTTTATTAATGCTTGTATTCTATAATAAAAAATTAAAATAGTGTAAAGTTAAAAAGAGAATAAACGAATAGTTTTGCGCTGTTCATATAAAATATGAATTAGGTACAAATTATAATAAATATTAAATATTTAAAATTTACATTATGAAGATTACAACAGGAATTAAAACAGTTTTATTATTATGTGCAGGTGTATTTTTTACTACTAATGCCAACGCGCAAAGTACTACTCCAGACGGTTATGATCAGGGATTTCGTTTAGGGCTTGGTATTAGTGCAGGAGCACCGTTAAATGATCCTTATAAGTTAGGTTTGGGAGCAGATGCCAGGCTGCAATATGATCTTTCTAGAAAATATTCATTAACACTGACAAGCGGATTTTCTAACTTATCTGTAAAAGGTGATGATAATGATTTGGGTTTTATTCCTGTAAAAGCAGGTTTTAAAGCATTTGCTATTACAGATGACCTGTATCTTATGGGAGAAATAGGAATGGGTTTTGCAGTAACTAATGATTATGATAAAACCAGTATAATACTGGCACCGGCTATTGGTTATGCTACTAAATATATTGACATCAGTTTACGTTACGAGCATTATACAGATTTTCCTAAACTAAACAGTAATGGAACTACTGCAGGTGAGGGTGTTGGACAAATAGCCTTACGTCTGGCCTATGGTTTCAAACTATAATCATAAATAAATACAAGTTAAAAAAGCGTGCTGAAACCCAGCACGCTTTTTTTGTTTATTTCTCATCTGCCAGAATGTTTTTATAATAAGAAATCTTTTCTTTTACAGCCTCATCAAGTTCCGGTTGCTTAATATCGGTATATTTTTTTAACTCCTCGAGGATTACCTTTCCCACAATATATCGTGTCATTTCCTTATCGTCCGCAGGAATAACAAACCATGGTGCATGTGCTGTGGCTGTTTTATTAATCGCTTCTTCATAATACTGCTGGTACAAATCCCAGCTTTCCCTTTCTTTTAAATCACCTGGCGAAAATTTCCAGTTGTGTTTCTCTTCTTCCAGTCTTCTTAACAAACGTTTCCGTTGCTCCTCCTTACTCAAATGCAAATAAAACTTTAGTACAATCATTCCGTTTTGTGCAATATGTTTTTCAAAAGCATTAATCTGGTCAAACCGCGCTTCCCAAAAAGCATCAGTAATAGCATCAACACGAGTAACAGTCGGCAAGTTTTCATTCAGGATATACTCAGGATGCACACGCGTAACCAAAACATTTTCATAATACGAGCGGTTAAAGACCCCAAATTTACCCCGTTCCGGTAATGCAATATAATGGCGCCATAAATAATCATGTTCCAGCTCAGCAGCATTAGGCGTTTTAAAGCTGTGCACCACAACACCACGCGGGTTAAAATTTTTAAAAACCTCACGGATCAGACTGTCTTTCCCCGACGTATCCATACCCTGTAAAACAATCAGCACACTATACCTGTTATGGGCATACATGGTATCCTGAATATCGCTCAGTTTCTCAGAAACCTTCTCCAGCTTTTCTTCTTTTTCGTCCTCATCAGCCTTATTATTAAGGTTAGTAGGTAGCTGGGACAATGCAATTGCTGACGTTACCCTAAAATCTTCCGTATTAATTGATTTCATATTTTTTATTTTATACCATAAATATAATTAATTTTAGGAGCTATTTCCAGCTATACGTTACAATCTTTTTGTCGCTAAAAAAGCTCCAAAAAGGATTTTCACTACTATCTGGGCTAAATTCCTAATCATGCAAAAATTTAAATTAGAAGTCCTGCTCCATATTATAGGCATCGGTTCCGCATCGGGCCTTGTACTAAAAAACAATATGCTGTTTATCATATCGGACAACAGCAGTTCTTTATATCAATACAAAATCAAAGAAAACGAACTTATAACAATTCCGCTTTTAGAAAATGCACAAGGAAATATGGCTAAAAAAGACAAACCCGATCTCGAAGCCATTACCGAAAAGGGCGGCCTGTTGTACCTGTTCGGTTCCGGTTCTACCGAAAAAAGAAACCGTTGCTTTACCTACAACCTTATAACCGGGCATGTCGTAACACAAGACTTACAACCATTATTTGACAAACTTAAAAAAACAGCCGCTATTACAAGCACCGATCTTAATATAGAAGGCGCAGTATGGTATAACAACAGCTGGCTTTTATTCCAGCGTGGCAACGGAGAAAAAGCTAAAAACGGCGTGTTTGTAGTAGACGAAAAAGCAAACAAAAAAAAATTTCATCCTATCACACTCCCAAAAATTCAAAATATAGAGGCTACTTTTACAGATGCTGTCCTGGTAAAAGATCAGGTTTATTTCTTGGCTGCAGTAGAAAATACGGTTTCTACTTATGATGATGGTGACATCCTGGGCAGTTTTATAGGAATAATCAACCTATTAACGATGACAGTCATCTATACGGAATTCATATCAGCAACCAATAAATTTGAAGGCCTGGCATTCTCTACTGAAAACGAGGAAGAAATTTCTTTTTTATTATGTGAAGATAATGATACCGAAACGTTAGAAACCACTATTTATAATTTAACGTTGAAGAAGTGAATGGTAGAAACTTTAAATAAATGACTTGGCAGTTTAAAGGTTGTTATTATGATAATATTTTTTAGAAGTATTTGTCCGTATCCTTTATAAGAATAATCTATATAAAAGTTGTATGTTCGCAGCTAAATACTTCAGAAAAATGAAAATTATTAAACATTATCAAAGGCTGATGATCGTTGCCATTCCCTTATTAGCATTATACAACTTACATGGCAGTATATTAATTGAACATCACATACTTTGATTTTAGCCTTAGGCATTACCAAACCGTTAGCCGGGAAGTATTAACTTAATAATAAATTAAAAGAAATTAATTGAAAACATTATTTAAAACGCTACTTTTTATAATTATACTATTTCCTAAGACCAGCAATGCACAGCTTTGCATTTGTTATGACAGCGATGGATATACTAATATTAGGAAAAAGCCAGATATAAAATCTGAAGTAATTGGAAAAATTGTTGAAGGACAAGTTTTTGCCATTGCCTATATACAGGAAGAAAACAAATCTACAGATTGGATCGCGGTTAATTTTCCGGTTTCGAACAATCCGAAAGGAAAAAAATTTTTGATGTTTGATGGGGAAGAAAAAGTAGGTTTCGTTCATAAAAGCAGACTGGAAGAGCTGGAAACTTTACCTGCTTTTAAGACTAAAGAAGTCAATGCAGACAAAGTTGTCCACAGTTATAAGGATATGCTGATTTCAATTGAAACCCAAATTTTTAAAGAATCTGATCATAGCGTAGTCAAAACTAAGGAAGGATCCTTTTTAATTGATGGTAAAGAAGCGTATCCCTATTATGGCGGAGATGCTGCTGAAATCAAAGACATTACCTTGAAATTCAAAAATAAAAAATATGTTTTTCCCAAAAGTACCTTTAAAAATTTATTCATGGTAAATGCTTTAAATACCAAGGTCTATAGGGGAAAGAAAGGAGAATATTACCTTGTATTTAATGCAGGCGATGGAGCAGATGGCTATAACATTATTTATTGTTTAAAGGACAATAAAATATTCTCAATGACAACAACCTCAACACTTCCCTAAAGCATTGAGGCCAAAACTCTGACAATCAAAA
The DNA here is from genome assembly GCA_036386975.1 of Flavobacterium sp. Taxonomy (GTDB): domain Bacteria; phylum Bacteroidota; class Bacteroidia; order Flavobacteriales; family Flavobacteriaceae; genus Flavobacterium. The sequence goes on along the minus strand of DASVUQ010000007.1, from coordinate 9,504 downwards.
ATGAGAGAAGGCAGAATGTATTAAAAAAGAATGGGCCAAATTAAGAGCCAGGATAAGCAAAGCCATTTCTGGTAAACAACTTTAGCAAATGATTTTCAACCACTGCCAATTCGCTAAATTGTAAAGAGATAAATAAAAATCTTAGGCAGGTTAAGCCAAACAACATAAAACCCATGAATAAATACTTTACTATTTCTTTCGTTCTTAAACTAAATATTAAAAGCAACTGAATATGTGGACTATATTTTTAAGGAAAACATGTGAATTTATATTTATGCCAAAACTATTCGGCTATAATGAGACTACGATAATTGTTCTTTAAAACAACAATTAAAATTCCGGGTCGCTACTTTACATTCAATAATACATTTTTATTTTTTTAAACTGTTTCCCAACCTTTTTTGCTTTTTAATACTCTTAGAAATAAAGACATTCATTGTGATAGAAGAAAACCTGATTTCCAACTGCAAAAAAATGCACCGCGACGCCCAGCGTCAGCTGTATGAGCTCATGGCGCCAAAGCTTTACCGTACATGCAAGCGCTATCTAAAAAAGGAAGAAGAAATAGAAGAAGCCCTGGCCGATGCTTTCTATACCATTTTTACCAAGCTCTACCAGCTCAAAGAAATGGCTGCTTTTGAAGGCTGGGCTAGAAAAATTGTAGTAAACCAGTGTTTACTAAGCATCAAAAAGAATGTCAATTTCAACATGTACCTCAATGATGTAAAAACACTTTCGCAACCTGTAACAGCAGCAGCTACAGCTCTGGAAGAAGAAGATTTATTACAGTTACTGGTACACATTCCGGAAGGTTGCCGGACTATTTTTAACCTTTTCGTTATCGAAGGTTACGGACATAAGGAAATAGCCGCTATGCTTTCCATTTCAGAAGGGACATCAAAATCACAATTAAATGTAGCCAAAACCAAATTGAAAGATTTAGTCAACAATTTGTATTACCAAAAAGCAAAGTAATCATGAAGCACGAAGATAAAATCTATAATACAATAAAAAATGCTGCCCATAAAGCAGAAAGCCAGGATTTTCCTGGTATGGAAAAAGTATGGCAACGTGTAGAAAACCAATTAGACCATAAAGTATTAAAGAAAGAAACCCACCTTTGGAAAAAAATTGCCGTTGCAGCTTCCGTTTTACTGGTAGCCACTCTCGGATATCAGTTACTGGATAAAGACGAAGTTCCTACTATACAACAACAAGAAGTAGTTATTCAGGATACCGTTCACAGCTTAACAACCCCTCTGCAGAAAGATGCTATTGTACAGGAAGCAGTTCACCCGATAATTAAAAAAAATGCTGAAGCAATACTGGAACACCAAACTGCCACAGAAGACGTTGTTGTAGCTAACAAGGCCGTAATAGTTAATGACGCCACAGCAGTAGCAGAAGAAAAAGTAGCCATGGATCAAGAGATACAAGAAGTGGCCAAAACCGAAGTAGCCAATGATACGGAAGAATTTTTAAAAGCTAAAAAAGCAAGTGCTTTTAATGCTTCGTCTGCTTCAACCTCATTGGGATATACTACAATTAGAGGGAAAGAAAAACAAGAAGTTAGAGCCCGTGAAAATAACCCTCTTGTTGTAGTCGATGGCACATCAATTACTAATAAAGACAACAATAGCACATTAAAAAAAGAACTTTCCAAACTTAATGCTAATGATGTAGAGTCAATTCAAATCTTAAAAGAGCCATTGTATATTATTAACGGGGTACCCTATTCGGAAGCAGAACTTTTTGGTCCAAACCCTACAAGCCCTTATGCACCATTAAATGCCCAGGATATTGAAGCAACAACGATCCTGCAAGGAACAGATGCTACCTCATTTTATGGGAAAAAAGGAGAAAAAGGAGTGGTAATCATCACTACAAAAGATGGAAAACCGGCAGCTAAAAAAACAAATAAATCTATTAATATTTTAAAATCAAAAACATGAAAAATTTACAAGTATTTACATTATCTGTAATTATGCTTATTTGTTTTGTGGGCCTGGCACAGGAAAAAACAGTAACCGGTAAAGTTTCCGATGTTTCGGATTGCCATTACCGGGAGTTACTGTTGTAGTAAAAGAAACACAAAAAGGTACAAATACCAATTTCGACGGGGCTTATTCCATAACCGTAGAGAAAGGGCAGACATTAGTATTTGATTTTATTGGCTGCCACCAACAATCAATAAAAGTAGGTGATGATACAGTTATTAATGTAACTTTAAAAGAAGATAACCAAACGCTACAGGATGTAGTAGTTACAGGATATGCATCAGGAAGTAAAAATAGGAACCAAAAGGTAAAGAGGCAACTTAAAAGCAGGATTGGAGGTATTAACATAAGAGCCAACCCAAAGATAATCAATATAAATAAAAAAAAATACAATACGAAACACCAGCCGGGACAGCATGGCACTAACGATCAGGAAGACTATAATTCATTAATAGAAAATGCTTTCGAAAGTCCTAAAACAGCACCATTATCTACGTTTTCTATAGACGTGGACAACGCTTCATATACCAAATATCCGGCGTTTTATTAACAACGGGCAAAAAGTACCAAAAGATGCCGTGCGTGTAGAAGAAATGATTAATTTCTTTAAATACAGTTACCCGCAGCCAAAAGATAATAACCCATTTTCCATTACTACGGATTATAGCGATTGCCCCTGGAATAAAAACCATAAACTCCTACATATCGGATTACAGGGAAAAAATATTGAAACTAAAAACCTGCCCGCTTCTAATTTAGTTTTCCTTATCGATGTTTCCGGTTCTATGAGTGATGATAATAAATTGCCTTTACTCATACAATCTTTAAAAGTCCTGGTGGCGCAATTGCGGGATAAAGATAAAGTAGCTATTGTAGTGTATGCCGGTGCTGCGGGATTGGTATTACCGCCAACATCAGGAGGCGAAAAACAAACAATTATTAATGCACTGGAGCAACTCAATGCCGGCGGAAGTACAGCTGGGGGAGAAGGGATCGAGCTTGCTTATAAAACAGCCCAGGGAAACTTCATCAAAGGCGGCAACAACCGCGTTATCCTGGCTACCGACGGTGATTTTAATGTGGGTGCTTCGACTGATGCCGACATGGAACATTTAATTGAAGATAAAAGAAAATCAGGTGTTTTCCTAACGTGCCTCGGATACGGAATGGGCAATTACAAAGACAGCAAAATGGAAATACTGGCCAATAAAGGCAACGGAAATTATGCCTATATCGACAATATGCAGGAAGCCAATCGTTTTCTGGGAAAAGAATTTAAAGGGTCCATGTTTGCCATTGCCAAAGATGTCAAAATACAAATCGAATTCAACCCGAAGCATGTACAATCCTATCGCCTGATTGGTTATGAAAACAGGAAATTACGCCCGGAAGATTTTGTAAATGATGCCATTGATGCCGGCGAATTAGGCAGCGGCCATACCGTTACTGCGTTATATGAAATCATCCCGACAGGAATACAAAGCACTTATTTTACAACCCCTACTGATTTAAAATATACAAAAGCCGAACCTATAGCCACCAAATTCAATGAGGAGCTGGCCACTATAAAATTCCGCTATAAAAAACCGGACGGCAATACGAGTATCGAAATGGTGCAGGTAATCGAAAATAAACCGGTACTACTGGCCAGCGCTTCTGATGATTTCCGTTTTAGTGCTGCCGTAGCCTGGTTTGGATTAAAGTTAAGGGAATCAAAACTAATCACCAACACTTCTTTAGATGATATTAAAAAATTAGCACAACAAGGGATTACTAATGATCCTGATGGTTATAAAGCAGAATCAATACGGTTGATGGAAACGGTAAATACTATGATTGAACCTAATAGCCGTTAGTGGGATGTTAGTAATAAATGAGCAGCTAAAATACCATACGATGAAAAAGCAATTATTAATATGCTTCCTATTCCCTGTAATGGCTTTTGCCCAGGACAAGAATATCCTAAAAGTTATAGAACCTGTTTCAGGTCCGGGAATGCAGGTTCGCTCTTATGAATGTCACTATATAGATAATGAAACCTATTTTATTAACTTCAAAACATTACAGAACACAAAAAAGACGGAAATAGTTTGAATTTTTTTGCCGGAATGGTTAATTACTGAAAAATAAAAAATACTACAACCAACAAATCTTTTGGACCCTATTCTGAAAAAGGATTTTGAGAATGAAGTTAAAATATTAAAGGTATTGATATTATTTTGTATAAAAAGAAGCAAATCGTATAACGAGGATTTGTCTTAGACGGGTAATTACAAATTAAATCCCGAATAAATGTTCAGGATTAATTTTGTACATTGGCCAAACAGAGATGTTTCGACTGCCCCCACGAACGAACCTTAAAAATCTTAGCGAAATTTAAACAAAAAACGCCTATGAAAAAATTATTTTTATTTTTAGTATTTGCTTTCGTGTCGATTAAAATAAACGCTCAAAAAATGGATAGGTTAGCACGTTGTGGAAGAGCTTCTTATCTTTTAGTAGTTAATTATGGAGAAACTGATAATGGAAAAGCGGATTATACCTACGAGCAAGGTGGAAGCAAATTTACATTTAAAGACAATGGAAATGCAAATTTTAATAAAAGGTATAGCAGATTTGAATTAAATCCGGGAGTAAACCTGGATAATGATACTCAAAATTTTTATAAAATTATTTTAGATACGGTAACACTTTATGTTGATGATATTCGTTTACAAGATTTTATTCAAGATTATTTATTGTCCAAAAAATCAAATATTCATCAATCTATTAATCTTAAGAAATATTTTTCTTCAGTTTCATATCAAAAATATGCTATAGACAGAAAAAATAATGTCCCTAACTATGATAATGGTTATTGCTTTAACAAATTAGAAGTTACTGATATTAAATATATTCAAACATCATTGGCTATAAAAAATATTTTGTTGGATATAAAAAATGAAGGGATAGTGACTAATTCAATTAATGGCCAAATAAGTGTAGAGTCAAAAAATGGAGCAGATTTCACTGCTGATTTAGATTATTATGTTGTTGGTAAGCCATCATTAAGAATTAGGTTTAAGATAAACAATAACAATAAGATATTTGAAGGCATTATTAAAAACCTTTCTGAAAACAGCAAATATGAAATTAAAGTAGGGGACATTGTTACAAATGTACAACAATGATAAGAATTGCTCTAACAGGGGTTTGCTCCAAGCGGGGATTGCAAAATTTAAAGGTAGTTTTCAATTGAACTTTAGTAATAAGTCTGCTTTTGTGCTTTGATTGCCCGACTAAACGCAAAGCCAAACCTTAATTGCAAGTCTAAAATCATGATGAAGTACATTTTATTTACAGCATGTTTATTTATGCTAATTTGTAGTTGCAAAACGCAAAGTGAATCATTAAATTCATTTACTTATTTGGTTCGCCGATCCAAGTTCTACTCAGAATACTTAAACAAGAACGAAAGCGGGAACTGGATGGAATTTAAAAATGACACAGTTATAAAAACATTACGTTTCAAAAGTTCGCGTTGTGATATTCCATCGGTTGAAAACATGAATATGAAGATCGAAAAAGATACAATACTTTTCGATTTCGGGCATAGATTTGATCCTGACTGCGAAAGAGAAATAGGCAGTGCATTAATTATGGTTGATTTGGTTATAAACAAACGTAAATATCCGAATTATAAAAAACTTATTATTAAACACAAATACGATAATAATCCGTGGTTCAAATAGAAAAGGGCATACAGTAGTGGCTATTTTGCAAGCTGCTTTGCCTGAAATTTGTCTTGTCATTAAAATTCTAACTTGCAGAAAATACCCAATTAGCTAAAAGCAACGTGTTCATGTCCAAAACCATATCGACAATAACAGAACAACCCAAAACAAGCAAGAAACATCAAATAAAATCTAATGACAATGGTATTTTTACACAATGAGAACAGACACCAGAAATTCCTATCTTGAAAGTATAAACAAAGCCATTGCATACATGGAGCACAATGCCGCATCCGACATTCAGCTCAAAGACATTGCCCTACACGCCAACCTTTCCCAATACCACTTTCACCGGGTTTTTAAATCACTTACAGGCGATACTACAAAAGACTTTTTAACAAGGCTACGGCTGGAAAAAGCAGCTTTAAAACTAAAACATTCACAAGACAGCATCGGACAAATTGCGCTGGATTGTGGCTATCAAAACCACGAAACATTTACAAGAGCATTTAAAGAGTATTCTGGGCTGGCACCGGTTGATTACCGCAGTTCAATTACCGCACTTACAATCAATAAACAAAATAAATACAAAACAGGAGACATTGGCTTAAATACCCTTAATGTTCAGGGCCCGGTTATCAAAACCATTCCAGACCTGCATCTTGCCTATATCAGGCATACCGGTTCGTATGATAAAGTGGGCAGCTCTTTTCAACGGCTCATGTTATGGGCGGCAACACATTTGGTTCTAAAGTTAAAGCCTGTCACCATCGGTATTGTACACGACAATCCTGACCTGACCGCAGAACAGCATATCCGTTTCGACGCTTGTGTTTTACTTTCCAAAGCAATAAAACCTAGCGGGGCAGTTGGCTATAAAAAAATTGAAGCCAGCAAGTTTGCGGTTTTCACTTACAAAGGTGCTTACGAAGGCTTTTATCCCGTTTACGACTACATTTATAACGTTTGTTTGTTTGACAGCAAGTGGGAGTTGGCCGACAAACCCGCTTTGGAATGGTATGTGAAATCACCGCCATTTTACAAACCCGAAAATTTAGTAACTGATTTTTATATCCCGATAAAATAGCAAAAAACGTCAATTGCTTTTTCCAAATGCTATAGAAATTTGCAACATAAACATTGTAAAGATGAAAAAGATGATAACTTATTTGCTTGTTGCTATTGTGGCCATTATTGCAATTGCATTCATAACCGGCTTGTTTTTGCCAAAGGAAAGAACGTTTACAAAAAAGGCTGAGCTAAAAGCGGACATCAGCAGCGTTTTCAACCTGGTAACCGATTTTAAAAATCAGGCCCTTTGGAGAAATGACGTAAAGAAGATTATTGTCATTGACGACAACACCTGGAAAGAAATCCCTCAAAAAGGCACCGCTATTACTTTTAAAGTAAAGCGGAAAAAAGAAAATGAAATTTTTGAAATTGAAATCATTGAACCCAAAAATTTTGAAGGCTATTGGATTGGGACTTTTAAGCCGACAAAATCCAATGGCACCTCCATTGTGTTCAAAGAAGTAATCGTCGTGGCCAATCCGTTTTCCAGAATAATTTCGTATCTTTTTGTGGACTTAGATAAAACAATGGAGGTATACCTGAAAAACGTAAAACAAAAATTAGGAGAATAAAATGGCAGCAAAAAAAACCTGGACAGAAAAATTACTTTGTGACAAAGAACCTAAAATAAAACGTATCGATTTTGACTTTGCCGGCATACCTGCCAACAGCATGATGTTTATTGCGACACCTCAAATAATCGACGGTTATGTCAAGCAAATCCCCAAAGGAAAAAACATAACGGTCCAAACCATGCGAAAAGACCTGGCTATCGAGAACAAAGCAGATTATACCTGCCCGGTTACAACAGGCATTTTTTTACGGATAGTAGCCGAAGCCTCTTATGAAAAATATGAGCAGACAAAATCGCTTAGAGGCATCACGCCATTTTGGAGGGTGGTAGAACCCAATTCGGCACTATCGAAAAAGCTAACTTTTGGACAGAATTTTATTAATAAACAACGACAAGCAGAAAAAATAATTGATTAAATTAGCAGACTAAAACCACTACTAATCAACACAGACCTGGCGTTAGGGGAGGTGATAGGTTTAAGTGCAGCTTGGTGCGTCGTATTAAGTTCAGTACTGACAGACAGTTTAGTGCTTCAAAACCCACTTATCCGATAAGTGCAAAAATGATAACGGTAATGATGGCAGACCAACCATATAAACAAAAACTTATATATTAAAGACAATTTTAATGAAGCAAACATTTAGATTATTAACGCTATTTTCCATGACATTCTTTATTAGTTGCAATAGTTTTGGACAAGGAAAGGACAACTATTCCACTAAAATTGACAGTTTAATCCAAACAACAAATCCCAGAAGTTTTAATGGTGTTATTCTGATTACACAAAAAGGCAACACAAAATATTCAAAAGCTTTTGGTTATTCAAATTTTGAAAAAAAAGCATCATTAACAACCAAAGATAATTTTATAATTATGTCAAACAGTAAACAAATTACTGCTGTATTGATTTTAAAAGAACTAGAAAAAGGAAAAATCGACTTACAAAGTCCAGTTAGAAAGTATTTGCCTGAATTGAAACAAAGCTGGGCAGACACAGTTACAGTTCATCAACTACTTAATTTTTCAGCAGGAATAACTGATATTGAAAAACCTCTAATTTTTAAACCAGGTACTGACTTTAAATATGGAGATATAAATTATATTATACTTGGAAAAATAATTGAAAAGGTAACAGGCAGAAAATATAGTGATATTGCAAATAACTTATTTAAAGAACTAAAATTGCATAACACCTTTTGTTTTGAACAAGGGAAAACGCAAAACCGTGTTCAAGGTTATCGTAATACGGACAATACTTTTAAATTAGTAGAAAATCCGATAGAGAGTAATGAAATGGTTCCAGCGGCAGGAATTATTTCAAATGTAAAAGACTTAAATATTTGGGACACAAAACTGCATAAAGGGAAAATTCTAAGACCAGAAACATATCAACTCATGATTAATTATGTTATTACCGCTCAACATAATGCTTTTGGCAAAGAAAAAATTGGTTACGGTTATGGTATTAGGATAAGCGATAAAACACCTGTAAAATATGTTGGACATACAGGTGGCGGTTCAGGATTTGTATCATTTAAAGTGTATTTCCCTAATACAGATGTAGACGTAGTAATTTTAGAAAATCAATCAAACAAGAAATTAGATTTGTTTTACGAATTTGAAATTAAAATAAAAGAAATTATAATGAATAGTAACTTGATGAAAAAATAACTGTCGCCAACAAGATTTTACGCCAGGCAGCCTGAAGTACAAAATTTCACAGTAGTCTCTCAATTGAATTAAGTACTAAATTTAGCTCTTATGTTTTGATTCCCGCCTGAACGCAAAACTCCTAATTAAATCTGATCTTGTAAAATATAAAAAAAATAACATTACCTGAAAATATTATTAGCTCATCCGGAAATGCCTTTATAATCAAACGATTAGCATGATGCTATTTTAACAAATCCTTAGCCTTATCAAGCAGGTTTGCACCTTGCTCTTTAACCGTCTTTTTGCCTTTGTCAATGGCATCATTGTTAGTGTAGCTACTCACTTTGTCGGCAATGGCTTCGTATTTTCTCAAAGAAGCAAAAATTTCCTTGGTATGGGGTACACCTTGCTGCTGTAAAACTTTTTCCCAATCTATCTTTTTTAAAATTGAAAACATATAGCGTGTAGCAATTTTAGCCATCAGGGTTTTGTCGTA
>DASVUQ010000006.1:0-5665 GCA_036386975.1 Flavobacterium sp. | reverse complement strand
AACGTTTAGAAAAAATAGCAGAAAACAAAAATAAGGTAGCCTACAAAGATTTTGCCCACTCACCGAGTAAAGTTGCTGCTACTACACAAGCGGTAAAAGAACAATATCCCGACAGGACTGTAATAGCTTGCCTGGAACTGCATACGTATAGCAGCCTGAATGCCGAATTTTTAAAAGAGTACGAAGGATCACTAAAATATGCGGATGTTGCTATTGTTTTTTATTCGCCTGATGCTGTAAAAATAAAACAACTGGAAGAAGTAACTTACGAACAGATTGCTAAAGCTTTTAGTCGAGAAGATCTGATTATCTATACCAATCCGGCAGATTTTAAAACGTATTTATTTGATTTAGATTTAAATAATTCAGCCTTGCTTTTAATGAGTTCCGGTAACTATGGCGGATTAAATTTTGATGAGGTAAAGCAACTTATCAATTAATGGCAGAAATTATTTCTGATATTGATAATGGCCTGTAATCGTATATCTAAAAAGGCAGTCTTCTAAAACTTGTCCTCTGCCTACATTATGAACAATCATAGGCCTTTTTCCATCCCATGATCTTTTATGGGTAACAATACCAATATGTGGCAATTTATTATTGATCATCCATGTTACAATGTGCCCGGTTTTGTAATGATCTGCATTTTCTGTAACACTATATTTTTTTCCAAAACGAGAGAAATACACCTGTAGGTTCGGCACCCTGCGATGATCAATATTACGGTCTGTTTTCTTTAAATTCCAGGTCTTTGGATAAAGGGAAAAGTTTTTCAGCATGTCTTCATGTACTTCTTTTTGCAGGTCAATACCTAACTTTCGGTAAGCACGGATCACAACATCAGTACAAACCCCTTTATTTTTTGGTACATCACCGTTAGGGTAAGGTATGCTAAAATAAGAAGGGTCATAAGAAACATAATCATTCGTTATGGCGATTGCAGCCTCCGATAGCCTTTGGTAAAAAGGTTTTTCTATCGATAATGGTGCAGGCAACAATATAAAAATCAGTATAACAATATATTTCATTTGGAATTATTACAAATTACAAGTTAAATGTAATTATTTATTTCTTACTTTAGTAAAAACTATCATAAATGCGTGAAAATTCCTCTTTCCCTATTTCCAGTTGGTCCGAAGATGATAAACCAAGAGAAAAATTAATCCATAAAGGTAAAGACGCGTTAAGTGATGCGGAATTAATTGCTATATTGATAGGGTCAGGAAGCAGGAACGAAAGCGCAGTCGAGTTAAGTAAACGTATTTTAGCTACTACAGGCAATAATCTTAATGCGTTAGGAAAGTTATCTTTAAAACAACTAATAGAATTTAAAGGAATAGGGGAGGCCAAAGCGGTTTCGATACTTTCTGCATTAGAACTGGGCCGAAGACGAAGATCGGAAGAAACGATTGAACTTAAAAAAATTACCTCAAGCCGGTCTATTTTTGAAATCATGCAGCCCATTTTAGGCGAACTGCCACATGAAGAATTCTGGATCATTTATCTTAACAATTCCAATAAAGTTATTACAAAATCACAGCTAAGCAAAGGCGGTATAACAGGCACAATGGTAGATGTGAGGCTGGTATTCAAAACCGCATTAGAATCCGGTGCCACAGCAATAATATTAAGCCATAACCATCCTTCAGGAGCATTGTTGCCCAGTGAATCCGATAAGCAGATAACAAATAAACTCAAAAATGCCGGGCAAAGTTTGGATATAAAAGTACTGGACCATTTAATAGTAACTGCAACTTCATATTATAGTTTTCTTGATGAAGGAATACTTTAAATTAATACAGAAAATGCTATATTTTTAGCATTTAAAAGAAATCTTTCCGACATTTGAATTTTTACTTTTACTAATGAAAAATAAAATTTTAGATGTGTTCTTTGATCTGGACCATACGCTTTGGGATTTTGAGAAGAATTCTGCCCTTGCACTTGAAGCTATTTTTAAAAAACATGCTATCAATGTAGATTTAGAACAATTCCTGATACACTACAGTCCCATAAATGTCAAATATTGGGAACTGTATCGTAATGATGAAATTACACAATACCAATTGCGTTTGGGAAGGTTAAAAGATACTTTTAAACTCGTAAATTATGAAATTGAAGATGATAAAATTATCTTTCTTTCAGAAGAATATATAGAATACCTGCCTCAATACAATCATCTCTTCGATGGCGTAACAGATATCTTGGATTACCTAAAAACAAAATATAATTTACACATTATCACTAACGGATTTGATAGTATTCAGGATAATAAATTAACCAATGCTAATATTAAGCATTATTTTAAGACTATAACCAATTCTGAAATGGCGGGTGTAAAGAAACCAAACCCTAAAATTTTTGACTATGCCATAGCGTTGGCCAATACTAAAAAGGAAAATAGTATTATGATTGGCGATTGCCTGGATGCAGATGTTTTAGGCGCCCTGAATTCAGGTATGGATGCTATTTTATTTTGTGAAACCAATCGTGATATTCAAAATACTATTAAACAAATTCATCATTTGTCAGACTTAAAAAATTACCTGTAATTATGAAAAAATATGTAATATTACTTTTTGCTTTTATAACCTTCTTGTCTCATGGACAAAGTTTAAATAATTTTAAATACCTCATTGTTCCGGTACAATTTGATTTTCAGTCACAAGCCAATTTATATCGCCTGAATTCTAATGCCAAATTCAATTTAACCAAATATGGTTTTACTACCTTATTTAGCAATGATACTTTACCCGTAGATCTGGCAAAAGATAAATGTAAGGCCATGTATTTCGATGTAGTAAAAACAAGAGGTTTTTTAACCACAAAACTGTATGTTGTCATAAAAGATTGTCAAAACAAGGTCTTATTTAAAAGCCCTGAGGGAAGCAGCAAAGAAAAAGTGTTTGAGAAAGCATATAACGAGGCACTAACGGAAGCATTAGCTTCTTTACGACAATTGAATTATAAATATATTACATCTGATGCAAATGATAAACCAGTAGCAGCCACTGAAGCTGTTGTACCTATACAACCAATACCTGTAGGAAGTAAAAGTCAAATTTCTCAATCATCAGAAGAAATACTCTTTGCACAGCCTATTCCTAATGGTTTTCAGTTAGTTAATAATGAGCCTAAGATAATCCTAAAGATATTTAAAACTTCTGTACAGGATATTTATCTGGCCATAAAAGGCAATCTTCAGGGTGTTGTAATTAAAAAAGGAAATGGGTATTTCTTCGAATCGTATCAAAACAATGCATTAATTTCAGAAAGAATAGAAGTTAAATTTTAATTTAATAACCGTATTTGTTTTTCCAGCGGTTTTTTAAAAATTCTCTTGTACTGTTCTCCCTGGAATTATTACCGGGATTATATATTGTAGTATTAGCGATGGCATCGGGTAAAAATTCCTGTTCGGCAAAATTGTGCTGAAAATCATGGGCGTATTTATAGTCATCTCCATACCCTAATTCTTTCATCAGTTTTGTAGGTGCATTCCTCAGATGAATTGGTACAGGCAAATCCCCTGTTTGTTTCACTATTTGTTGCGCCTGTCCAATGGCTGTATAACTGGAATTGCTTTTAGGACTTGTGGCAAGATAAACCGCACACTGGCTTAAAATAATCCTGCTTTCAGGATATCCAATAGCGGATACGGCCTGAAACGTATTATTGGCCATAATAAGGGCGGTTGGGTTCGCATTACCAATATCTTCACTCGAAAGGATAAGCATACGCCGGGCAATAAATTTAACGTCTTCTCCGCCTTCAATCATCCTGGCCAGCCAGTAAACGGCTCCATTAGGATCACTGCCCCGTATTGATTTTATAAACGCAGAAACAATGTCATAATGCTGTTCCCCGGTTTTATCATACAACACTGTATTTTGTTGTGCCAGCCGAAGTACTTTATCATTCGTAATTTCAATAGTATCTTCAACGGAAGCATTAACCACTAATTCAAAAATATTTAATAATTTTCTTCCGTCACCTCCTGAAAGCCGTATTAATGCTTCCGTTTCTTTTAAAATAATATTTTTGGTCTGAAGGATTTGATCTTTTTCGATGGCCCTTTCTAATAAAGCTTCTAAATCTTCTCTCGAAAAAGCATTCAAAACATATACCTGACAACGTGACAACAATGCAGGAATAACTTCAAAACTTGGATTTTCAGTTGTAGCACCAATTAATGTTATCCAGCCTTTCTCTACGGCAGCCAGTAAGGAATCTTGTTGTGATTTACTAAACCGGTGAATTTCATCTATAAATAAAATAGGATTTTTTGTGGTGAAAAGGCCGCCACTTTGTTTGGCCTTATCTATTACATCACGGATGTCTTTTACACCGGAATTGATAGCACTTAAAATAAAAAAAGGCCGTTTGGATTCCTGTGCAATAATCTGTGCTAAAGTAGTTTTTCCCGTGCCTGGCGGCCCCCATAAAATAAGGGAAGGAATAATTCCTTTTTCAATTTGTTGTGTTAATGATCCGTTCGGGCCAACTAAATGCAGCTGGCTGATATAATCATGCAGGTGCTGAGGGCGTATCCTTTCCGCTAGTGGTGCTTCCATAGTGCAAAATTACTCATTTCTGACAAAATAGCATTAAACTGCTTTTGGATAAATTTTTGAAATGGATAGTGTATCTAAATGGAAGTAGTGCTATGAATGATAATTATTTTAAATTTTCTTTATCCGTTGTGGCCTTTCCAATGGTTTTTGTGCTGTTACTATGGATTGTATTCTGGCTTGAAACACGATGGCACATCCGGCTTTCTGAATATGGTATCTATCCCAGGACTTTGACAGGATTGCGTGGGGTGGTATTCAGCCCTTTTCTTCACGGTAACTTACAGCATCTTTTTAATAATACAGTACCCTTGTTTGTTCTGATTGCTGCCTTAAGGTATTTCTACAGGGCACATTTTTTTCAGGTGCTTTTATTCGGAATTATACTATCAGGATTACTAACATGGATTGTAGGCAGGCCATCGTATCACATCGGTGCCAGTGGATTGATCTATGTGTTGGTAAGTTTTATTTTTTTTAAAGGGATACTAACAAAATATTATCGACTGGTCGCATTATCGCTCATCATCGTTTTTATTTACGGAGGATTAGTCTGGTACGTTTTCCCTGATGTTGATGATACTATTTCCTGGGAAGGGCATTTATCAGGCTTAACTACCGGATTCGGATTTGCATTATGGTATAAGACACCGGAGTATAAGAAACTGTTACAATACGATTGGGAAAAACCGGAATTTAATCCTGTAGAAGATAAGTTTTTACAACGTTTTGATGAAAACGGTAACTTTGTAAACCTTCCACCACTATCTGAAGAGGTAACACCTGGGTTCGAAACGGAAAATGATTCTTTTTTTATATCTGATCCTACTGTGATTTACGATTATATAGAAAAAAACAAGAATGACAATGATCTACCAAAAGCGTAATTCTCATTATCCCCGTTGTCTTATGGCTTCATATAAAAAAGCACCGCACGCCACAGCAACATTTAAGGATCCAATAGTTCCAAACATAGGCAATTTGGCTTTTTCATCTACAATTTTTAGAACGGACGGATTGATGCCCCGGTCTTCAGAACCCATAATGATGGCAACAGGTTTATTTAAATCAATATCATAGATATTCTGGTCTGT
>DASVUQ010000005.1:0-5835 GCA_036386975.1 Flavobacterium sp. | reverse complement strand
CCTTTGGAATGGGAATTGATAAACCGGATGTTCGTTTTGTGATCCATCATGATATTCCTAAATCACTGGAAAGTTATTATCAGGAAACCGGACGTGCAGGCCGTGATGGAGGAGAAGGGCATTGCGTAGCATACTACTCCTATAAGGATGTAGAAAAATTAGAAAAATTCATGTCAGGTAAACCTGTTGCAGAGCAGGAAATAGGTTTTGCCCTGTTACAGGAAGTGGTTGCCTATGCTGAAACTTCTATGTCTAGGAGAAAGTTTTTACTGCATTATTTTGGTGAAGAATTTGACAGCGAAACAGGTGAGGGGGCAGATATGGATGATAATGTCAGAAATCCAAAAACCAAAATTGAAGCACAAGACCAAGTAGTTAAGTTACTTAAGATTGTAAGAGATACCAAGCACTTATACAAATCAAAAGAAATTATTTATACACTTACAGGGAAAGTAAATGCCACGATAAAAGCACATAGGACAGATACACAACCTTATTTTGGCGGTGGTTCCGATTTTGAAGAACGTTATTGGATGGCGCTAATCCGTCAGGTACTTGTAGAAGGCTTATTATCAAAAGATATTGAAACCTATGGTATTCTTAAGGTCACAGAAAAAGGAATGGATTTTATTGATAGACCCACTTCATTTTTGATGTCTGAAGACCATGAATATAATGAAACCGAAGATGAAGCTATTGTTACCGCAGCAAAATCTTCCGGAGTAGCAGATGAAGCTTTAATGAGCATGTTGCGTGATCTACGAAAGAAAGTGGCAAAGAAACTAGGTGTCCCCCCATTTGTGGTTTTTCAGGACCCGTCCCTGGAAGACATGGCACTTAAATATCCAGTTTCCATAGAAGAACTCAATAATATCCATGGTGTTGGAGAAGGTAAAGCGAAGAAGTACGGTAACGACTTTGTTAAATTGATTACTACGTATGTCAAAGAAAATGACATCACCCGTCCGGATGACCTGGTGGTAAAATCCACAGGAGCCAATTCAATAAATAAGTTATATATTATCCAGAATATTGACAGGAAATTGCCTCTTGATGATATTGCTTCAGCAAAAGGAATGAATATGGATGACCTTATCAAAGAGATGGAACAAATCGTTTACGCCGGAACAAAATTAAATATTAGATATTGGGTAGATGATATGCTCGATGACGAACAGCAGGAAGAGATCTATGACTATTTTATGGAATCGGAAACGGATAAAATAGAAGATGCCCTGGCAGCATTTGAGGGCGAATATGATATTGACGAACTTCGATTGATGCGGATAAAGTTTATCAGTGAAGTAGCAAATTAAAAAAAGGAAGTGGAAGCTTCCTTTTTTTAATTACTTTTAATTATTAATTGTATGTGTTAATTATTATATCTGCATAAATCCAACAAGCAATGACAAACCTATAAATATATAGCTAAATTAAAATAATGGGTCTTATTTTATATTTTTAAAAAAGTAGATAAGGATCCCGAAAAATTTACAATTTTTTAAATCCAATGAATTATCAGAAGCACAAAATTTACTGTTGCCATTGCTTTTGTCCCGCTTTCCGCTCTATCTGCGCAAAAAAGCGCAGGATGCCGCTTCAATCGGGGCTATCAAAAAATTTTTCGTTTTTTAAGTAACACGGGAACAGTGGTGTGCCGATATAACTTTAAAAAATAAGGCAGGGCAGCGAATACATTCCCCTATAGCTTTGGGTCTTAGCACCTTTGCGAGGAATTAAAAACACAATGAATTGATATAAAAGTGATTAATGGTATCCTTTTTCTGCAAAACGGGTAAAATTGGCCTTAAAGTGGAACCTTCTTCCCCGGGTTTCAAAGACAAACAAAAATCTAAAGAATAACTCATAACCAGGATTATGATATTTATTTTAATTCAGTTATAATTACATCAGGTTAGGCAAAAGCTTGATGATTTATTTTCAGATAATCTTTTTAAGGCCAGGTTCCTATTTTGTAGAAAACGGGTCAGATGCCTTTTCAGCATTATAAAATCAAATAATTTTCCAACCATTCCGTATGGTGTTTCATATTGTAAACGGTCAGTCATTATAGTAGTACCATTTTCTTCTTCAAAAAAATGTTCGTGCCGGAAGGATTTGAATAATCCTTCTTCCATTTCATCAACAAAATAATCGTATAAGTCCATAGCTGTCATCCTGCTCTTATGGGTAAGATATATCCCAAAATGCCTGCCGCGCCATGTTACGGTTTCATTAAAACCAATTAATCCTGATGTTACCCCGGCAATGGCTTTTTCGTTTGTCTGGCTTGCGGAATCCTGATGTACATCGATATTCCTGGACAGGTCAAAAACGATTTGCTTAGGTGCGCGGATTTTTGTAGTTATATGTATTGTAGTCATCATTATAACTTGTAATGGCCTATAAGATTATGAACAAACAATACAGCATTTACTATAGCAAATAACACAAATAAAGCATTCATACCATAACTTCCTATTTTAAAAAGTAATCGTTTAGGGATCTCATACATGGGATAATAAGCAATTTGCGTAGCGACTTTTCCAACCCAATAAGCGGCAATCAATCCTGTCAGGGCAACGGCAAGTGCTGATTGTTCTTTTAGTTCATTAGTAAATAGAATCGCTATTAATCCGAACGAAAAGTTTAATCCCTGGATGTACTTTCCGTAGGTTTTTGCAATTTCCTGATTCAATGGTTTTAGTTGTTTTACATCATTATACCAATCAAAAACTTGGTGGCGGATGTAAGGATAAATTAATGCTGTAAAAATTTGGCCAATACCACTTAAGATGATTAGCCAGTTGGGGATAATAAAACTCATATTAGATTTATTTAATTATTTTTTGCCTTCTATAGTAATTCTGAACCTAAAGCTAAAAGGCAAAAACAGGTTGCAGGTGTTTCATTAAATTACCGCTGTAGATGCTTTCGCCATTTTTAATCTCTTTAGGTTTAATTCCTCAAAGCTCTGCTTCGATTTTTTTAGCCACAGATTAAGATATTAAAAAATGATTTTAGAAAATTTGTGAATCTGCGGTTATTATTTTATTAATACCTCGGGGCAGAGCCCAAAGGTAGTTTATTATAACTATGGTGCATTTATTCGTCATTTCCGAGGCGCTTCACATAAAAAATGTATATTTATTTCTTTAATTGCCATGGAACCTATTTACGTTGCCAATGAATTCAATTATTTTAATGAACAACAAATCTTTATCTATGACTTGTCATTTCTGTTTGTCTTGATTTTCTTTTTCCTCTAAAAAAGAAATACAAATTAAAGAAAAGCATGATGCCAAGGTATATAGAGAATCCTCCGATTTTATAACTTAATGCTTCTATTAAAGATTGGTAGCTATTATCGTAGATGTTCATCTCCAGGATTATTAGTGCAAAGCCGATATTCAGGAGGTAAAATCCCGTTTCGAAAAGCTTATTGGTAGCGTTGGCAATTTCCTCCCTTCCCTTAAAAATATCAAGCATATAAATTTTTCCGTTTTGGAATAATGTTCTTGACACATAAAAGGTAAGAAAAAGCGCGATGGGTAAATAAAAAGCATAACCGATTAAAATTTTTGTAGTTTCCATAATAGAATTTTTTAAGTAGTTAAAATTAATTTTTGAATGTATTTAGTTATTATAAAAATGTTGATATAATGCAATAATGAAATGATACAAATGATAATAGCTGTCCTGAGCGCAACTGTTTCTACTAACTGGACTGTATCCTGAATTTTTTTCCATTGGATTAAGGTCATGGTGCAATACCCGATATTTAAAAGATAATACGCTAATAGTAATACTTTGTTTACTTTTTCGCACAGTTGCTTATGGTCGGGAATGAGTTCAGAGACGAATACATTTCCATTACGGTAACAAATTTTTCCAACTCTGATGATGATAAAAATGGTTATCATCAGATAGATCAGGTAGCTAATGATGTTTAAGTTCATGTCAGATTTATTTAATTATTTTTTTGCCTTCAATGGTAATTTTTGAACCTAAAGCTAAAAAGGTGGAAACCGGTTGTACGTTTTGAAGAAAGGCAAAATCACTGCCGTAGGTACTTTCAAAATCGACATCAATTGTATAATTGATTACCTCTAACTGTTCCCATCGGGGATGGGTCACTCCGTATTCAATGGTTTTGTTTTTGCTGTATTGGGTATAACCAAAATAATGCTCGGTAATAAATTCTGCTTCTGAACCCGGTGCTATCAGAAACGGGTTTTTCGCTGTCTGCATCGTAATAGTATTCCATTTTTTATCCTTTTGCCACTCATAACGGAATACTTTTGAAGTTTCATTTTCAGTTTTGGAATGCCGCATTTTCAGCGTCTCATAATGTTCTTTGTACAATGTATTGGCGACTGTTGAGATTGCATGTTTTGGGACAATTTCTTTGATGAAAACCACGCCGCGTTTCCATTCATTATTCTCTAAGCGCTTTACATAAAAACGAAGGTTTACTTCTTCAAAATTAACATGAAACGGTATTTTGATCCCTAGTACCTTTACGTTTTCAAACATAAACCCGATCAGGCTGATATAGCATTTCTCGTTCCATAAATCGATTACAGTGCCTGTAGGGATGTAACTTTCCAGAATCTTCGGATCAATTTTATAGTTAATTACTACCAGGTCATTCCATTCTGCGGTTAAGAAAGGGTTGTTCTTATTTTTTCTGGTATAAACAATTATTGAGAGGTATATGCAAAGATATAGTGGCATTAACAAAATTTTGTATTTGTTTTCACCCAAAATATTTATGAGAATAAAGAAAGTAGCTACCAATATAAGATACACTACTATATATGGATCTCGTGGATTCTTAAAGAATAGTATACTACCAATTAATACCTGAATAAATCCTGTTACTACAGTAGAAAAAATTACTAGGAGTGATAATTGTCCTTCTATTAATACAAGGAAGACAGGAATTCCAATAGCGATGGTGTTAAGTATTTTTAAAGCTTTCATAATCTTTTGGTTTTTTGGTACAGGATTATTGAAAAATTGATTGCTAAAGCTGGTGGAGGGATAATAAAAACGATAAAAATAAAAATGTCATTAATTTCCATAAAATCCCACCAATAAGAACTAGTAAAGAAAATGAAGAGGTAAATAATTACACAATACCCATAAATTTTGAAATGAATGTTTTCTTTTAAATTAGAGTTGTAGGACAAAGCAACGCCAACCTGAAATATTCCTAAAAGGATAAATGAAATTGCTGTATAAATATAAAAGTCCGAATTAAAAATTCCAATAAGGCCCAGTATTATTGGTATTGCCATAAATAGATAATTTATTTTATTTATAGTTTTCATAATTACAGTGTTTTAAACTTTCAGAAAAAATTGAAAGTTTTGATTAAATTTTTTTATTATTTCATAATTTTTACAATCAGTTTTGTAAGCCAATTGTCTTTAATTCGGCTATTTTACTGTTTTCATAATCTTTTAGTTTTTCGGTACAGGATTATTGAAAAGTAGATTGCTAAGAATGAAGGCATTGCGAATAGTAAAAAAGTTAAATATTCAGAATAAAGAACATCATGCTTCATAATATACAAAAGTATAAAGAACAAGAGGACCAGCACAATATAAATTTTAAGGTTTATGTCTTTGGGTTCATCAATTAACATTTTTATGCCAAATACTACTTGAAAAATTCCTGTAAGTATTGTTGAAAGCAATCCGATAAAAAGCATTCCTTTAATAATAATCTCAAACAAACATAATATAATCGGGAATCCAACAAACACCAAATTAAGTTTAAATATATTATTCATAATTACAGTATTTTAAACTTCAGAAAAAATTGAAA
>DASVUQ010000004.1:0-6039 GCA_036386975.1 Flavobacterium sp. | reverse complement strand
ATCTTTTGATGCTTTAAGAGGTGCTTTTTCCCTGTAATCCAGAGCACCCGTTTCTCCATTGGATTTCCTGTAGACCATAAATCCACCACCGCCGATATTGCCTGCATAAGGATAAGCCACTGCCAGTGCCAGCTCAGTAGCTACCATAGCATCAAAAGCATTACCGCCTTTTTGCATAATGTCAGCCCCTATTTTTGAAGCTTCTTCCCTTGCAGAAACAACCATTGCTTTTGGAGTTATTAATCCCTTCTGGGCCGTAGCCGTAGTAATCGTAAAGTATATAAAAAAAGAGGGCAGGAGTAATACGTATTTTTTAAACATTGTACATTTAATTTATTAGAAAGTATTGATCTTAATTTATAATGTTGTTATTAATTGTTGAGAGAAAGCACGGAGTTCTTTAAAAAAAGTAGTAAATTCTTCTTCAAATTCTTTGTAGTACACGTGTAATTCATTTAGCGAAAAACGCATGCCCGGGTCGTTCCTGGTACGTTTGTCCATTTGGGACAGGCAAGTTGCAATGCCGGCGGTTGTCTGATAGCTCTCTAACCAGTTATACCGTATCATATAAGGCATCATTCCAATTGTTTTTTCTGTAAGTATAGATTTGTTTTCTTCTAACGAAGTATAAAAGCGGGCAACGAAACTGCTTAGTTTTTCATCAGAATAATGCGCCCAGTTTTTGGCCAGAAAATGATCGTAAAATACATCTACAATCACACCTGCATAATGATGGTACTTTTCGTGCAAACGTTTGGTACTGGTCCTGAAAACAGGATGGGCATCAGTAAAAGTGTCAATATTGCGATGTAAGAGGATCCCTTTTTGCACTTCTTCCGGAAATTTTTCAAATTGTTTTCCCCTGATACCATCAGCCATAAAGTTGCCGATTTTGATCAGGTCATTTTCACCGGAAAGATAGATGTGGGCAAGAAAATTCATTTTTACTGTGATGGGTTGTAGTGGACAAGGCCCAATTGATTTTCTGTAAAAATAGTAAAAGGATTTTAAAGTATTTCTTTAAGGAGAATTTAAAAATGAATGACTTTATATTTCGTTATATCAAACCTTTTATATTTGTACTTTCTAAAAAAAATAAATAACTACATGACTTTAATAAAATCAATATCAGGGATTCGCGGGACTATTGGCGGAGAAGTAGGTGATAACCTGACTCCCGTCGATGCGGTTAAGTTTGCCTCTGCTTATGGAACGTGGCTTAAAGCGTATTCAAAAAAAGAAAAACTAACGGTAGTAATAGGCCGTGATGCCAGGATTTCCGGGCCTATGATCCACAATCTGGTAATGAACACGCTCATAGGCCTGGGAATTAATGTTATTGATTTAGGGCTTTCTACAACTCCTACTGTAGAAGTGGCCGTTCCTTTGGAAAAAGCCGATGGTGGCATTATCCTTACCGCTTCTCACAACCCCAAGCAATGGAATGCTTTAAAATTGCTTAATGAAAAAGGAGAATTCCTTAGCGGAAAAAACGGTGAGCATATTTTAGCCATTGCCGAAAATGAAGCTTTTGATTTTTGTGATGTAGATAATTTAGGTGAAATTACAGCCAATGATGCTTATATGGATATCCATATTGATGAAGTACTGCATTTACCATTGGTGGATATTGATGCTGTAAAGGCAGCCCAATTTAAAGTGGTTGTTGATGGCGTAAATTCTTCGGGAGGTATTATTATTCCAAAATTATTAGAGTTGATGGGTGTCGAAGTCGTAAAGTTATATTGTGAACCCAACGGACATTTCCCTCATAATCCGGAACCTTTAAAAGAACACCTGACAGATATTTCGGAATTGGTCGTCAAAGAGCAGGCTGATTTAGGGATTGTTGTAGACCCGGATGTAGACCGTCTGGCTTTTATATCCGAAGACGGGGAAATGTTTGGCGAAGAATATACATTGGTAGCCTGTGCCGATTATGTTTTATCTAAAACGCCGGGAAATACGGTTTCTAATATGTCTTCTTCAAGGGCTTTGCGCGATGTGACCCAACACCATGGAGGGCAATATGAAGCCAGTGCGGTAGGAGAGGTGAATGTAGTCGAGCTGATGAAAAAAAACAACGCTATAATAGGTGGTGAAGGCAATGGCGGTATTATTTACCCCGAGTTGCATTACGGAAGGGATTCCCTTGTAGGAGTCGCCTTATTCCTAACACATCTGGCCTATAAAAAAATTAAAGTTTCTGAACTTCGTGCTTCGTATCCGGAATATTATATGAGTAAAAATAAAATCGAACTGACACCCCAAATTGATGTTGATGCTATTCTTACAGCCATGACAGACAAATACAAACACGAAAATTGTACTACGATTGATGGTGTAAAAATTGATTTTGCCGAAAATTGGGTACATCTAAGAAAATCAAATACGGAGCCTATTATCCGTATTTATACGGAAGCAGCAACGCAACAGAAAGCGGATGACCTTGCTTTGAAAATTATTGATGAAATAAAAGCTATTGCTGGAATTTAAAAGTTTTTATTTATAAGTAAAACCCTTTCAGTATACATTATGAAAGGGTTTTATATATTTAAAAGGAACCGCGGTAGATAATCTCCGTTAGCAGTAATTGTTTTATTCAGTTGATTTAGGCCCTTCTATCTCTTTTTGATTCTTCAGGTTCAGTTCTTGGATTATTAAACTTATCAAATATCTCTTGTTCGTATATACCAGCAGTTAAAATTTCATCTTGTTTAATTATAACATCTGTATTCAAAGTTAAAGATTTTTCGTTATTATCTAATCCTTTCAAAAAGTCATCAATAATACCAAAGTAATCAGTTGTTATGTGTAATTGTTTTTTATCGTCTCTGTAACCACTTAAAACAGGAGTAAGTGTAAGGTAATTCGTTTTTTGAGGAATTGGTATAATTTCTGAATAACCTATGTAAACTTTATCATTTTTTAATGTCACTTGTATAAATAGTGCATCATCAACAGACTTTTTAAAAAGCTTTTCTAATTCATCTCCGTTCTTATCAACAGCCCAACCTATTAACTGGGACTTCTTAAATCTCCACAAAAAGTATAAATTAGATAGAATTACCAGGCTAATAGAAGCAAGACACGAAAAAACAACTGTCCACAAATAGTCTACTTTCTTGATAGGAATTATTTTGAGAAATGTAATAGTATTTGGTGTAACATCGGGGAACAGCCACTCCATAAATGTTCTAATTATAAACCCAATAGCAATTATGATTAAAGCTACAGAAACAGATTCAAATATAATTCTGTTTTGCGATAGCCTTTGTGTATTGTATTTAAAATAATGAGAATATATTAAAATAAAATAGCCAACAATTACAGGGAGTAAGAGCAGATTGTAAGGCATAATAGTTAAGCTCTATTCGCTTTTATCTGTTCTTGTATTGCAACAGATTTTTTTAGGTTCTCGATGGCCTCTCTAACTTCTGTTCTATTATAGAAAACTTTTTTGTCAACATATAACCGTCCTTCAACAGTGCCTCTTAATCCGGTGTCTTTAAAGTCTGATTTTTTGAATAAGTTAATAATAGCTGTCATAATAAAAAGTTTAGTTTAACAAAAATACAATTTTTATTCTAAAGTACATTTCCTTACACGATTGATTTTTACAATTACCGCTAACGTCCTTAAGCTTTGCGTGGTTGCAGATCAAGAAAGCCGAAACTTTCGATTAAGCATTCAAAGATACAAAACATATTTTAAATTATGCTTAAACCCGCAATTCTCTTTGTATCATTTAATATAAACTTTTTTTACCAACGTTCTTAAACATAGTTACATTAAAATGTAAATTTTTAGATTTAATGTTGCAAAAATTTTGTTTAAAAAGAATCATAACTTTGATAATATACGGATGTATTATTTAAGATTTGTAACTACTTAAGAAACTCAAAAGCCATATCTTTACATCCAAATCTAATATTATGATTACAATAAAAAATAATATTCTAGGGACTCAGTTAGAACAATATTTTTTACAGTTTAGAAAAAATATTATTGGGATAGAGCAGGAGTTTGTTTCTCCTTACGGAAAGCAACAAATTGTTTACACGGACTGGACAGCCAGTGGCAGGTTGTACCGCCCTATTGAAGAAAAAATTATTAATGAATTTGGCCCGTTTGTGGCTAATACCCATACGGAAACTACGGTTTCAGGAACCGCCATGACGCTTGCTTACCATCATGCCAGAAAGATTATAAAAACGCATGTTAATGCCAGTTCTGATGACGTTCTTATTACGGATGGGACAGGAATGACCGGAGTAGTCAATAAATTTCAGCGAATATTAGGATTAAAAATACCAGAAAATTTAAAACAATATACTGCGATACCCGAAGAAAACAGGCCTGTAGTTTTTATTTCCCACATGGAGCACCATTCCAATCAGACGTCGTGGTTAGAAACAATTGCTGATGTTGTTGTTGTTCCTGCCTGTAAAGAAGGCCTTTTTTGCCTTGATAACTTCAACGATGTGTTACGTCAGTATCATGACAGAAAAGTGAAAATTGCTTCGATAACTTCCTGTTCGAACGTTACCGGTATCCATACGCCTTATTACGAAGTAGCCAAGCTGATGCATCAAAATAACGGACTTTGTTTTGTAGATTTTGCCTGTTCCGGCCCTTATGTAAAAATAGATATGCATCCGGAAGACCCGGAAAGTTACCTGGATGCCATTTTCTTTTCTCCACACAAATTTCTTGGTGGCCCGGGAACTTCAGGAATTTTAGTGTTTAATAAAAAATTATATAAGAACCTGGTGCCCGATAATCCCGGAGGAGGCACTGTAAGCTGGACTAATCCCTGGGGAGTACATAAATATATTGATAATATTGAAGCACGTGAAGATGGTGGCACCCCCGGGTTCCTTCAGGTAATAAAAACAGCTTTAGCCATACAACTCAAGGAGAAAATGGGAATTGACGCTATTCTTAAGAGGGAACATGAACTTGTAGATTATATTTTTTCAGAATTGAATAATTTTCCTAATATTACTATTTTAGCTAAGAACCATCAAAACAGGCTAGGGGTTATTTCTTTTTATATTGATGACCTGCACTTTAACCTGGGCGTAAAGCTATTGAATGATAAATTCGGCATCCAGGCCCGTGGCGGCTGTAGTTGCGCAGGGACATATGGCCATTATTTGTTAAATGTAAATGAAGAAACATCACACCACCTCGTGTGTAAGATAGACTCAGGAGACTTAATTCATAAGCCAGGCTGGATTAGAATGTCTGTGCACCCTACAACAACCAATAAAGAAATCGAGTTTGTTTGTGAAAGTATAAAAACACTTGCAACCAATCATCAGGAATGGTCAAAGGATTACAGCTATAACCCAACATCTAATGAATTTATCCACAAAAATGCACAGCCTCTGGAGAAAGAAATGGTTAAGCAGTGGTTTGCAGATTAGGGTTTTTACCTGCATGTTTCCATCTTTTGTGCGTCCAGAAGTAAAATTCAGGGGCTTCCAGGATTTGTTTTTCTACTTCCCGCAAATAGAGGCTGGTAATTTCATAATCCGGGACTTCCAACGGGTTGTCGACTAGCGGGCAGATGGTTGCCTGATAGTACCCTCGTTTTACTTTCTTGACTTTTACAAAAATCATATTAAAGTCCAGACGCTTTGCAATCATTTCTGCGCCTGTGTAAACGGGGACATTAATACCCATAAAATCATCCCAGTACTTAGCCCTGATTAGTTGAGGTGACTGGTCACTGGCAAAACCATAAAATGCTTTTATACCTTTTGATTCATTTTCTTCCATGAGTTCAATTGATTTGCCGGATTCGATTAAATGGGCATCAAATTTTTTCCTGATATTAATAACCAGGCGGTCAAAGTATTTATTGCCTAATTTTTTATAAACAGCAATACTTTTATAATCAATATATTTTGCCAGTACAATAAGCCATTCCCAACTGGCATAATGCGCGCACATGAGCACGACACTTTTCCCTTGTGCTTCATATTTGTTAATAAGTTCTATATTTTTAAAAGTAAACCTTTTACTAACCTC
>DASVUQ010000003.1:0-3416 GCA_036386975.1 Flavobacterium sp. | reverse complement strand
GTTTTATTGGAAGTAAATTTTAAAGAAGCATTTTTCCAGCATTATTTTATGCCCTTATCGTTTATGGCAGAAGAGGAATTGGATAGCAATACTATTATTGCTCCCGTAAAAATGGCTGGACAAGCCGGTTATTTAATAGATGCTTTACATCAGGAAGATTTTCGGAAGCTGATCTTTGATAAAATAGTAGACTCTAAACCCAAAACCGATAGTAAGCTGGTTTTTCATAAAGGATCGGAGCTTGAAGAAAGCAAGTATGCCTCTTCAAGGTTCATGGGCGTCGAACAAAGTAATACATCAATAATTTATAATGATGTGTATGTGCTTAAAATTTTCAGAAGAATATATGTCAGTACCAATCCGGATTACGAGATCAGCCGGTTCCTTACAGAACGCATGCATTTTAAAAACTCGCCTGCCTATCTCGGAAGCATTAACCTTGAACTTTCTGAAGGCAACATCACATTAGGCCTAATGCAGGAATTAGTACCGAATCAGGGCGATGCGTGGAAATTCATGACAGAAGAAATAGACGGTGTTTTTGCCAATCTTAAAAATAAGAAAATTAAAATAGAGAATTTACCGGACATTCCTTTATTCAAACGTTTAAAAATTAATGAAATCCCACCTGAAATTATTGATTGGGCTGGCCTCAGCCTCTTCTTGCGGATACAAACGCTGGCAAGACGTACGGCCGAGATGCACCTTGCTTTGGGAAGCGACATCCATGACACCGCATTTACACCTACTACTTATAACGGCGATTATACGGTTTGGTTAAAGAACAGGTTATTGTACCAGTTCCAGAATCGTTTAAACATTACGGAAAACAGCCTTCATAAACTGGACGGCTTGGCATTAGAACTGGCGCATCAGTTCCTGGAAAACAAAAAATCCGTACGAAAGCATTTTGTAGACTTTGACTGGACAAAGATGAAAGGAGAGCGGATCAGGATTCATGGCGATTATCATTTAGGTCAGGTTTTAGTAAGCGGCGAAGATTTTTATTTACTGGATTTTGAGGGCGAACCGGAAAGCACCATTCGTGACAGAAAGGTAAAACAGCCTCCTTTAAAAGATGTGGCAGGCATGTTCCGTTCGTTTCATTATGCTATTTACGCTACCATTTTTAACCATAAAGAAGATTATCCTTACGATCAGGAGCAATTATTTGCGGCAGCAGAAATTTTATTCAAATATTTTGTAGGGACTTTTCTGGAAACCTACATAGAGAAAGCGCAATCCGGAAACCTCAACATCGGCTACAGTCATGAAATTGAGTTTTTACTACGGTATTGCATTCTTGAAAAAGCAGTATATGAATTAGGTTATGAACTTAATTCCCGGCCACGATGGGCAGTTATACCGTTAAGAGGGATCCAGAGTATTATGGGTTATTAGAAAAATTAAATTTATAAACAAACAAATGAGCAAAGTAATCCCGCATTCCCTTTTTACTGATTTTGATATTGATTTATTTAAAGCCGGAAAACATTTTAAACTATATGAAAAATTAGGTGCCCGATTAATAGAAGTAAACGGCACTAAGGGGGTATATTTTGCTGTCTGGGCACCTTCTGCAAAATCAGTGTCCGTAGTTGGTGATTTTAATTACTGGATACAGGGTGAACATCAGTTACTGGTACGCTGGGATGGATCAGGTATCTGGGAGGGCTTTATTCCAGATATACAAAAAGGGTCAACCTATAAATATAAGATACAGTCTCATAATGATGGGATTATTACTGAAAAAGCAGATCCATTTGCTTTGTATTGCGAACATCCGCCACATACCGCTTCTGTTATATGGGATTTAAAGTATAATTGGAAAGATGAATCGTGGATGAACACCCGGGGCAACCATAACAAATTAGATCAACCTTTTTCTGTTTACGAGGTACATTTAGGTTCCTGGAAACGCAATGTTGAGGACAACCGTTTTCTGACGTATTTAGAAATGGCAGATGATTTAGTACAATATGTAAAAGAAACGGGATTTACCCATGTCGAATTTATGCCTGTCATGGAATATCCTTATGATCCTTCCTGGGGGTATCAGTTAGTAGGCTATTTCGCCCCAACATCCCGTTTTGGAAAACCAGAGGATTTTATGTTCCTCGTAGATAAATTTCATCAGGCCGGCATTGGTGTAATCCTGGATTGGGTACCATCGCATTTTCCTGATGATGCACATGGGCTTGGTTATTTTGATGGTTCTCATCTTTACGAACATCCGGACCGCCGCAAAGGCTATCATCCCGACTGGAAAAGTTTGGTGTTTAATTATGGCAGAAATGAAGTACGTTCGTTCCTGATCAGCAACGCGATTTTCTGGTTACAGCACTATCATGTCGACGGCCTGCGTGTCGATGCCGTGGCTTCCATGTTATACCTTGATTATTCGAGGAAAGAAGGGGAGTGGGAGCCTAATATTTTTGGCGGCCGCGAGAATCTTGACACTATTAGTTTCCTAAAAGATTTTAATGAAGCAGTGTACCTTAATTTCCCGGACGTACAGACTATTGCCGAAGAAAGTACTTCGTTTCCCATGGTGTCAAAACCCACATTTGCAGGAGGTCTGGGATTTGGAATGAAGTGGATGATGGGATGGATGAATGATACGCTTCAATATTTTCAAAAAGATACCGTATATAGAAAATACCATCAGAATGAAATCACTTTTTCATTGACTTATGCCTTTACAGAAAATTTTATGCTACCGTTATCCCATGACGAAGTGGTATATGGAAAACAGTCTTTATTAGGTAAAATGACAGGAGATGAATGGCAAAAATTTGCAAATTTACGACTCCTTTACGCATACATGTTCACGCATCCCGGTACAAAGTTGCTTTTTATGGGTGCTGAATTCGGGCAAAGCAGTGAGTGGAATTTTGAAAGTAGCCTGGACTGGCATTTACTGGAATCCGTTTATCATCAGGGCATCCGCAAAGTAATCATAGACCTGAATAATTTGTATAAATCACAACCCGCATTATACGAAATACAGTTTAGTCCCGAAGGTTTTGAATGGATTGATTATTCCGATCATCAAAATGCTGTAATTTCTTATACCCGATAAGGAAATAATCCAGAAGAAGACCTTATTGTCGTATGTAATTTTACACCTGTAGTACGGCACAATTACAGATTAGCCCTACCCATACAAGGAACTTTACAAGAAATTTTAAATACCGATGCAATAGCTTACGGGGGAAGCGGTATACATAATGAGGGTACGATTGCTATTGAAAATATTCCATGGAATGGAAGGGATTTTTCAGTAGGATTAGTACTACCTTCTTTAAGTGTTTCTGTTTTTAAAATAGCATAATTCAAATTCTTTTTAACAGTATTACAAGCGAAAACGTTTGAGTTAAAAACTACCCTACGCTACATGTTAGTTTAATCGTCTT
>DASVUQ010000002.1:0-1507 GCA_036386975.1 Flavobacterium sp. | reverse complement strand
TTAGCATCGACCACACTTAATCTTATTCAAAAAGGTGAAATGCTGGTAAAAGTGAAAGAAGAGTTTGTGCGAATGAAGAAGGTAAAAGATGTCGACACCGAATCGGAAGATTATAAAAAGATCATTCGCATGTTGGGGGAAGACAAAATGAAAAAAAATTGGGAACAATTTGCCGTTCATTTTGATAAAGTGCACAGTGATTTCCTTGTTACGCTAAAAACTCAATTTCCTAATCTTACGCCAAGTGAATTAAAACTGTGTGCCTACCTCCGACTAAACTTGTCGAGTAAAGAAATTGCACAAATAATGAACATCAGCATTAAAAGTGTAGAGCTGGCAAGGTACCGTTTACGTAAAAAATTAGGTATACAGCCAGATGTCAATCTCTTCAGTTTTTTATTAAATTTTCATTCCGAAATTCAATAATATTTTTATCCTATTAAAGCATTAACAATAGACTGTCTTTCTTTAAAGCAAGCCGGAAAGGAAAGGAGCCATTTCCTTCTTAGAAATGTTTAAAGAACCAAAATCTAAGAGTTTA
This sequence comes from Flavobacterium sp., assembly GCA_036386975.1. Lineage (GTDB taxonomy): Bacteria > Bacteroidota > Bacteroidia > Flavobacteriales > Flavobacteriaceae > Flavobacterium. The sequence goes on along the minus strand of DASVUQ010000002.1, from coordinate 966 downwards.
AATTTTTATTTTTTCAGACTGAAATGATAATCAGTCCTCAAAATTGCTTGTAAAAAGGCAATTCGTGGGTAAACAGCTAGGCAATAGTTAGCACACATTTCTTATTATATATTATTTCATTCCTAAAGAATGTGGCATATAATAGTTATGCTGAAAACTGCTTTATTGTATTAAATGCCAACTTACTAAAAGAGACTGAACAAATAAGTACAATAATAGCCTAGTTTTTTGACGTGGCGATTGACCGTCTCCGCAGGTAAAGTGAGTCAAATCCCTGTAAATGCAGCGTGGCTAACAGTCGCAGATTTATTCTACTAATTATTTTTGACAGCATTGCTCTTGTTTGCTGCATTCAACTGCGCTTTGTAAAGCGAGGATGGCACCAATCCTGCACCACTTACTCCTTCCCATTCCGTTTGTGGCCGGTCCTTTAATCTGCCTTCATACCTTTTTGCTTTTAACCCGATCACGTAGTTTTTGCCTGATGCCCAGGGGTCTTGAACGGCTGCACGTTTGGCAACACAATTCCAGATCACCTGTGTTACGCCTGACCATCCGTGTCCTGTACCCCAGTTGCCGCGATCTTGTATGTTGATCTCTCCGTCAGTTGTAATATGATCGTAAAGGGTGCCGATGGCCCAGCGATGATGAGGACCAATATCTGCTTTTGCTTTTTCAGATTTACAATTATAAAACACATTGGGCCCACGAACTTTTTGACCGGTGACATAGTCATGGCGCCCTTCTGAAGAAAAACAATTCATTACAAGGTTCAACTGTCCATCATTGTTGAACGAATACCTTCTTCCACCAGTGACCTGCGATTTTGGTTCAAGGTACCGGCAACTATCAACGGTAATGTTTTTACTTTCCGGCCCAAGGTTTACGCAGGAATATCCAAAATGCCTAGCCGTTACATTTTTCACCCAACCGTTTTCAACCCGGTTAAAATGAACCGCGTTCCAT
>DASVUQ010000001.1:0-3208 GCA_036386975.1 Flavobacterium sp. | reverse complement strand
CGAAGTTGAAAAACCGCATCCTTGATTTCATTGATTATTTCAATCGCACCATGGCTAAACCCTTCAAGTGGACTTACCAAGGAAAAGCCTTGAAGGGTTGATGCAAATAGGAGGCGTATTCGCGCCTAAGTCTACTAGAATTAAGGCTTTACCATTCCCATAAACGGAATGCTATGTTCTGTCACCGCTTCCAAATATCATTTCAGCTCATTTCCACTTCCTTGGCTATACTAACCAGAAATTGCTAAACTTCATTTATGAAATTAAACGAGAGCTACAAAAATGAATAAACAACCACTATTTCAATGGGAAAATATTCGAGGAAATTTTGAATACAAAAATACCAGTCTTTTGCTAGGGAAAGAATTTAGTACTGTAGGAGAGAATAAAAAAATAATTAATGAGATTTTAGCAGAGCAGTCAAATCCACCAAATTTTAAAACAAGAGACGAACTTGATCAGAATATCCAACAAACTTTAATTCAAGCCGTAAGAGACTTCCATATTTCTCAAGAAGTTATCCCCATAAACGTATTAAACACTGTTAAGGAAGAAATATTAAAGTATAAAAATTTGTTCTATACAGGTTATGATTTACTGGTTTACTGGAGCCTTATGTCAGATGAAGATACTACAAATTTTCGAGATTTCTTTATAAAAAGTGAAAAAAAGTCTGAAGAAAATCCCATATTCGATAAAACTTTTGCCCATAAGGATGATAGACTAAGAGTTTTTTATATTCATGGGGCTTTGCACCTATATTCTCAAGGAGAAAAAATCCGAAAAATTAAATATAACAAAGCAATAGCAGAAAACATCTTAAACAAATTTGACAAACTTTGCAAAGAGCCAGACATTAAACCCTTATGTATTGTCGAGGGTACATCAACATACAAACTCAACTTCATTGAAAATTCTGAATATCTCAAGTTTGCTTATGACGAACTCACACAAAATACTGTTAGTGCTAATAAACTTGTTGTACTTGCCAACCCATTAAATTTTGATAAAAATCTGGTAGATAAAACTCCTCATTTTAACCAGCACCTTTTAGATGCAATTGTTAAATCAAACCCTCAACAAGTAGCTATTTCCATAGTAAATGACAAATATGTAAATCAACAAATCAAATATTGGGAAGGCATAATAGAAAAAAATAAAATACAATTTTTCGAGGAAGAGTTTCATCCTTTATGCTCTCCTAATATCAGAAAAGGAGAGTATTCTAACTAGCCGTGTTTTTGTGCAAAGGAATATACTGTGGTAAACTGGAGAAGTGAAAAAAATCCTAGAATGATTCCTCTGTATGTATTGAGGGATGAGAGTATTAAGGTTATTAAAGGAGAAAGAGTATGCAGTGCAAATTATGTTTGCAAGATAAGCCATTAACTAAAGAGTCGCACATTATACCTAGACAATTTTTTCACAACGCATCTGATAACATAGATAAAGGATTTGGGTCTGTAAAACATGGTGATAAAGCTAGCCGATTGTATTCAAAAAAATCTAAATCACAGCAAATACAAAGTGGAATTTACGTTTCAGATATTTTGTGTAGAGATTGTGAACAAAGATTAGGAGTATTTGATAATTACGCTCAAAGTATTTTACTAGCAGAAAAAAATATTGAAAAAGATGATAAGGCAAATTTATGGAAAGTGCCAAACATCAATTACAAAAAGTTAAAATTGTTTTTTATCTCTGTTCTTTGGCGCAGTCACATATGCAATCATAGTTTTTTTTCGGCAGTCAACTTAACCAGCAATTTAGAAACAAAATTAAGAGATATGATTGTTGAAGAAAACCCTGATAGCGAAAATAATTTTTCGGTTTTTTTATTAAGATATCGGGAAGTAGAAGCTATTAAGTTTGCTGTATATAAGTGGAAACAACCCTGTGAAATGTATATGTTTAGGTTAGGATATTATGCTGTTTTTATAAAAGTAGATGAAAATAGCTGGCCATACATTTTTCAAAAGCATATGCTTAAGCCTGAACAGGACTTGTTAATTCCTGTACAAAATTATAAAAAAACAAAAGAGTATCAATCAGACATAGATAATATTGACAAATATAAACCATGATTTTTTTAAAGCAGTAGCCGTAGGGCGAGTCCGTTGCTTCCAAGTACGCTCCCACTTGTTGGGGAAACAATTGAATGGAAACATCTTAGGCTGGGAAATTTTAGTATGCCCGCCTAGTCGCTTTGGTCTACACCCTAAAACTCTATCAGGGATTAAAACAAGACTATTGCAAGATGTACAAAGCTGGTTTTTAATTGGCAAACTACAGTTTTTTGCGTACACTATTGTACAGTTGTCAACATTAATTGAATTGGGGAGTATGTCAAGTAGCAACAGTAAAAGCCTTATTATTATGATTGACGTTAAGTATATAGATAGAGTCACGTGGGATTCTGAGTTAGGTGAACATTTGAGAGCTTTCCGTGGCAAGACTTCTCGTCGTAAGTTGAGTGACAAGACAAGTGCTTTGGGGCGACGTGTTTCTCAGAAATATCTCTACCAACTCGAAAAGCCGAATTCTTCCATAAATCGCTTCAAGAGCAATCACCTAACCGTATCTTTAGATATTATTCAAGTGCTAGCGAAAGCTTTAGAATTTGAACTAACCGACATTTTTACCAAGTCTCTATCAAGTAGCAACAGTAAAAGCTTTATTATGATTGACGTTAAGTATATATATAGAGTCACGTGGGATTCTGAGTTAGGTGAACATTTGAGAGCTTTCCGTGGCAAAACTTCTTCTCGTAAGTTGAGTGACAAGACAAGTGCTTTGGGGCGGCGTGTTCCTCGCGAATATATTCTGCAACTCGAAAAGTCGAATCTTTCCACAAATCACCTCAAGAGCGATCACCTAAACGTATCCTTGGATATTATTCAAGTTCTAGCGAAAGCCCTAGAAGTTGAACTAACCGACATTTTTACCAAGTCAGCGATAATATTTCAATAATATTTACGGTTCTGCAACTCTTAAAACCAAGTCAGCCTACATCCATATCCTGATTCAACAGTTGAAGAAGGTACATCTTGGTAGATTATGGGGCTAACAATCTCGGCGAGAGTCACATAGTAGACAGTCTGTCCCCTTGTAAAAAAAGGGCGGTTTAGAAGCTTTTGAACCCTTACTGCTGAGGCATGATCATTTTTGCTTTTCTCTTTCCCGGTTTTTTGGGTCTTTTGTGTCCTTT